>NZ_DASPHO010000612.1:0-12060 GCF_035629615.1 Hyalangium sp. | reverse complement strand
GTAGACCCAGAGGTCGACGTCGATCCGAACCCGCTTCCCGACGGCCAGGGCCGTCCCGTCCGCCCGCACCACGGCGAGCCGCTCGATGGACGGCGAGTAGCGGTAGGAGCCGCCCGCTCCGTCGACGCACCCATCCAAGGTGTTCGGCGCGTTCCGCTCCGGGCCGACGCCGCCCCGTCCCCGCAGCAGGGTCGTCGTGCCGCAGCGGTCCGTCGCCGTGGTGCAGCTCGGGGCTCCCAAGAACGGATCGTAGTCCGCGGTGCCCGGGTTGCTCACCGTCACGTTGACGGGAGTGCTCGTCGCCGAGTAGCCCGCGCCGTCATAGGCCTTGCTCGTCAGCGTGTGGCTGCCGTTTGTCCCGAGCGCCGTGTCCCACGTCATCCCGTAGGGCGCCGAGGTGTCCGTCCCGACCAGGACGTTGTCGACATAGAACTCCACCCGCACGAGCTGCCGGTTGTCACTCGCGGAGGCCTCGAGGGCCACTCCCCCGCTCAGGGCCGCTCCTTCGGCTGGCGAGGTCAGGGCTGTCGTCGGCGGGAAGAGATCGTTGTCCACCAGCAAGGTCAGCGGTCCCGACGTGGTGGAGTTACCAGCCTCGTCATAGGCCCTCACGAAGAGCGCGTGGGAGCCGTTGGTCACCGAGCGGGTGCTCCAGCTCTGGGTATAGGGCGGCGTCGTGGCGCTGCCGATGAAGCTCTCGCCGCGGAGAAAGTCGACGCGAACGACACCCCGGTCATCACTGGCGCTGGCCTCCAGGACGATCGTCTCGCTCACGGTCGTCCCCTCAGCGGGCGAGAGGAAGGCCACCTGCGGCCGGTCAATGTCGTTGTCGACGATCACGTCCACAGGTGCAGACGTGGTCCTGAAGCCAGCGGCATCGTAGGCCCGCACGGTCAGGGTGTGAGGGCCATTGGGCGCTCCGCCCGTGTTCCACCTCAAGGAGAAAGGCGGCGCGGTGTCGGTGTCGATGAGGGTCGCACCGTCATACAGCTCGATGCGCGCCACTCCGAAGTTGTCGCTCGCCTCCACCCAGACGGTGACGAGATCTTCCACGGTGTCCCCCGGCGCGGGAGAGGTGATCACCGCCGCAGGCGGAGAGACATCCGTCTCCTGGCCCACCTCGAAGACCAGATCGTCGTGGTCGTTGAGGGTGCCCGAGGTGCAGGACTGAGCGCTGCCATAGGTGCGGTACACGCCTCGCAGCGCCTGCA
Source organism: Hyalangium sp. (assembly GCF_035629615.1). GTDB lineage: Bacteria > Myxococcota > Myxococcia > Myxococcales > Myxococcaceae > Hyalangium. The sequence goes on along the minus strand of NZ_DASPHO010000612.1, from coordinate 10,849 downwards.
TGCGCCCCGTTGGGAGGAGGTAGGTGGCCGAGAGGACCTGCGCACCACTCCGGGTAGGCCGCAAGGTCATGAGCAAGGTCCAGGCAGGGTTGCTCGCATCGGGTGCCGAGAAGAGGTCCAGGGCCTCCGACGAGAAGCTCGCGCCAGCCCAGATCGTCGCCTGGATCGTCACTTCCTTGCCCGCTGCGAACGCGCTGCCATCGCCCCGGGAGACCACGAGCCGGTCCAGCGAGGGGCTGGAGCGATAGGTCCCCGCCGTCCCATCCGCGCAGGTGCCGCCCAGCGTGTTCGGAGCGTGAAGCTCGGGGCCGAGCCCCGCCCTCCCCTCCAGCAGCCATACCGAGTCACACCGGCTGCCGACGAGCCCGCAGGTGGGCACTTGCCACTGCGTGTCGAAGCTCGCATTGCCAGCGTTCTCGATGGTCACGGCCACGGCCGTGCTCGCGCTCTGGTTGCAGCCTGCGTCGTACGCCTTGGCAGTGAGGACTCCGGGGCCGTTGCTGGCGGTGGCGCTGTCCCAGAGCAGCTCGTAGGGCGCCGTCGCGTCCGTGCCGAGCGAGCGAGTGCCGAGGAAGAACTCGACCCTCACGACGCCCACGTCATCCGTGGCGCTGGCGGCCAGGGTCACCGTGCCGCTCAGCGGTGCTCCACCCGTGGGCCAGGTGAGAGCCACCTGCGGGGGCACGGAGTCGCTCGACCCCGTGCAGCCGGAGTACAGCATCCTGTTCGGCGAACCCACGCCGGGGTTGGAGACCTTGTCCGCCGTCGTGGTGCCGTAGAGCCCGAGCGCAACCTGCTCGGGCGTGGCGGTGGGGCTGCCCTCCAGGTAGAGCGCGGTCGCGCCGGCCACATGCGGAGTGGCCATGGAGGTGCCGCTGATCGTGTTCGTGCTCGTATCGCTGGTATTCCAAGCCGAGGTGATGTTCACACCCGGCGCAAAGAGGTCCACGCAGACGCCGTAGTTGGAGAACCAGGCTCGGGCGTCCGTGGAGTCGGTCGCGCCGACCGTCATCGCCGCCGGAGTCCGCGCAGGAGAGATGGAGCACGCATTGCCACCGTTGTTGCCGGCCGCGATGGCGTAGGAGACCCCGGCGTTGATCGAGTTCGTCACCGCGTCGTCCAGGGCCTGCGTCGCGCTGCCCCCCAGGCTCATGTTGGCCACCGCGGGCTTCACATGATGGGCCGTCACCCAGTCCACGCCGGCGATGACCTGGGACCAGGCGCCAGAGCCGCCACAGTCGAGCACGCGCACTGCGTGGAGGGTCACCCCCTTGGCAACGCCATAGGTGCTGCCGCCGATCGTTCCCGCCACATGGGTGCCATGGCCATGGCAGTCATTCGAACCGTTGCCGTCGCCGATGGCGTCGTAGCCGTGCACAGCCCGTCCGCCGAACTCGGCATGGGTGATCCGGATGCCCGTGTCGATCACATAGGCATGAACCCCGCTGCCCGTGAGGTTGTAGGCGTAGATCTCGTCCAGCGGCAGATCTCGCTGATCAATGCGGTCCAAGCCCCAGGTCGCTCCTGCCTGCATTCCCTCGAGGTGGACCTCGCCATCCTCCTCGACGTAGCGCACGCGCGGATCCGTGCTCAGGCGCAGGGCGCTGGCCTCCGGCATCGTCGCGGTGAACCCTCTGAGGGCATGGGAGAACACTCGCCCGACCACCGCCCCATGGTGCGTGGCCAGCTCTGACGCAAGGCGTTGCGGCGGCGCCTGCAGAGCGGCCTTGTCCTCCAGGACGACGATGTACCGGCCTGGGAGCGCCTTCTCCGTCTTCAACAGCCGGGAGCCGGTGACGAACCCCTTGCGCCCTTGGAGCGGACGGAGCGGGGCCTCGGCGTCCGCCAGGGAGATGTCTGTCTGAGACTCACAGGCCAGGAGCACGAGGCTCGCGGCGACCAGTCCTAGGAAAGTACGCATATCCCGTAATTGTTGGATATGCGTAGAACTGGATCACGGCTTCGGCTCGCCCACCTTGAGCTCGACGGGCTTCGGCTCCTTCCTCGCGAACTTCATCAGGAGCCGCTCCACCGGACGCCCACCGATCAGGTGCTCCTCGACGATGGTAGGCACGTCCTCCAGCTTCACGCCGCCGTACCACACCCCCTCCGGGTACACGACGACGGAGGGCCCGAAGGCGCACGTGTCCAGGCACCCGGCGGCATTGGCCCTCATCTGCCCCTTGATGCCGCGCTTCTCCAGCTCGACCTTGAAGGCGGCCCGGATCTCCTCGCTCCCCTTGGTCGCACAGCACCCCTTGGGGTGGCCATCGGGACGGCGGTTCGTACACACAAAGACATGGCGCTGGAAGGGAGGTGACATGACGTCCTCCTCCTAACGTAGGCCCTGTCCGAAAGCGACCACCGCGCGCACAGGCCCCCTCCCCATCCACAGCCCGGGGACTAGGCAACCCAGCAGGTCATGACCAGACTCACAGCAAATATCACCTGGTGATCAAAGTCAGACCTCCAGTGTGACCATACATGACTTGCCATATGACGACTTTCCATGCGACGCACCTTGACGTTTTTTGTCACTCGGCGCTACAACCGCGCCCCCTGCCTGCTCCGCCCGGTTCCTGGCCAGCCGAGCATTGTGGGGTGACAACCAGGCAACGCCCCCCATCCATAGGGTGTGGGATAGCGAGGGATACAGGATATGGGGTTCGAAGTTCGGACCGGGTGGGTCTTCCGCGCGGGTTCCTGTCTCCGCTCTCGGGCGTCGCTTTTCCGGTCCAGCAGGCCCCTGCTCCGCCGCTCGGCGGTGTCTCCCGCTGATCATTGATCCCTCAGGGATCTCGCGGGCTTAGGCGTTCTGCAAAATTTTGCATCCACACTTTTAGTGAATCCAGCGCAGCAGCGGAGGAAGGTCCATGGAGAAGGATCTGGGGTTGAAGCCGGCGGTCAACGGGAAGAAGGGGGCGAGGAAGTCCAAGGGTCCTGCCACCGGGCTGACGGTGCAGCGCTTCTTCACGACGCCTGGGGTGGATCCGGCCGATGAGCTGGCCTGGGAGTACCGCTCCGCGGGCATCACCGGTGAGGACGGGCGCGTGGTCTTCGAGCAGAAGCAGATCGAGGTGCCCAAGTCCTGGTCCATGCTGGCCACCAACGTGGTGGCCTCCAAGTATTTCCGCGGCACGCCCGGCACGCCCGATCGCGAGGGCAGCGTGCGCAAGCTGGTGGCCCGGGTGGTGGACACGCTGACGGCGTGGGGCGTGGAGGGCGGCTACTTCGCCTTGGAGACGGACCGCGCCACCTTCCATGCCGAGCTGACGCACCTGCTGCTGAGGCAGAAGGCGGCCTTCAACTCGCCCGTCTGGTTCAACGTGGGCGTGGAGACGCACCCGCAGTGCTCGGCCTGCTTCATCAACTCCGTGGAGGACTCCATGGAGTCCATCCTCACGCTGGCCAAGACGGAGGGGATGCTCTTCAAGTACGGCTCGGGCACGGGCAGCAACCTCTCCTCCTTGCGCGCCAGCCGCGAGCTGCTGGCGGGCGGCGGCACGGCCTCTGGCCCGGTGTCCTTCATGAAGGGCTTTGACGCGTTCGCCGGCGTCATCAAGAGCGGCGGGAAGACGCGGCGCGCGGCGAAGATGGTCATCCTCAACGCCGAGCACCCGGACATCCTGGACTTCATCCGCTGCAAGGCCCAGGAGGAGAAGAAGGCCTGGGCGCTCATTGACGCCGGGTACGATCCGTCCTTCAACGGCGAGGCGTACTCGTCCGTGTTCTTCCAGAACTCGAACAACTCGGTGCGCGTCACCGACGAGTTCATGAAGGCGGTGGTGGATGACGGGGCGTGGACGACGCGCGCGGTGAAGGATGGGCGGCCCATGGACACCTTCCGGGCCCGCGAGCTGTTCCGCGAGATCGCCGAGGCGGCGCACCTGTGCGGAGACCCGGGCCTCCAGTTCGACAGCACGGTGAACGCCTGGCACACCTGTTCGAACACGGCGCGCATCAACGCGTCCAACCCGTGCTCCGAGTACATGTTCCTGGATGACTCGGCCTGCAACCTGGCGTCGCTGAACCTGATGCACTTCCGCACCATCGACGGGGACTTCGACGTCACTGCCTTCCGGCACGCGGTGGACGTCCTGCTGCTGGCGATGGAGATCATCGTCGGCTCCTCCAAGTACCCGACGGAGCGGATCGCGAAGAACAGCCTGGACTACCGGCCGCTGGGGCTGGGCTACGCGAACCTGGGCGCGCTGCTGATGGCCACGGGCCTGCCGTACGACTCGGCCGAGGGCCGCAACTATGCGGGGGCCATCACCTCGCTGATGTGCGGACAGGCGTACTCGATGAGCGCGCGCATCTCCGAGCGGCTGGGCGCCTTCGCCGGCTACGCGAAGAACGCCGAGCCCATGCAGGGCGTCATCCGCAAGCACCGCAAGGCGGCCTACCAGCTGTCGGCCGAGGGCGTGGGCGCGGAGCTGTACGCGGCGCAGCAGTCGGCGTGGGACGAGGCGCTGGCGCAGGGCTCCGAGCACGGCTTCCGCAACAGCCAGGTGACGGTGCTGGCGCCCACGGGGACCATCGGCTTCATGATGGACTGCGACACCACGGGCATCGAGCCGGACATCGCGCTCATCAAGTACAAGAAGCTGGTGGGCGGCGGCATGCTGAAGATCGTCAACCAGACGGTGCCGCTGGCGCTGGAGAAGCTGGGCTACCCGCAGACGCAGGCGCAGGACATCATCGGGTACCTGGACAAGCACGAGACGATCGAGGGCGCGCCGCACCTCAAGTCCGAGCACCTGCCGGTGTTCGACTGCGCCTTCAAGCCCACCAAGGGGCAGCGCAGCATCGGGTGGATGGGACACATCCAGATGATGGAGGCGTGCCAGCCGTTCCTGTCGGGGGCGATCTCGAAGACGGTGAACATGCCGTCGAACGCGACGGTGGAGGACATCGAGAAGGCGTACGTGGAAGCGTGGAAGCGTGGGCTGAAGGCCATCGCCGTGTACCGCGACGGGTGCAAGCGGACGCAGCCGCTGAACACCTCGAAGGAGCAGGTGAAGGACACCAAGCCGACGCCGACGATGACCGTCGCTGTCGAGCCGGCGGTGAAGCCCGAGCCGAAGGCGATGCGGCGGCGGCTGCCGGACGAGCGGCAGTCCATCACCCACAAGTTCTCCATCGGCGGCCACGAGGGCTACCTGACGGTGGGCATGTACGAGGATGGCACGCCGGGCGAGCTCTTCGTGGTGATGGCGAAGGAGGGCTCGGTGGTGAGCGGGTTGATGGACAGCTTCGCCACCTCCGTGTCGCTGGCGCTCCAGTACGGCGTGCCGCTGCAGGTGCTGGTGGACAAGTTCAGCCACACCCGCTACGAGCCGAGCGGCTTCACCGGTAACCCGTCGATCCCGATCGCCAAGTCGATCACGGACTACATCTTCCGCTGGCTGGCGCTGAAGTTCCTGCCGAGCGAGCAGCTGGAGGTGGCGGAGGTGGCGCTCGAGGCCAAGCCGGCTCCGGAGGCGAAGCCCCCGCAGACCGTCGCGCGGCTGCCGGTGGTGGCGGGGCCGAAGCGCACGTGGCTCGACCAGGCCGACGCACCGCCTTGCCACACCTGCGGCGAGATCATGGTCCGCAGTGGTGCCTGCCACAAGTGCTCCAACTGCGGCGCTACGAGTGGCTGCAGCTGAGCCGCGCCTGAGCGCGTGAAGTGAGGGCTCCGGAGCATGGCTCCGGGGCCCTTCTTCTTTTCAGCCTCGCGGCAGTGTGCCGGGTGTCTCAGCTCTGGGAGCCTGAGCCCTCACGAGGGCCTCCGGGCCGAGCAGGCTTGGTGCTCGCCCCGTCCGCCGGTTCAGGCGCCGCGGGGGTGGTCCTCGCGGCCTCTTCGGCCGCGAACGCCGCGAAGGGATCGGCATCCGGCTCTAGCGGCTCCGCGGGGAGTCCTGGGCCGGGGAGCGCTGGCTCCTCCGTGGCGGCGCTCAGATCCGGCGGCCCGAGGCCCGACTTGCCTGTCGTCACAGGCTGCCCGCTGGCGATCCCGTACTTGGCCGTCTCCGGGGCTTCCGGCTCCGAACGCACGACTCCAAAGAGGCCCGTCTTCTCTGGCTCGTCGATCTCGATATCGAACGGGTTCGGGAGCTTGGGATCCGCGCTCACGGTGCCGTACTTGCCCGTCATCGTGGGCTGCGCGGTCTCAATGCCATACTTGCCCGTGGCCGTGAGATCCGGGGTCGCCACAGGAACAGGGGCCGGGGTCTTGGGAGCAGCGGCCACTGGCGCCGCAGGGGGTATAGGCGCTGGGGTCTTGGGAGCAGCGGCCACTGGCGCCGCAGGAGGTTCGGCAGGTGCACTCGGCTCGCTCTTCGCGGCCTCCTCCTCGGGCTTCCACTGCGGAACGAAGTCCCAGGTTGGAGCCAGTGCCACCTCGTCCTCCGTGCTGCCCGTGTCATCGGGCATCGAGGGCGCTTCAGTCTCCAGTTCCAGCCCGCGATCCTCCACTGGCGCTTCAGGTGCATGCCCCGACTGGGCCATGTCCATGAACTCCCAAGTCGCCGCGAGTTGCATCGGCTCCTCGGGTGCGGGCGGCAGCTCACCCAGGTCCACCGGCGGCCTCGACGTTTGCACAACCACCTCGCCCACCACCGCGACCTGGGCCTCCGCCACCACCTCTTCCGCTGGCATGATGGGAGCTTCCGCCACCACCGCTTCAGCCGACGCCGCCTGCTCCTCGGCTGGCTCCTCGGCTGGCTCCTCGGCTGGCTCCTCGGCTAGCTCCTCGGCCAGCATGACGGGGGCTTCCACCGCCACTTCGCCGGCTGATACGGCTGGCTCCTCGGTCGCCACCTCCTCCGACAACATGAGGGGCGCTTCCGCTGCTAGCTCTTCGGCTGACACGGCCGGTTCCTCAGCCGACACCTCTTCGATCGCCACCGCTGGCGCTTCCTCGGCCACCTCTTCGACCGAGAACACCGGTGCCTCTTCGGAGACCTCTTCGACCGAGAACACCGGCGTCTCTTCAGCCACCGCGTCGGCCGCGAGCACAGGCGCTTCGAGAGGAGCCTCGTCGACCAGCGCGACGGGCAGCTCTTCTGCGGCCTCTTCTTGTGAGCCCTCCAAGGCCCGGACATCCGGCGCCGGGCTCGCGTCCTTCTTCGCCGCAGGGGTGACCGGTGCCGGAGACATCTCCCAAGCGTCGGGAACGGGAGGCGCCGAGGCCTGCGTCTCCTCGATCTCCTCGAGCTCCTCCTCGGGCTCGAAGACATCCTCAACGTCGATGGCCTCGCTCTCCTCGGAGGGAGCCAGCTCCTCCAGCGAAGCGGTTTCCTCCACCGAGATCTCCACCGAGGGGGAGAGTTCCTGCCCGGCCGAGGCCTTCGCCCCAGGCTTCACCGCGGCAGCGTTGCCAGCCTGCGCTCCCAAGCGAGCCGCCGCGTCAGCAGCCATCGCTCCCCCTGGAATCGGCCGGGCGGCAGGAACAGGCGGCAGCGGCACCGGAGCCGGAGTCGCGGAGACAGCGGGTACGGGAAAGGTCCTCGGCGGTGCGGGAGCGGCGGAGGGAGCCACCTGCGGAGGCATCACAGCCCCAGGAGCCGAAGCGGCTGGAACTGCGGGCATCGCAGCGGGAGTCAACGAGCGCTGTGCCGACGCTCCTGTGGGAGTCAGGCCCGGAGGCTGCGAGGGAGGAGGATGGGCGGAGGCCGCCACTGGGGGACTCGTCGGACGCGAGCCGGCAGGCGCCATGGCGGGTACCGGGACCGGGGGGCGCGTCCCCATCGCCGCTGGAACCGCCTGCCCCTGGGACCCACCTGGCTGAGCCGGCACGGGAGGAGCAGAGGGCAGTGCCACGGGTGGCGCTGAAGCGACTGGCGCGGAGGCCACAGCGGGCTGCGCCCCCGCGGCAGGCTGACCGGAGCTGATGGGACGCTCCTGACGGGCCGCGGGCATCGCGGGCTGCGCACCTGGGGCGGGCAGGCCGGAGTTGCTGGGACGCTCCTGGCGGGCCGCGGGCGCGGGATGAGGAGCGGCCTGTGGATGGAGCCCGACGGGAGCTCCCGCGGGTGCAGCCACTCCCGGGGAAGCCACGGGGATGGGCGGCCGGGTCGCCATGGGAGGCATCGGTACGGGCGGCGAGGTCGTGCCTGCCAAACCTTGCGCAGCCGGCGTACCGGAGGGAATCGGCATGGCTGGCCCCCCAGCAGAAGGCGGCCGTGCGGGAGGAACTGGCGCGGTCCCCTGCTGCGGGGGAACAGGCGCAATCGTCGCGGGTCTCGGCGCCGCTCCCGCGATCGGCTGTGCGGCAGCCTGAGGCGCTCGAGGAATCGCCCCTGGAACAGCTCCCTGTGCCAGCCCGGCCGGAGGCGGCTGAGGCGCTCCTGCGGGCGAGGGCATGGGTACCTGCGGCCGAGGAGCCGCCTGCACCTGCTGCGCGCCCTGCGGAATGGGCGGCTGAGTCATGCCGGGCTGGTGGACGTGCTGCGCGCCAGGCGGCATCGGCACATGCTGCGCTCCTGCCAAGACTGGGGGTGCGCCAGGCGGCACAGCCGCAGGGTGCGCTCCCGCCTGCGCCGGCTGAGTCCCGGGGGGCCCGGCAGGGCGATGCGCTCCGGCCTGCACGGGCGGAGTCCCCGGCGGCACAGGGGCTGAATGCGCGCCGGTGGGCGGCTGCTGCATGCCAGCCGATGCGGCGGAAGGGTGCGCTCCCGCAGGCACCGGGTGTCCCGGCACCGGCGCATGCGGCGCGCCCGCAGGCACCGGCTGCGCGCCAGGAGGCACTCCCGCCATCGTCTGACGCGCGGGCTGTGGAGCCTGGACGGGAGGTGCCTGCGTCGGCCGCGTCCCCGGTGGCACAGGCGCCGCTGCCGCCTGAGGCTGCCCTGGGATAGGCGCCTGAGTGAGGGGCCTCGGAGCGCCGGCAGGAGGCTGCTGCGGCAAGGCGGGGGCCGGGGCTCGTTGGGGCGGCGCACCTGGAGCGCCCGGCTGAAGCCCCGGGTTGACGCCTGTCAGCGTTGTGGGACCGGGACGAGGCGCATGGGCTTGCTGGGGTGCCCCCGGGACAGGAGCGGCCCCTGCGGCCGGCGCATGTGCCTGGGGAGCCATCGCCGGATGCAAGCCCGTCGCCGGATGCGCCCCCGCCGCGGGATGCGCCCCCGTCGTCGGATGAGCTCCAGCCGCGGGAGCTGCCCCCGCTGCTGGACGGGCCGCAGCCGCCGGGTGCTGCGCGGCCGGTGCCCCTGCCATCACAGGCGTACCGATCGGCGTGCCCTGCTGCTGCGGCATCGGCGGTCGCATCGTCGCGCCGGGCGGCGTCATCGTCCGCGGATCTCCGGGAGGCGCGGCAGGGCCCGCCGCCTGGGGCGTGCCCGCCTGGGCGATGGACGGCCTGGCCTGAGGCGGCAAGCCAGGAGAACCCCCGGGACGCGCAGCAGGACCCGGCGGCTGAGCTCCAGCAACGCCAGGCTGTGCGGCTGCTCCAGGCGGCCTCCCCGGGGCCGCGGCCTGGGGCGCAGGAGGCGCCTCCCGGATCGGAGGCGCCGCGGCAGGCTGAGCCTGATCGTCATCATCCGCGCTCAGGTACTGCCCAGGCTCGAGCCCTCCGATCGATCCTCTCTCGGGCTCCAGCTCCAATGGCCCATCCCCCAGGGAGGCCAGCTGCGGCACGGGCCGCGCAGGCTGAGGCTTCTGCTCACCGGTCTCCCCGTCTTCACTCAGGAACTGGCCGGGAGCGAGCCCGCCGAACATTCCCCCGGGCTGGGCCGCACCGGGAGCGGGTGGACGAGGCTGCTGCGGGGCACCGCCGGAAGCTCCCGCGGCCGTCGTGATGGGCGTCCCTCCTGGGAGCCGCGCCCCAGGCCCGGACCTGGTGGCCTCGGGATCCAGCTTGATGTAGCGCTCCGGGCGGACGATCCCGTAGCGCTTCTCCAGGTAGTAGTAGAGCCGCAGCTCGGGCACGACGCACGGGATGACGCGCAAGCCGGTGGTGAACGACAGATCGTCCACCGCCGCCATGTCGAAGGGGCTCGCCATCGCCACCTTCAGGCGGCGCCCATCCACCGCGAGCGGGAACACGAAGTGCTTCTCGGCCAGTGCCGCCGTGATGACGCTGAGCGTGGCTGACGTCACGGCCTCGAACTCGGCGATCGTGGCCTGCGGATAGCGCGTGTGCTCCGCGAGCACCGCCCCCAGGGTCTCGATGTCCAGGTACTCCATGTCGACCAGGTTCGTCCCCAGCCGGCCCCCGTAGATCATCTGGGCCTTCAGGGCCTCGTCGAGCTGGCCTGGGTTGATGAGGCCCTTGCGGACCAGGAGCGCACCGAGCTTTTCAGCCATGAGGGGCTCGATTCTAGTCGGCTTCTGTGACGATGCGCGGCACTCCTTCGAGTCCGGAGCGCTTCAGTCCCCGTTTAAACTTCCAGGCACACTGGGACTTCACGGATTGTCAGGGCTGACCGTGATCGCGGGGCGCATTCAGCCCTGGCTGCGCCGGTAGATCTCGGGATCCCACTTCTCCATGAAGAGCTCGGGAGACTTGAGCGGGGTGAAGCCGAACTTCGCGTACAGGCCATGCGCGTCCCGCGTGGCGAGCATCCACCGCCGGAAGCCCTGCAGATCCGGGTGGCTGAAGACCGTCTCCATCAGCCACGTGCCGAGCCCCCGCCCGCGCACGGACTCGGCGAGGATGACGTCCGCCAGGTACCCAAAGGTGGTGAAGTCGGTCGTCACGCGAGCGAAGCCCACCTGCTCGGCGCCGCGATACAGGCCGAAGGGCAGCGAGTGCTCGATGGAGCGCCGCACGACGTCCAGGGGAATCCCCGGTGACCAGTAGGAGTGGGAGAGCAGGTGGTGCACAGCCGCCACGTCCAGGCGTGCGCGATCGGTGCTGATGACGAAC
>NZ_DASPHO010000611.1:0-10794 GCF_035629615.1 Hyalangium sp. | reverse complement strand
GCAGGGAGTTGGGCAGGCGCAGCTGGAGGTTGCTGTTGTTGGGCGTGCCGGTGGTGGACAGGGTGGCGGCGACGTGCCCCGCGCCAGACGGTGCGAAGGTGTCCAGCAGCGTGCCGCGGATGGCGATGAGCTCGCTCTCGTAGGTGTCCACGGAGGCGGGCAGGTCAACGCCCGTCACATCGGTCCGCAGGGGCTCCACTGACTCGCCGGTGCCATTGCGGAGGAAGCCGGTGACGGCTGTCACATGCACCCTGCCGCTCACCGTGGCCTTCTGCGTGGCCACCAGCGTCACCCGGTCTCCGGCCGAGGGCACGGGATTGAGGGTGCTGGGGGACACCGCCACGAAGAGGGCTGGGCCAGAGGGCTCGGCCTGGAGGAAGAAGCCCGCGGCGTCGGAGCCGACCGGCGGCTTCTTGTAGGTGACGAGCGCCAGCTCGATGGACTGGTTCAGCGCGCCATCGGCCGCGGCGCGCACGGCGGCAATCTGGGCGGAGGTAGAGGCCGGCGATTGGCCGATGAAGTACGACACGCTCTTCACGGACGCAGCCTCGCTGTTGCCGAGCTGGTCCACCGAGAAGAACTTCACCACGGTGTGGGCGCTGATGGAGATCGGGCTCGTATAGCGAGGAGAGGACGGGGTGGGAGTGCTCCCGTCCGTTGTGTAGTACGTGTTCGCGCAGCCGGAGCCGCCCGCGCCGTCATCGCAGGTGAGCGTGACATTCTGCGCCGTGGGGTACACGCCCCCGGCCGGGCTGGCCGTCGTCGTGGGCGGGGTGACGTCGGTGGTGAAGGTGTAGTCCTCGCTCTTCGCCGGCTCGGCGTTGCCCTGCCGGTCTACCGAGAAGAACTTCAGCGTCAGGGGCCGGTCGATGAGGATGGGGCCGGTGTACATGCTCGAGCTCGGGGTCGGCGTGCTGCCATTCGTCGTGTAGTAGGTGGCCTGACAGCCCGAGCCCGTCCCGTCGTCACAGCTCAGGGTGACGCTCTGGACGGAGTCGTAGGCGCCGCCCGCCGGGCTCGCGGTGGTCGTCGGAGGCGTGGGGTCGATGACGTATGTCTCGGTCACCACCGCCGAGGCGCGGCCGAGGTTGTCGGTGGCAAAGAAGCGCAGCGTGGTGCTCGTGCTCACCGTGAGTGGCGCGGAGTAGGCCGGGGAGGACGTCGTCGGGGTGGAGCCATCCGTGGTGTAGTGGATGGAGCCACAGCTCGAGCCCGCGCTGGCGCTGCACGTGAGGGTGACGGTCTGGGCCGAGCCATACGTGCCCCCCTGGGGAGCGGCGGTCACCGTGACCGAGGCCAGATTGAGGGTGTACTGCTCCGTCTTCACCGCCTCGGAGTTGCCGGCCGCATCCACCGAGAAGAACCTCAGGGTGGTGGTGGCCGAGAGGGCGATGGGGGCGCTGTAGCGGGAGGAGCTGGTCGAGGGTGTGGAGCCGTCCGTGGTGTAGTGCGTCCCCGAGCAACCGCTCCCGCCGCCGTCGTCGCAGCTCAGCGACACGGAGACAGGTGAGGTGAAGGTGCCGCCCGCGGGCTCCGCGCGGCTCGTGGGGGCCGAGGTGTCCTCTTCAGGCGGCGGCGGTTGCGGATCGCCGCCACACGCGCTCGCCACGTGCAGGACAAGCAGTGCCAGGACGAACCGGAGATACACAGCGGGCTGCAGCGCCATGGGAGGGCCCTCACGAGGGAGAAGGAGGGCCGGAGAGTGTCATCCGCGCGCGCCCTGCGGCAAGAATCAACCCGTGAGGGACCTGGGGCTCCGGGCCCTCGGGAGCGTCCGCCTCGGGCGGGAGGCGGACGGCGCCGGGCCTGCAGCTACTTCTTCGCGGCGGGCTGCAGCAGCTCCGCGGGAACCGAGTCCAGCGCGGTGAGCTGCAGCCGGAGCGTGCCCGGGGGCACCTGCGCCGGGGACTTGCCCGGGGCCGGTGTGTAGCCCTGCGTCTTCGAGGAGAGCGTGCCCTGCCAGGAGCGCCAGCGGCCCGCCTTCACCAGGAACTGGCCGCTCCCCTTGAATGTCACCTCGGAGGTGATCTCGAGGGGGGTCCGCGACCTCTCGTCATGGTGATCAACGGCTGTCGCGGGCTTCTTGCCCTTGCCCTTGCCCTTCTCGGGGGCGGCCTTGAGCGGCGAAGTCTCCGAGGCGGCGCCCGGGGCGAGCGGCGCACCGGGTGGGAGGCTGCCGCTCACGAGCTCGGAGAGCTCATACTCGAGGGTGGCGACCCGATCGTCGCCCTCCGGGGTGAGCGAGGCGAGCTTCACGGCGTTGCGCCGATCCGACTTCTTCGAGTTGAAGTTCGGCCCGAGCGGCTCGGGGTTCACCAGATCGGTGCCCAGCGTCCACGTGTCGCCCACGCCCACCGGATCCTTGGGCAGCTCCAGCAGGATCGTCGCGAGGTTCCGGTCCACGCTGCCGAGCCCATCCAGGATGAAGCCGCGCTCACTGAAGGTGCCCTCCTCCGGAGCCGTGTTCCGCGCGATGCGAAGCACGTTGTCCCCGGACTGGGGGTGCTGGAGGACGTAGACCGCCTTCAGGGCGCTCCCCCCTGCCTCCGGGGTGCCCTCCAGGCGGAAGGCCACGGGCGTGCCCACGGCGAGCTTCCAGCGCAGCACCACCTTGTTGGGATCCGGCGCGGGCTCGGTCCTCTTGGGTGCCTCTTCCTTGGGCGGCTCCTGGTAGCCAGCGGGACGGGGAATGGGCTCGAGCTGGCCGGGCGGCTTGTCATTGCACGCGGCCAGGGCACCGAGGAGGAGGAGGCTCAGCAGACTTCGCTTCAAGGTGGCACTCTCCGGACGAGGAAGCAGGAGCGGGGATAGCGGAGACTACCCCGAGGCTTCAAGAGTCCGAAGGACGGGGAGCAGCGGCGCGGGCGAGCCGGTCCCTCACTGCCAGTCCCAGGCCCTGCGCGGGGGGCAGGCACGCCACGAGCATGTCCAGCCCCGCCATGTCCGCCTCGCGCAGGCGCAGGTAGAGGAGGCGCGCGGCGCCGGCAGGGTCCTCGGGGATGTCGAAGCGCCGCAGATCTCTCGGGAGGGACAGGCTCTGCGGGCCGAGCACGCCCACCACGAGTCCTTGGAGGCGCAAGCTCTCGGCCCGAGCGACGGCCTCGGCGGGCTCCACGAGCACCACGCCCACCCGCGGGGCGTAGTGGGAGGGCAGCGAGCCGGAGACGCGCACGGTTGACGCGGTGCGTACAGGAACCGGGCGCCCGAGGACGCGCTCCAGCTCCTCGGTGGGCAGGCCTCCAGGGCGCAGGAGGGCGGGCTCGCCGGAGCTGAGATCGACGATGGTGGACTCGACACCCACCGTGCAGGGGCCGCCGTCGAGCAGGAGGTCCACCTCGTCCCCGAGGTCCTGGCGCACATGCTCGGCGGTGGTGGGGCTGACGCGGCCGAAGCGGTTGGCGCTGGGGGCGGCCAGCCCCCCTCCGAGCGCCCGGAGGACGGCGAGGGCGACGGGGTGGTGGGGCACGCGCAGGGCGACGGTGTCCTGGCCTCCGGTGACGGCGTCGGTGGCACGGGAGGTGCGCCGGAGCACCAGGGTGAGCGGGCCGGGCCAGAAGGCGGCCGCCAGGCGGAGGGCGCTGTCCGGCACCTCGCTCGCCCACTGGGGGAGGGCCTCGGCATCCGGCAGGTGGACGATGAGCGGGTGGGTGGCCGGCCGGCCCTTGATGGCGAAGATGCGGCGCACGGCCAGCTCATCCTCGGCGTTGGCGGCCAGGCCGTACACGGTCTCCGTGGGCAGGGCGATGACACCGCCCTGCCGAAGGATTTCCACTGCGCGATCGATGAGCTCCGGGGTAAGCATGCGCGGCCTCACTGTCGCGGCCGAGAGGGGTCATGAGCAAGTCCAGGATGTTCGATGCTCGCAGCCGGATGCCGGTGTCGGCCACGGAGCTGTTCGCCTGGCATGCCCGGGAAGGGGCCTTCGAGCGGCTGACGCCCGCCTGGGAGTCCTTGGAGGTGCTGGAGCGCAGCGGGGACGGCATCCGCGAGGGCGCCCGCGTGAAGCTCCGGATGCGGGTAGGGCCCGTGCGCCAGACGTGGGTGGCGCGGCACTCCAAGTACATCGAGGGCTCGCTCTTCCAGGATGAGCAGGAGTCCGGCCCCTTCTCCCGCTGGGTGCACACGCACCGCATGTGGCCCGAGCCTCCCGCCTCCTCGGTGCTGGAGGACGAGATCGTCTACGGGCTGCCGCTGGGAGCGGCGGGGCAGGCGGTGGGGGGCGGCATGGTGCGGCGCCGGCTGGAGCAGACATTCGCGTACCGGCACGCGGTGACGCGGGAGGATCTGCGGCGGCACGCGGCCTTCGCGGGGCAGGGGCCGCTCACGGTGGGGGTGACGGGGGCCACCGGGCTGGTGGGCAGCTCGCTGGTGCCCTTCCTCACCACGGGCGGCCACAAAGTCCGGCGGCTGGTGCGAGGGCGTGCGAGCCCGGCGCGAGGGGACGTGGCGTGGAACCCGGACAAGGGGGAGATCGACACGGCGGCGCTGGAGGGCGTGGACGCGGTGGTGCACCTTGCGGGCGCGAACGTGGCCCAGCGGTGGACGCCCGAGGCCAAGGAGCTCATCCTCCGCAGCCGGACCCAGGGCACACGCGTGCTGTGCGAGGCGCTCGCCCGCCTCCAGAAGAAGCCCCGGGTGCTGGTGTGCGCCGCGGCCATCGGCTTCTACGGCAATCGCGGAGATGACGTAGTGACGGAGGTGAGCCCTCCGGGCGACGGCTTCCTGGCCAGCGTGTGCCGGCAGTGGGAGGCCTCCACGGCGGCCGCGGAGGAGGCGGGCATCCGCGTGGTGCACCTGCGCATCGGCGTGGTGCTGGACATGCGGGGTGGGGCGCTGACGCAGCTCGTGCCCCCCTTCCTCATGGGCGGCGGGGGACCGGTGGCCGGCGGCCAGCAGTGGCTGAGCTGGGTCTCGCTCGAGGATGTGCTGGGGCTCACCCACCTGGCCCTCTTCAACTCGGAGCTGCGAGGGCCCGTGAACGCGGTGGCCCCCCAGGCGGTGCGCCAGGGAGAGCTGGCCCGCACGCTGGGCAAGGTGCTCTCCCGGCCGGCGGTGTTCCCGCTGCCGGCGGTGGCGGTGCGCACGCTGTTCGGCGAGATGGGGAAGGAGACCCTGCTCTCGAGCACCCATGTCCGCCCCGAGGTGGCCGAGCGCCTCGGCTTTCCGTTCATGCACCCCCAACTGGAGGACGCCCTGCGCTTCACGCTGGGTCGCACCACGGCGGGCCCCGAGTTCACCCACTCGGCGGCTCCGGATGAAGCTTGACAAACGCCATTGCTGCGCGAATTAAGACGCGCTTTTTCCCAGGTACAGAGGGTCCCGGATGATCCAGGTCGAAGGGCTCACGAAGTACTACGGCGAGCATGCCGCGATTCGAGATCTGGCCTTCACCATCAACAAGGGTGAGGTCATCGGCTTCCTCGGGCTCAACGGAGCGGGGAAGACGACGACGCTGAAGGTTCTCGGGTGTGTGCTCCTGCCTACCTCAGGGCGAGTGGTGATAGACGGGTACGACGCGGTGCGCGATCCGCACGAGGTGCGCAAGCGCATCGGGTTCCTGCCGGACACGCCGCCGCTCTATGACGAGATGACGGTGGGCGAGTACCTCGCCTACGTGGCCCAGCTGCGCGGGGTGCCGGCGAGCGAGGCTCGCTCGCGTGTCACCGAGGCCGAGGAGAAGACGGCGCTGCGCGACATGGACGGGGCGCTCATCTCCACGCTGAGCCACGGCTACCGGCAGCGCGTGGGGGTGGCGCAGGCGCTGGTGCACCGCCCGGCCTTCCTCATCCTGGACGAGCCCACCAGCGGCCTGGATCCGGCGCAGATCCGTGGCATGCGCGAGCTCATCCGCAACCTCAAGGGCACGCACACGGTGCTGGTGTCCAGCCACATCCTCCCGGAGATCAGCGAGACGTGTGACAGGCTGCTCATCATCAGCGGCGGGCAGCTGGTGGCTCAGGGGACGGAGGAGGAGCTGGCGCGCAAGCTGGGCGGGGGCACCATCGAAGTGGACGTGAGAGGGGATAGGACGAAGGCCCTGGAGGTGCTGGCGGGGCTGGGCCCGGTGACGGTGGCGCAGGAGGATGGGGCGTTCCTGTCCCTGCGCGTGGAGGTGTCTCCGGACCTGAGGCCCAAGGTGGCGCAGGCGCTGGTGGGCGCGGGGCTGGAGCTGCTCCGGCTGGATCGCGGCACGCAGCGGCTGGAGTCCATCTTCCTGAGCCTGACCCGGCATGGCGGGGCGTCGCCCCGGGAGGTGGCATCATGAAGGCGCTGCTCATTGCACGCCGCGAGCTGGCGGGGTACCTGCGCTCGCTGAGCGGCTACATCATCATCGCGGCGATCCTCGCGCTGAACGGGCTGTTCTTCAACGCGTTCGCTCTGGGCAAGGCGGCGGAGCGCTCCGCGACGGTGCTCTCCAACTTCTTCTACTACTCGAGCGGCTTCACCATCGTCGCCTCGGTGTTCATCTCCATGCGGCTGCTGGCCGAGGAGCGGCAGGCCGGCACGCTGCCGCTGCTGTACTCCTCCCCGCTGAGGGATCGGGACATCGTCCTGGGCAAGTACCTGGCGGGGCTGGCCTTCCTGGCGATCTACCTGGCGTGCACGATCTACATGCCGCTGCTGGTCGCCGTGCACGGGAAGGTGTCCGCGGGTCACATCTTCGCGGGCTACCTGGGGCTGCTGCTGCTGGGCAGCGCGTCCCTGGCCGTGGGGACGTTCGGCTCGGCGCTGGCGCGCAACCAGATCATGGCCGCCATCCTCACCGCGGTGATGCTGGTGGGGCTCATCCTGTGCTGGCTGCTGGCGCGCATCGCCGAGCAGCCGCTCGCGGGTGTGTTCAGCGCGATGTCGCTCTGGAACCAGCACTTCCCACCGTTCCAGGGGGGCCTGGTGCATGTGCGGGACGTGGCCTACTACCTGTTGCTCACCTACGTGGCGCTCTTCGGGGCCACACGGGTGCTCGAAGCCCGGAGGTGGCGATGAACTCCCGAGGCAGCAGTCTCTTCTTGAGCATCGCCTTCGCGGTGGTGCTGGTGCTCGGCCTGATTGCCGAGCGAATCGCCGGCGCGGGCACGGCGCTCACCGCCACGGTGGTGGTGCGCACGGTGCTGCTGCTGGCGCTCATTGCCTGGGGCGCGCTGCGGATGGCCCAGGCCAGCGGCGAGCGCAAGGTGCTGTGGAGCTGGGCGCTGCTCTGCTACGTCATCGGCTTCGTCGGGCTGCTGCTCTTCACGGCTCAGTCGGAGCTGGGGGCGCGGGTGCTCGGCGCGTCGCTGTCGCAGTCCTCGCCGAAGCTGGCGGTGGCCTTCCAGGCGCTCTTCCCGGCGCTGCTGGTGCTGTCGCTGCTGCCGCTGGCGCTGCTGGAGGCCTCCGCCGCGGCCATGGTGCGTGCGCCGGTGCTGGAGACGGATCGGGCGCGCGGGGCGCTCTTGTCCGGCGTGGGCACGTCCTTCGTGCTCATCTTCGTCTTCTCGGCCATGTTCGTGGCCACGCAGCGGGACGTGACGTGGGACCTGTCCTACTTCCGCACCGCCCGGCCGGGGGACTCCAGCAAGAAGATCGTGAGCGCCCTCACAGAGCCGCTGCAGGTGACGCTCTTCTTCCCGCCCGCCAACGACGTGGGCGAGGCGGTGGCGCAGTACTTCCGCGAGCTGGCCAAGGAGTCCCCGCAGCTCCAGGTGGAGCGGCTGGACCAGGCCGTGGAGCCGGCGCGGGCCCGCACGCTGGGAGTCACCACCAACGGCGTCGTCGTCCTCTCTCGCGGGGAGCAGCGCGAGATCCACACGGTGGGCCTGGAGATCGAGCGGGCTCGTGGGCAGCTCCAGCGGCTGGATCAGGAGGTGCAGAAGCGGCTGCTCACGGTGGCTCGGCCGAAGCGCGTGGTCTACATCACGGAGGGCCACGGTGAGCGCGGCGATGCGAAGCCTCCGCCGGGGGAGACGCCGCGCCCCGGCATCTCGCAGCTCAAGGAGCTGCTGCGCGGGCAGAACGTGGAGGTGCAGACGTTGAGCGCCGCCGAGGGGCTGGGCCAGGAGGTGCCGCGCGACGCGGCGGCGGTCATCATCCTCGGCCCCACGAAGGACTTCCTCCCGGAGGAAGTCACCTCCCTGCGCGACTACTTCGAGAAGGGCGGGCGGCTGTGGATCGCGCTGGATCCCGAGGGCACCGACCAGGAGGAGCTGCTGCGGATGCTCGGGGTGAAGTACCTGAAGACGATGCTCGCCAACGATCAGGTGTACTTCCGGGCCACGCGCCAGCCGAGCGATCGCACCAACCTGGGCACGGCGAGCTACTCCTCGCACCCCTCCGTCTCCACGCTGGCCCAGCTGGGCGGGCAGGGGCCGGTGGCCTTGCTGGGGGCGGGCGCGCTCGAGCCCGTCATGCCTCCGCCGGAGGGCATCAACCTGGACGTGACGGTGCGGGCCCACGAGGCCACGTTCCCGGATCCCAACAACAACTTCACCGAGGACCCAGGCGAGGAGCGCCGCAACTGGCCGCTCGTGGTGGCGGTGCAGAAGAAGGGCACCGGCAAGGATCCTGCTCGGGCGGTGGTGATGGGTGACTCGGACGCGCTGATGGACGGCGTGCTGCCGAACCTGGGCAACGTCTACCTGGCGATGGATGCGCTGCGCTGGCTCACGGGCGAGGAGGCCATCTCCGGCAAGGTGTCCAGTGAGGAGGATGTGCCCATCCAGCACACGCGCGAGCAGGACGTGCTCTGGTTCTGGGCAACGGTGCTCCTGGCGCCGGCGATGGTGCTGGCGGTGGGCTTCTTCGTGACGCGACGGCGGGGCCGGCGTGCGCCGGCTGTGCCGGAAGGAGGTGCGCGATGAACGCGCGTGGGGTGGCGCTGCAGGGTGTGCTGGCGGTCGCGGGACTGCTGGCGGCCTATCTCACCTGGCAGCGAGAGCCGGAGGGACAGCCCGGTGAGATCACCGTGCTGGACATCTCCAAGCGGGCGCTCCAGCGGGTGCGCTTCGAGGATGCGACGCGCTTCGCGGAGCTGTTCCGCGACCCGAAGGACGAGGACAAGCTCCTGGTGCTGATCGGGGAGAAGCCCAAGCCTCCGCCGCCCGCTCCGGCTGCGGCGGACGGTGGCACGGCGGACGGTGGCGTGCCCGGTGGCACGGCGGATGGCGGAACTGCGCTGGCCTCTGAAGGAGCGGCCAAGGCCGCGACACCGCCCGCGCCGCCTCCTCCTCCGCGTGAGCTGCGTGCCAACCAGAACGCGGAGGCCCTGTTCGGCCGACTGGCGCCGGTGAAGGGCTCGCGGGCGCTGGGCCAGCTGGACGCGAAGAAGCTCGAGGAGCTGGGGCTGGTGAACAGCCCGCGCAAGCTGACGTTCACGGTGGATGGCCGCGAGCAGGTGCTCTCGCTGCCGGGCCCCTCTTCATCGGCACCTTGGGGAACGCCCTACGCGCTGCGCGAGGACGGCAAGGTCTTCCTGCTGGTGACGACAATTGTCACGGACTTCGAGAACGCGGGGAACCGGCTCGTGGACCGCCGGCTGCACACCTTCGAGGAGGGGGACTACGACACCATCACCATCTCCCAGGGGAAGAACTCGCGGACGTTCATCGCGAGCGGCAAGCCTCCGACGCCTGTGACGATCGCTCCCCAGAGCGCGCCGGACAAGCCGGACGAGTTCGTCCGCAACTGGCACGATCGCGTCTGGCGGATGGCGGCGATGGACGTGCTCGGCCGGGGAGAGGAGCCGCCAGGCGGACCGGTGGAGGAGCTGGTCCGCGTGGAGTACCGGAAGGGCGGCAAGGAGCTGGGGTTCCTCGTCCTCGCGAAGAACACCAAGAACGAGTACTTCGCGCGGAGCGAGCACAGCGCGGGTTGGGTCCGGCTCCACGCCGGCTTCGACACGCTGGCGAACGAGGGCATCAAGATCGCCTCGGGGAGCTGAGCCCGCGCTAGCCCGGGTCCTCGGGGAGCTCCGCCGTCTCGGGCTCCTGGCGCAGGAGGATGTCCGCGAAGTGGTAGGGCGCCCACGGGCCGGTGTACAGGAGCGCGAGCCGCTCGAAGCGCGCGGCCAGGGAGCGCACCTTCGCATCGAAGGCCGCCTCCTGCTCGCGCGCCACGAGGAAGGCCGCATTCAGGACCATCCGCTCGCCAAGGGGGCTCACCACCCGCACCGCGGTGGCCTGGGGCCTCAGTTCCTCCACCAGGGCCTGAGCGTCATGCTCGGCCACCTCCCGGGAGATGACGTCCTGGTCCCAGAGCACCTTGAGCCCCAGCTCGATGTGCCCCTCCAGCCGTGCCAGCACCCCCGTGAAGGCGTCATGACCTGAGCGCAGCAGCTCCACCACCTGCTCGCGGTCCCGGAAGGTGAGCCCGAAGGCCGCGGGCAGCAGCGTGTGCTCTCGGAGGACGGCCTCCTGCACTCGCTGGTGGGCGATCAGGTGATCCCTCGTCGGATCCGGCACTCCGGCCGGGCCCTCGGACACCACCGCTGCCAGGTTCCCGTGCAGCACCGTCTCCACCAGGGCCGGGGGCGTGCCCAGGCCGATGGCACCGAAGCTCTGCTCCTCCGTCGCGCGCAGCACCCCGTAGAGGTAGAGGGACGGCGTCCGTGCCATGGCCTCTCCTCACCGGACACGGGCTGCCAGCACCCTCTTCACCTCCGCCACCAGGGTGTCCGGCAGGCAGGGCTTGATGACGAAGGCATCGCACTTCACCTCGTGCGCTCCGCCCTGCTCGTTGGCCAGGGCATGCCCGGTCAGCGCCACCACGGGGATGTTCTTCGTGCGCTCGTCGCCCTTGAGCCGGCGTGTGGCCTCCCACCCG
>NZ_DASPHO010000610.1:0-5165 GCF_035629615.1 Hyalangium sp. | reverse complement strand
GGCACGCCCAGTTCCTTCGAGCAAACCGTCAACGGCGTCAAGAACAAGGTCTACTACTACGATGCGGGCGACGGCGCCCCGACCGATCAGTTCTGTGGTCTCAAGGCGCCCTACTACAGCCAGAACACCGCCGCGGGCGTCGAAGGCTCCAACCCCGACAGTTGGGAGTCCTGGTGGCTCGATTTCTTCCAACCCGCGGCCCCGCTCCTCTCCGCCGCTCCCTGGGTGGTCGCGCGCGGCAACCACGAGCTGTGCAGTCATGCCGGACCGGGCTGGCTCTACTTTCTCGGCCCCAGCTCCAACCTACCCGCGGGGGGCGGCGCCCAGGTCTCTTGCCCGCCACAGCAGAACACGGGCCCGGTCGAGTCACATCTGGTCTTCGTCCCTCCGCAGGTGATCTCCCTCGACGGCCTGACGGTGGTGGTCGTGGACTCGGCCAACGCCTGCGACGAGCTCAACAACTTCGCCGACCGCTACGCCCTGCAATTTGCGAGCATCACCGCCCGCCTCGGACGCGATGACACCGGAGCCGTCTGGCTGATGGGCCACCGGCCGCCGTGGGGGTTGGAGGATACGAGCTCCGCTCCCCCCTACTCGTGCGACAACCAACCTGGCACCAGCTCGGCGCAGCCCTATGCCGCAATGAACCGGACCCTGCAGTGTGCCTTCGCGAGTGCCTCCGGCTCCGCCCTGCTGCCCAAGCTCACGCTCAGCCTCGCCGGCCACATGCATCGCTTCGAGTCGCTCACGTTCGCCGCAGGCTCCAGCCGCCCGCCGCAGCTCATCGTCGGCAACAGCGGCGTCCTGGAGGACACCTCGCCGCCCACCGGCTCGTTCAGCCAACCCATCGACGGCCAGCAGGCCTCGGGGTTCTCCATCGCGCAATTCGGGTTCGTGCAATTGGACCGTGGCGCCGGAGGAGCCTGGAGCGGAGCGGTAGTGACCACAGCCCCAGCAGCCTGGAGCGCCGTGCTGCCTGCCTGCGGCTCATCGCCGACGCCTGGAGCCTTCCTCTGCGTCAAGGGGCTGCCGTAGGGCGGAAACGATCCTCAAGGAGCGCGGGCCTTCGAGCGCGGGGAGCGCGGTCATGCGGAGACCGGCACGGGCGCCAGCCGCCCCAGCGGCCGGATCTGCAGCTCCGCGTCCAGCTCGCCGTACGTGAGCACCGCCACCTCGGATCAGCTCCGCCGGACGCCGCATGGGGACCTGCGCCAGTTCCAGCCGTGAGCGCCCCGATTCCGGCAACCGGATGATGGGCCTGCCCGTGGCAGGGGCCGAGGAGGGCCGCTGACAGGTGCCGCCTGAGCCGTGCGCCCGGCGGGTGGACAGGCCGCGCAGCCCCCTTGGGGTACACGCCAGCCCAGGCCGCCCTCCCTTCAGGTGCACAGCGAGGCCGCGGGGCCTATCTGTCTTTCCGACGAGGCGCTGCGGGCTTCCTCCAGCAGCAGCTTGACAGCCCTGCTCAGCCGCTCCTCGCCGTCCGGGGCCGGACGCGCCCTCCACTTCACTTGATGCGGCGATGGGAGGTGGGCTCGGCTGCCTCATTCCCCCTGTCCGCGCTCAGCCTCCCTGCGCCGTGGAGAACGGCCTCTCCAGGCGAGGAGGACGAGCAGCGCCAGGGGGAACATGCCAGAGGGAGCGCCCGAGCATCCGCAGCCGCCCTCCGAGGGATTGGGCGAGTCCGGAATGCCTGAGTCCGGCGTGCCTGAGTCTGGAGTGCCTGAGTCTGGAGTGCCTGAGTCTGGAGTGCCAGCGTCCGGAGTGCCAGCGTCCGGAGTGCTTGAGGCCACCACCTGGATGGAGACGGTGGCGGGGGCGGAGGAGTCCGCGGCATCCCTGGCCTGGAAGGTGAAGGAGTCACTGCCCTGGAAACCCGCGGCAGGCGTGTAGGTGAGCTGGGGCGGAGTGCCGGAGAGGGTTCCGTGCGCAGGCTGCGTCACCACGCTGAAGGTGAGCATGTCGCCCTCCGGGTCGTCGCCCTCCAGGGTGAGGGAGAGCGGCTGGCCCGCGGGGGTGGAGCGGCTCTGACTGCGCGCCACGGGCGCATCGGGCACCGGGGTGATGGTGAGCTGCACGGTGCCCGGTGCGGACAGGGCGCTGCCATCGTTGGCGAGGAAGGTGAAGCTGTCACTGCCGTTGAAGTGGGAAGCGGGCGTGTAGGTGAGCTGGGGCGGCGTGCCGGAGAGGATGCCGTGCGCAGGCTGCGTCACCACCAGGAAGGAGAGCCCGTCGCCGTCGACGTCCGTCCCGGCCAGGGTGACGGACACGGCGGTGTCCTCCGCCGTCACACGCGACACGGCCGTGGCGACCGGCGGGTCGTTGACGGGCGACACACTGAGCGAGACGGTGGAGGGCGCGGAGGTCTCGTGGCCATCGGACACGGTGAACGTGAAGCTGTCCGCGCCGTGGAAGTCAGGGGCGGGCGTGTAGCTGAGCTGAGGCGGCGTGCCCGAGAGCGTGCCGTGAGCCGGAGCGCTGGTGAGGGAGAAGGTCAGGCCATCTCCATCTGGATCACTCCCGGCGAGGGTCAGGCTCAGGGAGCGATCCTCCACGACCGTGAGGCTCTGGGACGTGGCCGCCGGCGGAGCGTTGTAGCGCACGAAGCGCAGGCGCGCCCGGTCCGCGTCATGCCGGAGCGAGGTGTCCCGGACCGAGTAGGCGAGCAGGAAGCCCCGATCGCCTGCGCGGGTGAGCGCAGGCGCATCCCTGGGCATGGAGTTGGCAGAGAGGGTGAGGCCCTCTCCATTGAGGGGCTGCACCCCGCCCTGGGTGCTGAGCAGTGCCCCGTAGACCTCCGGGACGCTGCCGCGAGCGTCGAGCCAGGCGACGAGCGTGCTCGAGCCGCGCGCCGCCACCGTGGGCACCGTCTGAGCCTGCGCGTCGGTGCACACCGCAACGCCCTGGGGATCCAACACGGCCCCCGCACTGCTCACCCGCGCGGCGAAGATGTCCGAAGCAGCGGTGCCACCCCGGCCATCCTCCCACGCCAGGGTGTAGTTCTGTCCGTCCCAGGTGATGGCCGGCTTCTGCTGGGTCAGCGCCGCGGTGGAGATGGGGATGCCGGTGACATCCACCACCGTGCCGGTCCCGGTGACCCGGGTGCCATAGATATCGCCTCGGGTGGCCTGCTGGCGCTCGTCCCTCCACGCCACGAAGTAGTCCACGCCGTTGGAGGCCACCGCGGCCTCCGTCTGCGCAAGGGTGGCGGTGGAGAGAGGGATGCCGGTGGGGTCCGCCACCGTGCCATTGGCCCCCACCCGAGCGGCGTAGAGGTCCTGGTGCCCGCCGCCGCGCAGATCTTCCCAGGCGACCAGGTAGTTGTTGCCGTTGGAGGCCACATCGGGGTGGAGCTGAGCATTGGCGGCGTTGCTGATGACGAACCCCGCCGGGCCCAACGGCTCGCCCTCGGCGCTCACTCGCGCGCCATGGATGTCACTCGTGTTGAACAAATCATTCGTGGACCACACCACGAGGTAGTTCGTCCCGTTGGAGGCGACCGCCACGCTGCCGGGGGGGCTCAGGTAGCTTCCAGTGGTGAGCTGGCCCAGCCGCATCGGGGGCTTCAGTGGAGCGCCCGAGCTGTCCAGGTAGGCGGCGTACACCTCCCACAAGCCGGACCGGTCATCCATCCAGACGGCGAGGAAGGTGCTCCCGTTGGTGGCCACCTTGGGCAGCCGCTCGTCGTTGATCTCCGTGGAGAGCGTCAGGTTCCGAGGATCGAGCAGGGTACCGCTCCCACTCACCCGCCGGCCGAAGATGCTGGTGTCGTCGTGAAGCCGCTCCTCCCACCCCACCAGATAATCGGTGCCGTTCGAGGCGATGGCAGGCAATGCACCATCGTACGCTGTCGAGGACAGGGTGATGGAGCCCAGCACCTGCCCGGTGCTCGACAGGCGGGCCCCGGCGATGGTGGAACTGTTGGTCTGCTCCTCCTTCCAGACGGCCAGGGCGCCCGAGCTGCTCGTTGCCACTTGAGGCACCCTCTGGCTTCTGGTGGAGGTGCTGAGGCGGAGGCCCGTCCCATCCAGGGGGCTGGCTTGCGTGGACAGGCGGCTGGAATAGATCGCCGAAACGCCATTGCGCGTGTCCGCCCAGGCCAGGATGTAGCCCGAGTCCGTGGGCGTCAGCGCCGGCTCGGACTGCCCTCCGGCGGCGGTGATGACAGGCGTGCCGGGATTCAGGAGAATTCCACCGCTGCTCACCAGGGTGCTGTAGAGATCGTCCCCGGTGGAGCTCGAGTTGCGGTCGTCCGTCCAGACGACGAGGAAGAGCGTGCCATCGGCGGCCACGGTCGGCTCCCGGTGGAAGGAGGAGCCGGGGGAGATAGCGATACCGCTCGGGTCCAGCACGGTCCCGCCGTTGGAGACACGGGCGCCCACGATGCGGCTGGCCTGGGAATCGAAGCGAAAGTCACTCCAGACGACGAGATAGGTGAAGTTGGTATAGGCCACCGAAGGGTTGTACTCGCCGGCAGGTGCGGAGGACATGAAGACGGGCGACGCGCCCAGCACCGCTCCGCTCCCAGACACACGCCGGGCGACCACTCCGGGGGAAGTGCTATTGGGAGGATAGAGGCTCCAGACCACGAGGAAATCCGTGCCATTGGAGGCCACGTTGGGAGCGTCGGACGCCCCCGAATACGGACCGACGGACAGGCCCTCGAGGTCAAGCACGGTGCCGTCTGGGCGGATCCGTGTACAGACGAGCTCTGGCGCAGCCTCCGGGTAGTGATGGTCACCCCAGCAGGCGAGGTAGACGGTGCCGTTGAAGGCGATGGCGGGATGAGACTCACCCCCGGGGGAGGGCCTGAGCGTCGGTGTGTCCAGACTCAGCTCGGGGGAGATGAGTGGATCGAGCACCGCGGGGTAGGACGAGGAGGCGAGCACTTCGGCGGGCACTCGCAGGTGGATGCGGCCTTCGCTGAACCGGGCCGGCACCGGCGTGCGCCGGCCCGCCGCATCCACCCATATGCCATGTCCGTAGCGCACACCCAGGCTGGAGCGCGTGTCCACGAAGTGCAGCCCGCCCTGGGTGCTTCCGCGGTAGGAGAGGCCCTGCACCTCGAGGCTCACGTCCAGCGCGCCCTGTCCTTCGGGCTCTCGCGCGAAGGTCCAGCTCTGCTCCACACCGTCATCGCCATTGCGCAGCGTCTCGACAGCCTCCTC
>NZ_DASPHO010000609.1:0-22607 GCF_035629615.1 Hyalangium sp. | reverse complement strand
TGGCCAATGTCCACGGCGCCTGTGTTGACGGTGACAGTCCCATCCTCGTTGAGCCGCACCGTGGCGCTCGAGCCCAGCAGCGCGGAGACATGCCCTATCGCCGCGACTCCGACACCCCGCCGCTTGCCAGGAGCCGAGGCGCGCGCGCTCCGGCGCTGGCTCCAGCCCGACACCTCCCGGGCCCGCTCCAGGCAGGCCCGCAGCGTGCCGCTCTCGACGCGCGCCCCCCCCAGCCACCGCTCGCCCGTCTCCAGCGCGTTCCGGAGCCGGAGCTCGATGGGATCCATCCCCAGCCTGTCCGCAAGCCGATCGAGCTGCACCTCGTTGGCGAAGTGCACCTGGGGGTTGCCGAACCCGCGGAACGCCGACGCCCGGAGCCGGTTCGTGTACACGCACCAGCACTCGATCTCCACGTGGGGAATGCGATACGGCCCGCGCGCGAGCCAGGCGCCCAGCGCCGAGACGAACGGCCCATCGTCCGCGTAGGCCCCGGTGTCGTAGTACATCCGAACCTTGTGGGCGAGGATGCGCCCGTCTCTCGTCGCGCCCGTCCGCACGTAGATGCGGGCCGCGTGGCGCGACCTCATCATCAACATGTCGTCCGTGCGTGAGAACGTCAGCTTCACCGGCGCGCCGGCCACCTTCGACAGCGCCACGGCGATGGGCTGATTGGTCGACTCTGTCTTGCCACCGAACCCACCCCCCACCCGCGGCGCGATGATCCGGACCTTGGACATGGGCATGGCCAGCACCTCGGCGGTGATGGCCTGCGCCCGGAACACCGTCTGCGTCGAGGTGTAGACGGTCGCCTTGCCGCTGTCCCGATCCACCGTGGCCAGGCTCGAGCACGGCTCCAGGTAGATGTGCTGCTGCGCGGGAGTCTCGTACACGTCCTCGACGATCACCTCGCACTGGTCCCACACCTTGTCCGGTGTGCCCTCGACGAGCCGGACGTGCGAGGCGGCGTTCGGGCTTCGGGCTCGCGCCTCGGTGTTCTCCTGGAGGCTGAAGTAGGCGTCGCGCTGCTCGTGGAGCACGGGCGCGTCCGGCCTCAGCGCCTCCTCGGGATCGAAGACCGCGGGAAGAACCTCGTACTGGATGTGGATCAGCTCGAGCGCCTTGCGGGCCGTCTCGAGATCCACCGCGGCGACCGCGGCGACCGGCTCGCCCGCATAGCGGACCTTGCCGCGAGCGAGCAGCGGCTGATCCTTGATGACGGCGCCGAGGTAGCGGTCGGGCAGATCCTCAGCCGTGAGCACAGCCCGGACGCCCGGCAGGGCTCTGGCCCGAGAGGTGTCGCACGACAGGATCCGGGCATGGGGATGAGGGCTGCCCAGCAGGGCGCCATGCAGCAGGCCCGGCAAGGTCATGTCATCGGTGTAGACGGCACGTCCCGTGACCTTCTCACGGGCGTCCAGCTTCGGCACCGACTTGCCCAGGATGTCCCCCACGGGCGTCGGTCCGGTCCCTGGCTTCTCCGGGTGGCTCATGAGCGCCCTCCCTCGGGGAGCGCCGGGCCTGGCGGTTCGCTCAGCGAGGCAATGGCCTCGACAATCTTGGCGTAGCCTGAGCACCGGCAGACGTTGCTGCCAAGCGCGTGGCGGATCTCGTCGACCGTGGGGCGTGGGTTGCGGTCCAGCAGCGCCTTGGCGGTGAGGACGATGCCCGACATGCAGAAGCCGCACTGCACCGCGCCATGCTGGACCAGGGCCCGCTGCACCGGATGGAGCTCGCGCCCCTGCTCCACCCCTTCGATCGTGGTGATCGCCCGGCCTCGCAGCTTGACGGCCAGGGACAGGCAGGAGAACACCGGCTCGCCGTCCACCAGGACCATGCAGGCCCCGCAGCTCCCCTGGTCACAGCCACGCTTGGTGCCCATCGCACGAAGCTCCTCGCGCAGCACCTCCAGTAGGGTCCGCTCGGGGGCCACGGCCAGCTCGTGGGCCACCCCGTTGATCGTGAGCGAGAGAGGAAGCTTGTCAGCCATGAGCGTGCTCCCGAGCCAGGGACAGGGCGCGCCCGAGCAGGCGCGGGATGAGCATGCGCCGGTACTCGGCCGTGCCGCGGACGTCATCCATGGGCACAGCGGCGTGGGCCAGGATCCGCCCCGCCTCGGCCACATCCTCCTCTGCGAGACGACTCCCCACGAGCCGCTGGTCGGCCGCGTCCACATGGAGTGGCACCGGCCCACAGGAGCCCACGGCCACGCGCGCCTGGCGGCATGTGTCCCCCTCCAGGGTGAGCACCAGCGAGATGGACACGGTCGGGTAGTCGCCGGACACCCGGCTGAACCGGAGGTGGTGGCCCACCGCCTCGCTGAGCCCCTGGGGAACAAAGATCCGGGTGACGAGCTCGCCGCGGGCCAGCGAAGTCTTGAAGCGATCCACGAAGAGCTCCTCAATGGGGACGATCCGCCTCCCCCTGGGTCCGGCGATCTCGACGCGGGCCGCGGCCGCTACCAGGGCCACGGGGAGCTCGGTGCTGGGATCGGCGAGCCCTACCGAGCCTCCGATCGTCGCCATGTTGCGGATGGCCGGGTGTGCGAGCTGCCCCGCGGCACTGCGCACGACTTCCATAGCCCCGCGGAGGCGCACGTCTGAGGCCACCGTCCGATGACGCACCATGGCACCCAGCCAGATCCCGTCCGCGGCTTCGGTGATCGTGGACAGCTCCGGGATCCGATGCAGGCTGATCAGCATCGGGGGCGCCACCTGGCCTGCATGCATCATCGCCACCAGCGAGGCTCCCCCCGCGAGACAGCGCGCCTGCTCCGTGGCGGCCAGGAGCGAGACTCCTTCCTCTACCGTCTCCGGCTCTGCGTACCTCATGCCATCACCTCGAATGGGTCCCTGCGGCATGGCGCTCATCCCGAGCGGCGGGGTCCTCACGCCGCAGGCCTGGCAGGACATCCCCACCTGGCTCATGCGGCGGTAAGGCTTCCCGGCGGAGGCGCGCTCTCGTGGGGCGCCTCGCGCGCGGGGCTATGCGCTGCCAGGGGGCTGGGTGGAACCGGCCTTCATGATCTCGGGGACTTCGGAGTCCGGCTCGGCTCCCTCTTCGACGGGCCCAGTGCCTTCGAGCCAGGCCACCCGCTCCTCGAGCCTGGCGACCTGGCGGCCGACCTGGATCACGCAGATGAGCGTCAGGGCGCTGAGCAGCACACCCGCGAGGACCAGTGCCAGGACGACAAAAACCATGGAGCTCCTCCCGTGGAGACTGCACTCTACTCGAAGCCGTGCTGGAAAGCGGCAGTCCCCTGACGATTGAGTGCTCTAGGAGCAGGAGACTGACCCGGGCATGAGCCCCGCCTGCGTGTAGGTCACAACGGAAGAACCCCGCCTCTCTCGGAATGAAGACGCAGGGCGCGACAGCGCGCCTCCCGTCCTCCTGGAGGCGTGACATGAACCGAGATGGCGTGCGTGGACGCAGTGCCTGGCTTGTCCTCTTCGTCGCCCTGCTCCTGGGCGCTTCCGCGGCCTCGGCGCAGTCCGATCCCTCCATCCGGGACTGGGGCAGCCCCCCCGGCTCTCCTCCCCCCTGGCAGACCCCGGACATCTACGCGGATAACGATGGCAATGGGATCGGCAACGAGCCCGGTGAGCCCTCCAAGGGCCTCACCAACAGGCTGTTCGCGCGCGTGCGCAACCTGGGCAGCAGCCCCGCGAACAACGTGACGGTGAGGTTCCACTACGCACCCTATGGGCTGTGGTCCCCCGCCTCCTGGGCCCACTTCAAGGAGATCGCCGTCGTGACGGGCGTCAACCTGGCCCCCGGCGAAGAGCAGCTCATCGAAGTTCCGTGGGACCTGAGCAACCTCTCTGAGAACAACGGCGGTGCGTGGGGAGGCTACACCCTCAACGAGTTCAATCACTTCTGCGTGCTGGTGCGCATCGAGCTGGCAGGGGATGCGAACACCGCCAACAACCACGCCCAGAACAACTTCGGCAACGTCCAGACCGTCTTCGGCGAGGCGATGTCACTCAAGTTCATGGCCGCCAACCCTCGGCGGGCCGACGCCCGAGGCGAGCTGCTGCTGCGCGGCATCCCCGACGGCTGGAAGCTCCGGTTCGAGGGGATCCAGGAGCCGAAGGAGTTCATGCTGAAAGGAGGGGAGCAGCGGCTCATCACCCTGACGCTCACCCCACCCCCGGCGAGGAGCCCGGAGGACAAGCCCCTCAAGCAGCACGTGGATGTGGCGCTGCGGCTGGACGGCGAGATCCAGGGCGGACTCTCGTTCGACGTCGCGGTGGATCATGCCCGGCCGCTCCTGTTCCCCCCTTCCGGCGGTGTGCTGAGCCCCTACCTCGTGGGGACGTGGGACCTGCGCGAAGGCCGCTCGAGCGTCCTGCAGCTCGTCAATCCCAACGGCCGCTACGTCTACGTGTGGGTGGCCCTCTTCAATGAGGACGAGAAGCCGCTCAAGTGTCTGCGCGACAAGCTGAGCCCCAATGATCTGCTGGAGATCGATCTCCGGCGTGCACTGCAGGCGGGCTTCGGCGTGGTCAAGGTCGTCGCCTTCAGCGACGACAGGTTCCAGCGGCCCGTGGCGGGAGTCGTCGGATACCAGCGCCACTTCACCAAGTCCGGCTTCTCCGAGGCGCCGCTGCACCCGATCCCCCTGGAGATCCTCAAGGGCGATCTGCGGCTCCTCCAGGCCGCGTGCAGGTAGGGCAGGCGACACCATCCACTCAAGAGAGAGAACCCACCATGGCCACCTTCAATATCCAGGGAAGCACCATCAGCAAGAGCACGGGGGCTGGACTCCCCTTCGCCACCGTGAGGGCCTACCAGCTCGGGGTTGCAACGCCGCTGGGCTCCGCGACCACCGATGCGTCCGGGAAGTTCAACCTCACCTTCCCGTGGCCGCACGACGTGAGCATCCCGGGCAACCGCCCGGACGTGCACTTCAAGGTCACCCAGCGCGTGGATGGCACCGAGCGCATCCTCTACAACGAGAACCCTGCCACGCAGACGCGGCGGAACATCGGTGACGTGCTCTCCGTCACGCTCAAGGCCTCCGAGGGCGTGTCCGCCATGCCGGCGCCCCTCACAGGCAGGCCCACGGACTCCCTGTTCCTCTTCACGCGGGTGGGGACGCTCGGGGTCAACCAGATCGACACCTCGGGCCCGGCCGCGAGCGGCTACGCCCGCCCCGACACCAGCCCCGCCGCACCCAACAGCAGCGACGCGAATGCGCCCTTCGGCGGCACGCTCGATCTCGCCGGGTGGTTCGGCCAGTTCGCGGATGTGTACCGGTACAAGGTCCAGTACTCGTCCGATGGAGTCACCTGGAACGACATCTCGGATCCGCTCTCGAACACGTACTACGAGTTCGCGCTGGGGGGCGGGACGTGGCGGACGATCGCCATGGGGCCGTTCTCCCAGGGCGGGCAGGTCAACGTCTACACCCTGCCCTACGTGGAGCAGCCCGGCGTGCCGTGGATCTTCCCGGACCTGATCGCCCGCTGGGACTCCACCAAGGTCGCCAACGGCCTGTACACGCTGCGGATCCAGGGGTTCAAGGTGGACGCCACAGGGACCGTGCTGGTGCCGTCCAGCTCCCTCATCATCGATCCGGCGTTCGGCCAGCTGAAGATGCGGGTCGACAACGCTCCGCCCCAGGCGGCCCTGGGAACCATCACCCACTTCCCTCCGAGCGGCCCGCCTCAGGTCGTCCAGGTCTGCGACATCGTCCACTTCACCACGGGCAGGCTGGAGGTGACGCTCACGGCCCAGGACCCCAACGGCCACCTGCGGGGCTACACCCTCACCACCCTGTATGGCCACAACCAGACGACCCTGGTCCCACCCGGCGGCGGGGACACCTACGCGACGCACATCAACGCGACCCGGCAGTGGACCGGAGGAGTCTTCACGGTCAGCTACAACGGTGCGACGACCTTCAACCCCCCGGCCATGCCGACCTGCGCCTACGAGTTCCGGCTCCGCGTCTCCAAGCGCACCACGAACGGCTACGGGCTCATCTACGACGGCCTGGAGGACACGAAGCACCTCACGCTTCAGCGCTGAGGTGGGCCGAGGCACGGGTGGCCGAGGGAGGGGCTGGTTGTAACCCTTCACGTCACAACGAAGGCCCTCCCCGTAGCGCCCCATGTCACAGGAGCCGCCTCTCCGCAGGCACGGGAGAGGGACGGCTCCAGCGGCACGCGCATTGAAGTTGCCCCGCAGCAGCAGCCAGGGATCCCCCCTGGCGCGTACGGAGCTGCCAATGCGTCTGAGTCTCGGAAAGTCTCTCTGGGCCGCCATCTTCACCCTCGTCCTCCCCCTCGCCCAGGCCCAGGCCCAGGAGTGTGTGGAGTTCCAGGGGGTCAACCACTGTGGGATAGGCGCAGCCAGGCTGAGCGTGACGGACGAGGGGCTCAAGGCCGAGAGCCGCGACACCACCGGCAAGGATGGCGTGGCCATCCACACGGGCCTGAGCTCGAACTGGACGGCCGCCCTCTTCTCCGACAATGCCGGCAAGGACGCCCAGCGGACCATCCTCACCTCCGTGTCGGAGGGGGCCCCGACCAGCACCGCCACCCTCGACACGCGGGGAGAGACGACCACGTACGCCGCCACCTTCACCGGCTCGGGGCAGGAGTCCACCTACTCCGCGCTCCTCTACCGTGATGGCGTCCTCCAGGCCGCCGTCGGAGGGATTCGGAGCGGGACGCCTGGCATCGTGTCCAGGCCCAATCCGGGTTGGACTCCGGCCTGCCGGCCCTACAACCAGAACTACAATTCGTGCATCAGCTCCTGCTACTCGGCCGGCTACCCCAACTGCAATTACTGCAACACCCCGTGCCGCAACACCTTCCACGTCACCCCTCGTGGCGCCTGTCAGTGGCGCTTCGATCTCTCCGCGACGAGCCTGCAGCTCGCGGATGGAAGGCGGGTGGAGGCGGATGAGCTGGTGCTGAACGAGGAGGTCCGTGGCGCGGCCAGCTACCCGTACCTGGGCTTCGACCAGATCCTCATCCAGAGCACTGCGGCGTCCATGACCATCGCCAGCGAGTCCGTCGACCCTGTCTGCAAGTAGCCGTCACGCTGCTCCACACCGGAGGCGGGCGCCCAGCGCTCCCGCTTCCGGCTGCTGTCACCGAGGCGAGCCATGTCCTTTCTTCCCAAGCGCGTGTCCGTGAAGTGGACCTGGTGGTCCCTGGCCCTCCTGCTCGCCGCCAGCCCCTCCCAGTCGGCGCTCCCGCTGGCGGTGGAGGAAGACGAGGCGCTCTCCGGCGGGAGCACGACCGTCCATGACACCTCCCACAACGCCTTCGGCCGCGCGCTGGGGAACATGGAGCGCACTCGCTGGACGCAGATGCTCGAGGGCAAGGCGCTGTTCATGAGGGACTGGCCGGCCTTCTCCAAGCAGCTGGCCGGGCCCCTCTCGAATGCCTCCGGGTGCGGCTCGTGCCACTTCAAGGATGGCCGCGGCCGTCCCCTCCCGGAGCCCGGCCCCGAGGCGCCGCTCCTCGTCCGCTTGAGCGTGCCCTCAACGGGCGTCGCCGCGGGGAGCCATGAGCCGGTCTACGGCGGTCAGCTCAATGATCAGGCCACCTCGGGTGTCCCGGCCGAGGGCACCGTCGAGGTGTCCTATACCCAGGTCAAGGGGCGCTACGCCGACGGGACGTCGTACACCCTGCGCAAGCCCCACTACCGCGTCACCCGCCTGGCCTATGGCCCGCTCGCGCCGCGCGCCATGCTCTCCCCCCGGATTCCCGCCACGGTCTTCGGACTCGGGCTGCTCGAGGCCATTCCCGAGGAAGCCATCCTCGCCCTGGCGGACCCCGAGGATCGAGACGGCGACGGCGTCTCCGGTCGCCCCAACCGGGTCGCCAGCAAGCGCCTGGGTAAGGCCTCCCTGGGACGATTCGGCTGGAAGGCCAACCAGCCCTCGCTGGAGCAGCAAGTGGCGAGTGCCTTCTCAGAAGACCTGGGGCTGACCTCTCCCCTCTTTCCCGAGCGCAACTGCACGGCGAAGCAGGAGTCCTGCCGTGCGATCCCCGTTGCCCAGGGGCCTGAGCTCTCGGAGCACCAGCTCCAGAAGACGACGCTCTACCTCCGGCTCCTGGCCGTCCCCGCGCGCCGGGATGTGACTGGGGTGGCTGTGCGCCAGGGACAGGCGCTCTTCCAGCAGGCGGGCTGCGCCACGTGCCACCACTCCGTCTTCAAGACGGGCGAGGTCTCCGATGTCCCGGAGCTCGCTCAGCAGACCATCCGCCCGTATACGGACCTGCTGCTGCACGACATGGGGCCCGAGCTGGCGGACGGCCGTCCAGACGCGGAGGCGAGCGGCTCCGAGTGGAGGACGGCGCCGCTGTGGGGGCTCGGGCTGCTGGAGGCCGTCAACCGTCAGGTCCGCATGCTGCATGACGGCCGCGCCCGCAGCTTCGAGGAGGCCATCCTCTGGCACGGCGGTGAGGCGGCGGCCTCACGCGAGCGCTTCAAGAAGCTGGAGCGCGAGGAGCGCGAGGCGCTCATCTCCTTCCTCCGCTCGCTCTGACAGGGAGCAGCTCCGGCGTCAGGGCTCCCTCGAACTCGAGGAGCCACTTCTTGGTGGGAATGCCACCGCCGAAGCCCGTGAGAGATCCATTCGATCCGATCACGCGATGGCACGGGACGATGATCGGGAGGGGGTTCTGTCCATTGGCGAGCCCCACCGCGCGCACCGCCTTCGGTCGCCCGATCCGCCTCGCGATGCTGGCGTAGCTGACCGTCTCGCCAAAGGGGATGCGGCTCAAGGCCTGCCACACCTGGAGCTGAAACTCCGTGCCACTCGCCGCGAGCTTCACCTCCTCGAACGTCGTCCCCTGGCCGGCGAAGTACTTCTCGAGCGCCGTGCACGCCTCCGTCAGATGGGCGCGCGCGCGCGCATTTCCCTGGGCCGCCGGCAGCTCCTGCGGGTTGACAGGGAAGAGCACTGCCACGAGCCCCTCCTGGCTCGCTGCGAGCCGCAGCGCTCCGATGGGTGTCTCCAGGCGCGTCGTGGCCAGATCGTCTGTCATGCGGATCTTCATGTGTCGGTCCTCCCAGCTCAGGCCGCAGAGCTCGAGACAGCGTCGAGCATCGGCTCCGTCCACAGCAGCAGCGCCGCATAGCCGCGCCACGGCCTCCAGGCCTCCGCCATCCGCTCGAGCGCTCGAGGCGCAATGGGCACGCCCCCGCCCGCTACCTTGCGCAGGCCCAGATCAGCCGCAGGGAATGCGTCGGGCTCGCCGAGCGCGCGTAGGGCGACATAGTGCGCTGTCCACTCGCCAATCCCTGGAAGTGTGACGAGCTGCGCGACGCTGTCGTCGAGGCTCGTGCCCGGCTTCAGCTCGCAGGCTCCCGAGGCACACGCTGCTGACAGGCTCTTCAGCGCCTGAGTGCGTCCGCTGGTCAGCCCGAGGCCCGACAGGTCCGCCCGGGCCAGCTCCTCAGGGGTCGGGAAGAGATGGGTGAGTCCGCTCCGCGCGACGGCAGCCGGCGTACCGCAGCGCTGGACTACGCGCCCCGCAAGCGTCGTTGCCCCCTTCACGGAGACCTGCTGGCCCAGGACAGCGCGGAT
Source organism: Hyalangium sp. (assembly GCF_035629615.1). Classification (GTDB taxonomy): domain Bacteria; phylum Myxococcota; class Myxococcia; order Myxococcales; family Myxococcaceae; genus Hyalangium. The sequence continues at coordinate 13,057 of NZ_DASPHO010000609.1, read as the reverse complement.
CGCCAGCTCGAAGGGATCGAACGCGCCAGGAACACGCAGTCCGCGCGCTCGGGCAAGACGAGGCCCCACAATCGGATCGCCGCCAAGCACCGCGGTGATCGCCGCGGGATCTGCATCCAGATCGAACAGCCTGCGCACGCGCGCCACGATCTGGCGCACGGGCAGCGGACCTGCCCCGTCGATCCGAACCGACAGCGCGCGCCGGGAGGGCTGATGGGTGACTTCGATGGCGCCTGTGCTGTTGCCTAGCCGGTAGGTCCGCCGGTACGTCTCCTCCCCCACCTCCTCGACACCCGGGATCGCCCGTCCGCCGAGGTAGGCGAGGACGCGCTCCCAATCGAACGGCGGGCGATAGCCGAGGCGCAGCGAGATGGCCGCGGACGCCTGTGTGCCACTCCCCTTGGAGCCACGGCGAAGCTCGCTCGGACTGCGGCGGTAGACCGTACGCACCGCATCATTGAACCGGCGCAGGCTCTGGAAGCCCGCGGCGGCCGCGACCTCACTCAAGGGCAGCTCGGTCTCGGTGATGAGCTGCTTTGCCATCAGCAGCCGTCGATTGCTGGCGACCGCCAGCGGGCTGGCGCCGAGGTGCCGCACGAACAGGCGGTGGAGCTGCCGGGCGCCAATCCCGAGCCGTGCGGCGAGCAGCTCGACGGAGCCCTCGTCGAGCGCGCCTTCCTCGATCAACCTCAAGGCCCGGGCAACGCTCGCCTCGCTCCCAGCCCAGGCCGGTGTGCCAGGCGCAGTCTCCGGCCGGCAGCGCAGACACGAGCGATAGCCCAAGGCCTCGGCGGCGGCCGCGCTGGGAACGAAGAGGCAGTTCTCCCGCTTCGGCGTTCGCGCGGGGCACACCGGGCGGCAATAGATCCGGGTCGTCTTGACGCAGACGAAGAACCGCCCGTCGAACCGGGCGTCCCGCCCTGCGAGCGCGCGGTAACAGAGGTCCTGATCGAGAGGGACTTGGGTTGCCATGGAGTGCAGTTGAGCGCATCTCCTCGCCAGGCGCTCGCCAGAATCGGACGTCACCGTGACGAAGCGAGGTAGGCGTCGAGATCGTCCCGGAAGTAGCGCAGGCCCTGCTCGAAGCGCGCGAGCCGGACGAACTCGTTCGCCCCGGAGCGCAGCCCGGACTGGATGGACTCGCCCATCGCCAGATCCTCCTGCACCGCCCCGATGAGGATCTCGATGTTCTTCTCCCAGTAGCGTGTCGCCTTCTCCGTCTCCGGCAGCTGGGGCAGCAGCCAGAACGTCCGGTACTCCGTCCGGTCCGCCCCGAGCGGGTGCACCGTGCTCACCGACACGTGATCCGGCTGGACCAGGAGCAGCACGTTGGGGAACAGCTGGAACAGCACGTTGGCGTGCTTGCGCAGCTCCCACCCCGCCTCCGGCTGGCCCCCCAACTCCTGGATCGTCTTCTTGGGGAAGATGGCCCGGATGTGCGGCGCGAGCCTGTCCACCAGCCCCACGTTGTTGAAGAACAGCGGATAGATGGACTCCCGGTGCGCGTACCGGAGGTGATAGGCCTCCAGGAAGATCTCGATCGCGATCTTCCAGTTGAGCTTCCGCTCCATGGTGTGCGGCTTGTACGCCACGAGCTTCTCCAGCCCGAACCCCGCCAGATCCGGCATCACCGGCGCCAGGAAGGTGTCCACGTCCGGGCCTCCCGGCTCCAGCGTCACCCACAGGAGCCCCAGGCGCTCCACCACCGGCACTCGGACAAGTCCCACGGACTCGGAGGGCCGGCTCGGAAAGCCCACTTCGTCCGGCACCGCCCGCAGCCGCCCGGTCGAGTCATACGTCCACCCATGGTACGGGCACACGAAGGCCTGCTTCCGCCGCCCCTGCGCCTCGGCTACCAGCCGCGTGCCCCGGTGGCGGCAAACGTTGAGGAAGCACGTCACCTCGCCCGAGGCCGTCCGGCACAGCAGCAGCGGCGTCCCCATCGAGTCATGCGTCAGGTAGTCGCCTGGCTCGGCCAGCTGCGACGCGTGGCCGACGATCATCGGCAGCTTGCGAAACAGCCGCTGCTCGGCTTCGAGGCGCTCTGGCTGGAGGTAGGGGGCCACCGGCAGCCGTGACTCCTCCTCCACCATGTGCGTGGTGCCCGTGCGCAGGTGCTCCAGCACCCGGCGGACCAGCTCGACCTGCTTCGCTTGCTCCAAGGCGCTCCTCCCGCCGCATCGGCGTGTATCCTGCCCCACAGAATGGACGAGCGCTCAGGGGGACCGCAACTCCACCCTGCTCAGCCCCAGGGCCGCAGGATGAGCAGGTAGATCGGGAGCCCGGCCTCGAGGAGATAGGTCGACAGCGCGCCAGGGATCTGGATGGCGGACGTCTGCCGCAACAACCCCACCGTGTGGAGGATGCGCGACACGACCAGCACTCCGCCGAAGACGTGGAGCAGCGTCGAGGATCCACCACACAGCTCGGCGGCCAGCAGCAGGACCAGGATCAGCGGCACGTGCTCCACGGTGTTGCCGTGCGCGCGAATGGCGGCGGCCAGATCAGCGTGCCCTCCGTCGCCCCGAAACACATTGTGCTTGCCGCGCACACGGCTGACGTTGATCCCCAGTCCCAAGATCCACAAGGCACTGATCGCGCCATACAGCGCCGTCACCGGGACTGCCATCAACGCCGTAACGAGAATCGGATTGGCCATCGTCTCCACCTCTCCATGGGAGTGAGGGCGCCCACCATAGACGCATCCCGTACGACTTTGGGCCTCGGCCCCGCTTGACAGCGTGGATCCCTCGACGTGAGCATCCAGGAACTCCATGTCAGCGACCTCCCAGAGCGAGCCCGTCGTCTTCAGTCAGCTGTTCGAGGCGTTGGTCATGCACGCCATGCGGGGCAAGTTCGACCCCGACGCCGTGCGCCGCCTGGAGGCCGCCGGGATCGATCTGAGCCGCCCGCTGCTCGTCGCCTACCCCCTCACCGTCTGGTACGACGTGGTGTGGATCTGCGCGCAGCTGCTCTTCCCGCATCTGCCGCGCAACGAGGCCATGCACGCCACCGGCCGCAAGGTCGCCGAGGGCTACAGCCACACCACCATGGGCAAGGCGCTCTTCGAGGGGCTGCGCAAGATGGGCTGGCAGCGGGCGCTCGCGCAGCTGGCCCGCTCGCTCAAGACCGGCGGCAACTTCCTGTCCGCGCAGTCCCACGAGCTGCCCAACGGGGACCTCGAGATCACCCTGGAGATCCTCCCTGAGTTCGTCCCCGCCCTGGCCACGCACCCGGGAATTGACGCCAGCTTCATGCGCGGCTTCCTGGATGCGTCCGCGGAGTTCATCCGTGGGCCGAAATCCCCCCACTTCGCGCTCATGGGGACAGATCCCAGCTCGCGCCGCGCCACCTTCCTGCTGCGAGAGAAGAGCTGAGCCCGCAGGAGCTGGAGTTCCGCGGGGCCGCTTCAAGCTCCCCAGCTGAGCTGGTAGACTGAGCCCTGCTCATGGCGAAGATCGGCCCGTCGATTCCTCAAGGAGTTCCGCTCCCGCGGCCTGCCGCCTCGCCCAGGCCGGCGGCGCCGGCGAGCCCGGCCCCCGCAAGCCCGCCGCCAGCGGCACCCGCGCCCAGCCCGCCGCCGCCTCCGTCCCAGGCTGCGAAGCCCCCCCCCTCGCCCATGAATGCGCGGGAGGTCGCCCAGCAGTTCGGCTCGGCCTTCATGTCCGCCGGAAGGCTCGCAGGTCAGCTCATGCGCGGGCTGGTGGGAGCCGCCCCGCAGCTTCCCGCGCGAAAGGGCACCAGCGCGGAGAAGACCGAGGCCCGGAGCGAGGCTCGGGAGTCCTCCTCGACCGTGGGCAGCGGTGAGGAAGGCGAGCCTGACGCGGGCCCGGCCACCTCGAAGCCCCTGCTGTCCGGCACATTCGGAGCAGCGTTCGCGGCGCTCAAGCGCGCCAGCCTGCGCAAGGCCCGGAAGAGGCTCAGGAAGCAGGCCTCGGCCGGGACCGGGGCCGGGGCCGCTCGCTCGGTGGCGCGCGGGCACCCGGACGACGAGCTCGATGGGCTCCATGGCTCCTCGGTGCGCGCCTTGCTGCACGGTGATGAACAGGGGGCGACGGAGTACGATCAGGCGCGGAACGTGGCCCTCTTTCTCGAGCACCTCGAGCGCCAGGGCAAGCCTCCCGTGGACCTGCTGCGCCACCTCAACCTGCAGCTCGGCCAGGAGCGCGGAGACGGGTTCCGCAAGCTGTTCTCGGAGCAGGTCCGCCCTCAGATGGAGGCGCTCGCCGGCAAGGTGGAGGAGTGCACCTCCGCCGATCGCCGGAGGATCGCCGGGCTCGTCTCGCGCACAGTCAGCCAGGTGGGGCCCAACAGCGCGGGGGTCTTCGAGGAGTTGCTCCTCTCGGCCGGTGCCAGCGAGGCCACGGCCTTGGCGGGAACAGAGGAGTCCTCCGCTGGGCGGGCTGCCGGGCTCGAGCAGGCGCTGCGCGCGGGGGGAAGCCCTGCCTATCGCCATGGCCTCATCGAGAACTCCCAGGAGTGGCTCCGCGCCCTGGGGCAGGAGTGGCTCGCGCTCGGACCGGAGCGAGAGCCGCTGACAGGAACGCTGCTTCGGGCGAGCGAGCTGCTCGCGCCGCTCTCCATCCGGCTCCTCGCCCATGCGTTCGTCTCCGGGCTCCTCCAGTCCAAGGGGCCCGACAGAGCGGGCACGCTTGCAGGCAGCGTGGCCCAGGGGCTCTCCCACGCGCCGGGGGGCGCCTCCTGGGCCGTGCAGCTCGTCGTCGCGCTCAAAACCCAGGGGGATGAGGTGGCGGCCCGAGCCCTCGCGGAGGCGCTCACGGGAGCCTTGCGCACCGCCAGGCAGCGCTGCGTGCCCGGGTTCTCGCGGCTGAAGCACCTGCAGGACATCTCCGATCCCAAGCCGCAGGGGGCCGCCGGGTGGGAGGACTTCGAGCGCGCCGCCGTGCCGCTCGCGGCGGTGTTGCAGGGGTGCGTGCACGTGCTTGCGTTGAGGAGCACCCTGCAGCCGCTCTGCCCAGAGCTGACGGATGAGGCGCAGGTCTGCCTGGGGAGCCTCGACGTGGTGGGGGCCACCGCCGCGGGCCAGCGCGTGCTGCGGCTTGCCCTGATCTCGCAGGAGCAGGGCATGCCCTCCTTCCTCTCCATCATCCCGCGGGAGGCGCCCGCGCTCGCGCAGCCCGCCATCCTCCACCAGCTGTCCGAGAGCGGGCTGTTCTCGGGGCACTACCTGTTCGGAGGGGTCGGCTTCCTCCAGCGCGTTGCGTGCCGGACCGCCCGCGCGCTCGCGGGGCCGGTGATCGCGCGGACCCAGAAGGGCGATGCCCCGGCGGCTCGGAACCTTCTTCGCGTGGGGATTCGAAGGAATGCCTCGCTCTTCGGCCTCAGCTCCGAGGGAGCAAAGCGGGCCGTCGAACTGCTGGAGCCGCTGCGCGCAAAGCCGAACCCCACCCAGGTGCAGCGCACGATGGCCGATCTCGCGACGCTGCTGCGGGAGTTTCCCAACGAGGAAGACAGTGGCACGGCCGAGAGCCTGCGCACCCTGGTGACCTCTCTGGGGCAGCGCAGGCCGAACGTCGTCTCGCGAAAAGACGGGCGGTGGGTGACCGTGGAGCTCACCCCGCTCGATGTGGTGGCAGGCCAGTCCGCCCTGAGTCGCAGGACGGGAAAGAAGTAAGGGGAAACCCAAAGACACGCGCTCTTGGGGAAAACCCAACTAGGGTTTTCCATGGGCATACAAAAGTCTGTCAGGCCTGTACTGTGGAGAGAAGTTAATCCGGAACAAGCCGCAAACGCGGCGCCGGGCTTCCTTCCCCATCACCCAGGAGACAGACGTGACTCGCTTCGGTCCAATGTGCACTGTCAGTGCACTGGCCAGCCTCGTGCTCGCAGGCTGTGGAATGAATCAGGAGCTGGAGTTCCCGCTCGGCCCCGACGAGGCCGCTCCCACACTGGAGGTGGCCCGCGCGCCGCTCAGCGGTGCAGCCATGGCCACCTATGATGCGTATTTCCAGACCCCTGCCTGTCTGACGCCGGCCACCGCCTGCGACACGGGAACGCTGGTGGATGGCCGCGGCCCTTCTGGCCCCGAGGCGAACGCTCCCAACACCCTCTTCTCCTCGTGCGCGGACGGCACCTTGGGCTTGTATCACTGGTACGAGTCGTTGGACCGGGTGCGCATCTACACCCAGAACGGTGGCGGCTTCCTGGCGGGCAAGAGGGTCGTCGTCGAGGCCACTCTCTGGGCCTATGACGTCTACACCGAGGACTCGTTGGTGATCTACTACGCCCCGAACGCCAACGCTCCGCAGTGGACGCACGTGGGCACGGCGCAGGCCCCCGGTCCTGGCACTCGAGTCCTCTCGAAGACGTTCACGCTGTCCGCGGGCGCGGAGCTGCAGGCCATCCGAGCCATCGTGCGCAACACCTCCACGTCGGGCCCCTGCGTCTCCGGCATCCGCATGGACCGGGATGACGTCGTGTTCCGAGTGGGGGACATGCCGCCTCAGGTGGCGATGAGCTCGCCGGGTGCGGTGGTGAGCGGCACGGTGACGCTCTCGGCCGATGTCTGGGATGACTTCGGGGTCGACCTGGTCAACTTCTCTGGCGCGCACCCCATCTACGGCTCCAATTTCTACCTGGGCTCCGCCACCCAGACGCCCTACCAGGACACCTGGAACACCGCCCACTTCCCCGACGGCCCCTACGCGGTCACCGCCAAGGCCTGGGACCTGAACAACCAGACGGCTGTCTCCACTCCGTTCACCGTCGTGGTGGACAACACCGCGCCTTCGGTGACGCTCACTGCGCCAACGACGGGAGCCGTGCTGTCAGGCAACGTGACCCTCCAGGCTTCAGCCCAGGACGGCCATGCCGTGGAGCGCGTGGAGTTCTACAGGGATTCCACCCTGCTGGGCACCGCCACCCAGGCGCCCTACCAGCTCACCTGGAACACGGCGGACACGGCCGATGGCCCCAACTACGCCCTCCATGCCAAGGCCTACGATGTGGCGGGCCATGTCAGCACCTCGTCCGTGACTGTCACGATCGAGAACGACCCGACGGGCAGCATCACCTCCCCCGCTCCCCAGGCGGTGCTGAGCGGCACGGCCACCTTCGCCGTCAACGCCCAGGATCTGCAGGGCGTGGATCGGGTGACGTTCTACGTGGGGACCAAGTACGTCACCTGGGATGGCACGGCGCCGTACACCATCAACTTCAACACGCTCAACTTCACCAACGGGGTCTACGTGCTCACCGCGCGCCTCTTCGACACGGACGACAACATGACCGTGACCGAGGGCGTGACTGTCACGATTCAGAACTGACGAGCTTCTTCCCATCAACCAGGAGACAGACATGACTCGCTTTGGTCCGATGTGCAGGATCAGTGCACTGGCCAGCCTCGTGCTCGCAGGCTGTGGAATGAATCAGGAGCGGGAGTTCCCGCTCGGCCCCGACGAAGCCGCCCCCACACTGGAGGTGGCACGCGCGCCGCTCAGCGGTGCAGCCCTGGCCAGCCATGATGCGCATTTCCAGGCACCTGCCTGCCTGACGCCAGCCAACTCCTGCGACACGGGAACGCTGGTGAACGGCCGGGGCCCTCTCGGCCCCGAGGCGAATGCTCCCAACACCCTCTTCTCCTCGTGCGCGGACGGCACCGCGGGCGAGTACCACGACGCCGCGTCGCTGGACCAGGTCCGCATCTACACCGAGGATGGTGGCGGCTTCCTTCCCAACAAGAAGGTCACGGTGAAGGCCACCGTCTTTGCCACCGGGAACACGAATGACCGGCTCGTGCTCTACTACGCCCCAGACGCCAACGCTCCGCAGTGGACGCACGTCGGCACGGTGCAGCCCACCCACTACGGAAGCCACGTCCTCTCGAAGACCTTCTATCTGTCCGCGGGCGCGGAGGTGCAGGCCATTCGAGCCATCATGCGCACCAACTCCACGTCGGGCTCCTGCGCGTCTGGCAGCTACGCGGACCGGGATGACCTGGTGTTTCGGCTGGGGGATACGCCGCCTCAGGTAATCCTCGAGTCGCCGGGGGTGGCGGTGAGCGGCACGGTGAGGTTCTCGGCCAACGCCTCGGATGACATCGAGATCAACCGAGTCCTCTTCTATAGCGGTGCGGATTACCTGGGCTACGACTCGGCGGCGCCCTACCAGCTCAACTGGAACAGCACTGCCTACAGCGACGGCCCGCACGAGTTCACCGCCACAGTTGTGGACGGGTCCAACCAGCGAGCTGTCTCCGCGCCGGTCACCGTCCTGGTGGACAACACCTCGCCTTTGGTGTTCATCACCGAGCCATCGTTTGGAGCCGTGGTGTCAGGCACCGTGACGTTCAAGGCTTCGGCCCAGGACAGCATTGGCGTGGCGCGCGTGAACTTCTACTACGGCTCCACCCTGCTGGGCACCTTCACCCAACCGCCCTACGAGATCACCTGGGACACGACCGACCACGCCGATGGCGACTACTACTACCTCTATGCCGAGGCCTACGATCTGGCCGGCCATGTCGACACAACTTTCGTGAGGTTCTCGATCGAGAACGACGTCGAGCCGACCGGCTCCATCACCTCCCCCGACCCCCAGGCGGTGCTGAGTGGAACAACCCCCTTCTCCGTCAGAGCCCTGGACCCTCAGGGAATCGATCGGGTGACGTTCTACGTGGGGAGCAAGTACGTCACCTGGGATGGGACGGCGCCGTACGCCATCAACTTCAACACACTCAACTTCACCAACGGGGACTACGTGCTCACCGCGCGCATCTTCGACGCGGCGGGCAACATGATCGTCACCGAGGGCGTGCCGGTCCGGATCCAGAACTGACGAGAGCCCCACAAGCTGCAGGGGGCGAACCCTGATGTGGATCAGGAGGTCATCGAATGGCTCAGAGCCAAACGCGATGTCTCTCCGGAACAGTTCATGAGATGCTGCGCGAGCTCTACAGCCGCAAGGAGATGTTTGAAAGGTTTCCCCATGGCTTCTGAAGTGCCACCGCCCCCGCGCTTCTTCGTGCTCACGGATGACATGCTGGGGCCCCATGACACCAAGTTCGATAGCGCTGAGCCTGTCAGCACGGGAGAAGCCCCCCGCTGTCCGCAGTGCGGCGCCATCATCGGCATGCGGACGTGGCTGCCTCCCTACCGAGGCGAGTTAGAACTGCATGGCCAGGGCCTCGGCGACTTTGTTGAGTCCTCGGGCTATGACTTCCTCATCTCCGAGCGCTTTGCAGCGGCATTCCGGGCGGAAGGACTGACTGGACTGCTTGGCTTCCATCCCGTCCAGGTGTTGCGTGTGCGGAGGAAGCACAAGGGCTCCAAGCCTGGTGCCGAGCCCCGCTACTACGCCGTCACCGCTTGTTTCGGCCGTGGGGCTGTCGATGATCTGCGCAGCCACATCCGCCGTGACGAGCCCGTGAAATGCCCTGAGTGCCGAAATAGCGGAGTGGACTCGATCCATGGTTTCACCCTGGAGCCGGGGAGCTGGCAGGGAGAGGGCGTGTTCCGCCCCCGGGGTCTCCAGGGGCGTCTCCTCGTCTCCGAGCGCTTCGCCGAGCTCGTCAAGCGGCATGAGCTGACGAACCTGAAGCTGATCCCCACCCATGAGTACGTCTGGGATCCCCTTGGCAAAGGGCCACCGACAGACAACTCCGCAGCGGGGTGGCAACGCGGGTGATCAGCGGAAACTCAAGTGCTCACTCACGGCTGGTCTCTCCAGAGACCAGCCAGGGCGGCGGCTTCGCTGCATCCAGGCACCCCTCTAGAGAATCCAGGGGTTTGGTTGTCACACCGCAGCCTTCATTTCATGGCACAGGGGGTGCAGTAGGGCATGGGCACACTCGCCGGACTCTCCGGCTCCCCAACCTGAAAGGCAGCCCCCATGTCCTCCATCAACGGCACCGTGAAGGCCCCCGTCGCCAACACCCCCCTGACCGCGAAGCAGACAAAGATCTTGGACAACACCGGCAAGTTTGCCGGAGCCAAGGCGGACCACAACAAGCCCCTTCGCGGGCTCGTGGGCAAGGTCGTCGACCGCTTCGTGGCCAGCCCGCTCGCCGCGACGCGCAACACGCAGGCTCGCCAGCTGCACGAGGTCGCCGCCGGCGTGCGCAAGGGCACTGTCAGCGCCAAGGAGGCCGAGGCCCTGCTGCAGTCGCAGCAGACCGTCGCCAGCGCCACCCAGCGGGCCATGTCTGACGGCAAGCTCTCCGTGAAGGAGAAGATCGAGCTGTCCGCGATGCAGCAGAACGCCCAGAAGCTCATCGACACGGCCGTCAAGAGCGGCCTCAGCAGCAGCCTGAACGGCATCGTCAACATCTTCAACACCCCCGCCAAGCGCCAGGCGGACCAGCTCGACAAGCTCGCGGACGGCATCGCCAAGGGCACCATCACCCGGGCCGAGACCGGCAAGCTGCTGGGCCAGCAGGAGCAGATCGCGGATGCCCGTGGCGACGCGGACTCGACCCAGGAGAGCACCGCGCTCAAGAGCCAGCAGACGCGGGCTGACGAGGACCTCGAGCGCCACAGCAAGTCGGGCACCCAGCTCGACCTGAAGAAGATCGCCACCACCATCGGCCGCAAGATCGCGGGCTGATTCAGCGCGTCTCCAGCCACTGGGAGGCGAGCTCGGCCTCGGCCTTGCGGCCCTGGCTCCTCCAGTGCTCCCGCGCCTGAGTGGCCAGCTCCACGGCGCGGGGGCGATCCCTTCGGGCCTCCCAGAGCGCCTGGGCCAGGGGGAGCTGGATCTCCGCGCGCATGCCCTCCGGGGCCAGCTTCAGCGCGCGCTCGAGGAAGGGCAGGGCGTCGGCCGGTCTGCGCTGATCCAGCCCGAGCCGGCCCATCCCCAGGAGGAGCTCGGCGCGATCCGGATGGCCCGCGGGCAGCACCTTGTCCTGCAAGGCCATGGCGTGCGTGTACTTCTCCCGCGCCTCGGCGTGCCTGCCCAGCTTCCTCAGCGCGTCGCCGAGGTTGCTCAGGGTGTTGGCGATCTCCGGGTGCTCGGGGCCCAGCACCTTCTGTTGCAGCGCCAGGGCGCGCTCGTTCATCTGCCGGGCCTCCTCGTGCTTGCCCAGCTCGCCGAGAATGACGCCCAGGTTGCTGAGCGCGATGGCGACATCTGGATGCTCGGGGCCCAGCGTCTTCTCCCAGATCGCCAGCACGCGGGCCTGCGCCGCTCGCGCCTCCTCGTACTGGCCCAGCTCCTCGAGGACGGCGCTCAGGTTGTTGAGCGAGCCGGCCACATCCGGGTGCTCGGGGCCCAGCGACTTTTCCCTCAGCGCGAGCGCACGCGCATGCGTCTGCCGCGCCTCCTCGAACCGGCCCATCTCCCGGAGGACGTTGCCCAGGTTGTTGAGCGAACGAGCCACTCGCGGGTGCTCGGGCCCGAGGATCCGCTCTCGCAGCTCCAGGGCTCGCGCATACTTCTCCCGGGCCTCCTCGTACTTGCCAGTGTAGAAGAGCACCGCGCCCAGGTTGTTGATCGAACCGGCCACCCCCAGGTTCTCCTCGGGGCCCGTCTTCAGCCGCAGCTCCAGCGCGCGACTGAACACCTGGCCTGCCTCCTCGTACTTGCCCATGCCCATGAGGGCGGTGCCGAGGCTGTCGAGCGCGGAGGCGCGGATCCAGTCGTCATCCGCCAGCTCCACGATGTTCTCCATCGCGGGGCGCAGCAGGAGCGCCTCCTGGAAGCGGCCCTGGGAGTCGCCGACCAGCATGATCAGGTCACCCCAGGCGCGGGCGAGCAGGGCGCCGTCCTTGCCTTCCGCCGCGGCCACCATGGCCTTGCGCAGCCACTCCTCGGCGCTGGGAAAGTCGCCTGCGCCGGCGCGGAGCCGGGCTCCCAGGGAGAGGGTGCGAGCCAGCAGGGGGGCATGGCCCACGGCCTCGACCTGGGGCAGCAGCCTGTCCGTCTGCGCCAGCCCCGCCTGGTACTGGCTGGCCTCGAGCAGGGCCTCGAGTCGATCCACCTGCTCCTGGAGTGCCTCCACCTTCGAGCGCACCGCGGGATCCTCTGGTGGTGGCACCGCGGCCAGGAGCGCCTTGGCATCCACGCAGTACTCCAGGGGAGGCAGCGACTCCACGGCCTGGACCGCCTTCTCCATGAGCGCCCGGTCCGCGGCCTGGGAGAGCAGCTCGGTGAGCGCACGCAGCTGGCTGCGCCGTCGCTCCAGGCAGGACTCCTGGAGCAGCGGCAGCCCCTGGGTCTGGGCGGGCCTCTCACGGCCCGTGCTCAAGCACAGCTCTGTGCGCTGCTGGAGCCAGCCGCCCGCATAGGTGTCCAGCTCCCGCGCCACCCGCGCCGCGGTCGCCTGCGCGTACGGCACTCCTGTGGCAAGCAGGGCCTGCTCCACCCGGGCCTTCACCGTCGCATCCCAGACTCCGGACAGCCGCAGCTCCAGCCGGCCGCACTCCGGCCCTCTCTGCTGGGCTGCCCATCCCCAGAGGGCCAGCACCGCGAGCACCGCCGTCACGCCTGCCACGCCCGCCCGTCGCAGCCACGCCTGGCGCTTCACTTCGGGATCGTCTTCCAGTGCGGCCAGCAGCACTTCCATGGAGGCGGGCCGCTGAGCCGGGCTGCTGTGCAGCCCCTGGAGCACCGTGCGCTGCACCCACGCGGGTACGGCAGAGCTCTCCGGGAGCATCGCCTTGCCCGTGCGCTGGGCCTCGAGCAGCTCGTCCACCGAGTTGCCGCGGAAGGGGACCTGCCCATGCAGGCCCTCGTAGAGCGACACGCAGAAGGCATACAGATCGCTGCGCGCGTCGGCGCGCTGGCTCCGGAGCTGCTCGGCGGCCATGTAGAACGGTGTCCCTCCCCATCTGGCGGGCTGAGTGAGCACGGGCTCCAACACCTGGGAGGAGCTCGGTGCTGGCTCCGCGCTCCCCGAGGGGAGCTGCGAAGGCTCGAGCCGGGCCATTCCGAAGTCCGTGACGCGGGCTCGCCCGTCCTGGCCGACGAGGACGTTGTCCGGCTTGAAGTCGCCGTGGATGAGGCCCGCCGCATGAGCCGCCATCAGCCCTCGCCCGGCAGCCAGGTACTTGTCGAGCACCTCACGCCACGAGCGCTGCTTCTGCCAGCTGCGCAGCGTCTG
>NZ_DASPHO010000608.1:0-21585 GCF_035629615.1 Hyalangium sp. | reverse complement strand
CGCCGAGTTCGGGAAGATCAGGCCCGTGGCGTTGCCCCGGGCCGCCGAGGCCTCCCCGCTGCCGCCCCACTGCACGCCGATCTGGCGGGAGAAGGACGTATTCGCCTCGACGATGCGGCTCTCGATGAGCACCTGCGGCGTCTGCGTGTCCAGGTTGCGCACCAGCGCCCGCACCTTCTCGATGTGGGAGCGCACGTCCTTCACGATGAGGACGTTGGTGCGAGTGTCCACCGTCACCGAGCCGCGATCGGAGAGGATGTCCTTCACACGCGCAGACATCTCCTGCGCCACGGCGTAGTTCACCGGGATCAGGTTGACGAGCAGATCCTCCTGCTGCTGGAGCGACTTCTTGCGCTCGGTGCGCAGCCGGGCCTCCTCCTCCAGCGTCTTCAGCGGGGCGATGCGGATGATGTTGCCCACCTCCTCCTTGCCCAGGTTCTTGGTACGAAGGATGAGGTCCAGCGCTTGATCCCAGGGAACGTTGCGCAGGCGGATCGTCACCTTGCCGCTCACGTCGTCGGCGACCACGATGTTCTTCTTCGAGATCTCCGCGATGACGCGCAGCAGGTTCTGGATGTCGATGTCCTTGAACTCGAAGGAGACGCGCTTGCCGCGGTAGCGGGCCTGCCGCGGAGCGCCCTCGGCGGCGTACGTCGGCGCCTCGGCGGTGAAGCCGGCGGTGCGCTGCGTGACGGCCACCTGCTCCGTCTTCACGCCCTGCACGGTGAGGTGCCAGCTCAGCGAGCCCCCACCCTGCGTCACCGACTCCTCGATGGCGCCGTCAGCGGCCACCACCACGCGCACGCGGTTGCCCTCACCGGGCACCGAGAAGGCGCTGATCATCTTCACCGGCGTATTCAGCGCGCTGGTGTCCAGGCTGCGCTCCAGCTTGCGCGGCAGCCGTGCGTTCTCCAGCGTCAGCACCGCGCTGCGCGGATCAGGGCGATCCACCTTCCAAGTGGCCGGACCGGACAGCTTGAGCTGCACCCGGCCGCCAGCGTCACCCTCGTCGAAGGAGAGCTCCTTGACGTCCACGAGCGCCGCCTGCGTCGCCGGAGCCACCTCGGCCGGCACGGGAGCCGGGCGCAGCGGCGCGTTCTCGGCCACCACCTCGCGCGGCTCGTCGGCGGGCGGAGCCTTGCGGGCCACCGCGGTCCCCAGCAGCACCTCGAGGCCACGCTCGGCGCGATCCACGCGGTAGGCCGGCATGCCGCCCGGGACATCGAGCACCAGCCGCACCTTCTCTGCGTGAGCGCCCACGCGCAGGCCCTTCAGCGTCTTGCCGCGGACGCGCGGCGCCTTGGCCGCCAGGTCCACGCCGTACACATCCACCGCCAGCCGCGGCGGATCCGCCAGCTCGAGCACCTCGTAGCGGGCGACCTCTCCGTCCGTGCGGACGGCCAGGGTGTCCCGATTGAAAGTGATGCCGGTGATGCGCTGGGCAGGCTGCGCCACCTCGCGCTCGTCCGCCTCGGCCGCCACGACGTTCTCGGGCAGGGCCTGCGCGGGAGCCTCCTGGGGCTCACCGGCCTCCACCACCACCGGGGCCGCCTGAGGCGCCGCGGACTGCGCCACCACCGGCGCAGGCGTGATGGGCGCGGCGGGCTTCACCGGCGCGGGCACAGGGGCCTTGGCGACGGCCGGAGCCTGCTCGATTGCGGGCGCCTTCTCGGCGACCGGCGCCTTCTCGGCAGCCGGAGCCTGGGCGATGGCCGGGGCCGGCTCCATCGCGGGTTTCTTCGCCTCGGCGGGCTTGCTCGCCTCGAGCCTGGCCGCTCCAGCCTCCGCCGCCGCGCCGTCCACCGAGATGATCACCCGGTTGCCGTCGGCGCGGACGTCGTACTGAGAGGCCTTGTCGAGCGCCACCAGCACCCGGCCCACGCTCGCGCGCTCGTCCGAGAACTGGGAGGCAACGATCCCTGTCACGGGACCGGTGCCTCCGTGGTGACCCTTGATGGCCGTGGCATCCGTGGACGAGAGGTCCACCACCAGCCGCTCCGGCCCGCTGAGCCGGAAGACCGTGAAGGTGGGCGGGCGAGTCCCCGAGACAACCACCTGGGTGCCTGAGCCTGTTGGGACGACCTGCAGATCCCTCAGCGTGTTGAGTTCAGCGCCGTCAGCCCTGGCGCCCACAAAGGCGACCGACAGCGCGGCCGCGACCACCCACTTGCCCCTCGTCACATCGCTCTTCCCGAGCATGCTACCCCTCTACAAGTTGGAATCGGGCGCGAGCAGCCGGCCCGACGGAGCTACTCCCAGTTCTTGCCCGTGGACAAGTCGTACAGCGATTCCCGCTTGTTCTCCGGTTTGAGCTGGAGGCTCACCGGATTGGGAATGTTCTTCCCTTCAGACGGGATGTACTCGGTCACCGTCACCGAGTCCCGAAGGATCTGTGTTACCCGGCCACCCTGCCGGCCCATGCGGGCGTTGCGGCGCACGACGTGCCCCCGCCCGAGTGGATCTTCCACCATGGCGATGGGGTTGGCGTCGCCGGTGACCACCGCCACCAGCTTGAGCTGATCCAGATCCCACGCGCACAGCGGCTCGCTGCACGAGGAGACCTGGGTGGTCGTGTTCGATCGCACCAGCTCCTCAAGCGGGCTGCGGAACGGATCCCGCTTGCCCACCGGGTTGTACGAATAGTTGACGGAGGATTCGACCGTCGCCTCCTTCTTCGGGGCTACGGTTGTCGCCGGCTTGGCAGGTGTTGGCCTGGGAGCCGCTGACTGCGAGCCCCCACAGGCCGCTACCGACAGGGCCAGCACTACCGTGGTCATCTTGAACTTGAGCGTCTTCATCCTCTGGATCCTCATCTCACCCTATTTCTTGGGCGGCGCAACTTTCTGGCCCGTTTGCTTCGCATCCTTCTGATCCTTCTGCTCGACGAACCGGAACGTCGTCGCCACGAAAGTGCTCTGAAGGACGACCTTCTCGTTCTTCACCGTGGGCTTGCCCAGGTCGATGCCGTTCACGTTCACGATGCGGCGCATGTTCGCGATCTCCTGCAGGAACATGGCGATCTCGTGGTAGTTGCCGCTCACGGTCATCTTGATGGGGATGCGAGCGAAGAACTCGCCGACGGCAGTCGACTCCTTGCCCGGCTCCACGCGCGCGATCTCCAGGCCGGACTTCTTGCCCACGTCGTTGATCTGCGCGAGCAGCTCGTCGATCTCCTTCTTCTCGGGCAGCTCGGTGAGCGCCTCGGCGAGCTTCTGCTCCAGCACGTCCATCTCGCGCCGGCGCTCGTTGAGGTTCTGGGCGATCTCGCTCTTCTCCGCCAGATCGATGTCCAGCTTCCGCCGCTGCTCCACCTGCTGCTTGATGCTGTCCTCCTTCGGCTGAATGAGGAGGAAGAAGTTGGCGACCGTGAGCGCCACGACTACGGCCGCGAGCCCGCCGTACTTCGCGCCAGCCGGGGCCTTAGCAATCTTGTCCAGGTACTGTTCCATGGCGTGCCAGGTCCTCTTAGATGGCGTAGTTGGACGACAGGTTGAGGTTGAAGTCGACGGTGGGGAAGCCGTTGGGGTCCGAGCCCGCCGGCTGCTTCTGCACCGCGTCCCTCAGCTCGATGTTGGTGAAGAAGGACTTGATGGAGGACACCGGGAACTCCTCGATGGCCGCGTCCGGGGTGAGCAGCTCCACGCGGGACGTCGGCGAGTCCTTGCGCGACTCCACCAGCCGGCCCATGCCCTTGGGTGTCCACACCATGTGGCCCAGGTTGCTCATGAACTCGGCGACCTCGTCGTGGCTGATGGCCGCGCCGCTGATCTTCATGCCGTTCTTTTCCTCGGTGAAGCCCTTGAGCCACAGCTTCTTGGGGATGGACAAGGCCATCGCGTCCATCATCTTCACCGGGCCCGAGCGGCCCTTGCGCAGGTTGTCCAGCACGCCGAGCTTCTTCTCCACCTCGGCCTTGCGGTCATTGATCTTGTCGACTTCGCCAATGACCTTCTTCAGCTCTTCGATCTTGGCCTGGACCTGGCGGATGGCGGCGGCGTTCTGGTTGAACTCATCGTTGCGGTTCGAGTACCACAGGTAGTTGCCCACGAACGCGCCCAGCAGGACGATGGCGAAGAGGACAAGGATCTGCTTGCCCATCTCCCGCTTCTTCGCCACCCGGACGGGCAGGAGGTTGATCCGGATCATCATATGCGTCGGTTCCTTGAGGCTTGAGGAGAGGGGTATCAGTTCAGCTTGTCACCAGGACGGCGAAGCGCCAGGCCCACGGCCACCGCGGCCATGGGCGCTACATCCATGATGAAGGCCGGGTCGAACTTGCGGTTGTCCACTTCGATCTTCCGGAAGGGGTTGAGGATCTCCACCGGCACGCCCACGCGCGTCTCGATCGTCTTGAACAGCGCGGGGATCTTCGCGGTTCCACCCGACAGGTAGACCTTGCTGAAGTTGGCGTCCGCGGCAGTGCCCGCGTAGAAGTCCAGCGAGCGCTGGATCTCGCCGGCCACCTGCTCGGCCACGCTGGTCAGCACGCGCTCCACGTCCTGGGGGACCACGGCGTCCGCGTCCTGGCGGTTGCCGCCGATCTTCAGCGCCTCCGCCTCCTCGTAGGAGACGTTGAGCTGCTTCTGGATCTCCTCGGTGAACTGGTTGCCGCCGATCGTCACGTCACGCGTGAAGACGGTGATGCCGTTGGAGATGATGTTGATGTTCACCACCGAGGCGCCCGCGTTGATGAGCACCACGGTCTCCTTGTCCGGCACGTCGTAGTTGGCGGCGAACATGTTCTGGACGGCGAACGCGTCCACGTCCACCACCACCGGCGACAGTCCGGCCTCGGAGACCACGGTGGTGTAGTCGTTGATCATGTCCTTCTTGGCGGCCACCAGCAGCACATCCATCTGCCCGGTGGCGTCGTTGGCGCCCGAGTCGAGGATCTGCGTGTCGATGTTCACGTCCTTGACGTCGAAGGGGATGTACTGCTCCGCCTCCCACTGGATGCTCTCCTCGAGCTCTTCCTGGCTCATGCGAGGCATCTGGATCTTCTTGATGATGACCGAGTGGCCGGAGACGCCGATAGCGACCTCCTTGCCCCTGATCTTCAGCTCGTTCATCAGCTCCTGCACCGCCTGGACGATCGCCGTGGAGTTCATCAGCGCGCCGTCGACGATGGCCTCCGGTGGCAGCGGCTTCATGCCGAAGCTCTGCAGCGCGTAGCCAACGTCGCCGCGCTTGCGCTGCTCCTTGAGGAGGATCATCTTCACCGAGGTCGATCCGATATCCAGACCGAGTGCCAGTTTGCCCTTCGCCATGCAGTTCTCCCGTGGAGAGGGCGCCAGCGTAACACCAGCGCGCAACCCCGCCTAAAAGTTGACCGGCGCCCGCTCGCTCCGCGACCGGTCGGGCACCCACTCCTGTGCCCTCGCCGCGCCCCTCGTAACGCCGCAGGCGCCGATTTTCTGGCGCCCAGCGCGCGCCGTCAAATCCCCACAATGTGCTCAGCCGGACGCCTAGCTGCCCTTCTCGGCCTCGGCGTCCGGATCAATTCCGTATTCCTTGATCTTGTACAGGAGCGCGCGATGGCTGATGTCCAGAACTTCAGCAGCTCGGGTGCGGTTGCCCCGGGTCCGGCGCAGGGCTGCGCGGATGTATGTCTCCTCCAGCTCCCGCATGGCGCGCTTGAGGGACAGATCGCTACCGGCCTGTTGCACGGGGGGGGAGCCAGCAGGCTGCGGGGACGCCGCCCACAGCCGCTCGGGCAGGTTGGAGGGCAGCACCTGGGGGCCATCCGACAGGAGCACGGCGCGCTCCATGGCGTTCTCCAGCTCGCGCACATTACCGGGCCAGGCGTAGGCGGACATGAGGGCCTCGGCCTCGGGGCTGAGGCCCTCCACTGGCGGCTCGCGGTTGAGCTGGCGGTTGAAGCGCAGGATGAAGGCGCGCGTCAGCAGGGGGATGTCCTCGCGGCGCTCTCTCAGCGGCGGCATCCTCAGATTGACCACGTTGAGGCGGTAGTAGAGGTCCTCTCGGAACTCACCGCGCTCCACCAGCTTGCCCAGATCCCGGAGCGTCGCGGCGATGACGCGCACGTCCACGCGCTCGGCGCGGCTCTCGCCCACGGGGCGGATCTCGCCCTCCTGGAGCACGCGCAGCAGCTTCACCTGCGCGGGCAGCGGCAGCTCACCCACCTCGTCCAGGAAGAGCGTGCCGCCGTCGGCCTCGCTGAAGAGGCCTCGCTTGGCGGTGCGCGCGTCCGTGAAGGCGCCCTTGGCATGACCGAACAGCTCGTTCTCAATGAGGCCCGCGGGGATGGCGCCGCAGTTGACGGCGACGAAGGCCTGCGAGGCCCTCGGTGAGCGCTCGTGCAGCGCCCGGGCGATGAGCTCCTTGCCCGTGCCGCTCTCCCCGGTGATGAGGACGGTGGTGTGCACCGGCGCAAGCCGATCCACCTGGCGCAGCACGGCCTTCAGGCCCTCGCTCTCCCCGAGGATTCGCTCGGGCGGAGGAGCCGACGCCGTCCGCAGTCGCCGGTTCTCGCGGACGAGCCGCTCGCGCTCCTCGGCCTTGCGGAGGACGAAGACGATCTCCTCCGGCTTGAAGGGCTTCTGGACGTAGTCATACGCGCCGGCCCCCACCGCCTCGAGCGCCTGCTCCTGCGAGCCATAGGCGCTCATCACCAGCACGGTGAGGCCTGGGTGCTCGGCGATGGCCTGACGCAGCACGGAGAGGCCGTCCCGCTTGG
Source organism: Hyalangium sp. (assembly GCF_035629615.1). Classification (GTDB taxonomy): domain Bacteria; phylum Myxococcota; class Myxococcia; order Myxococcales; family Myxococcaceae; genus Hyalangium. The sequence continues at coordinate 14,888 of NZ_DASPHO010000608.1, read as the reverse complement.
GCATGCGCACGTCACACAGCAGCACGTCGTAGCTGCGAGCGGCCAGCTCGCGGACGGCCTCTTCGCCGTCGGCTACGGCGCGGACCTCGTACCCGTGCTCGGTGAGCACCAGCGTGAGGACATGGCGGATCGAAGGCTCGTCATCAGCGACGAGGATGGAGCGGAAGGTGGGCATGGTCGCTCAGGACCTCATCATCCCCCAGGCCCCTGACGAAAGGGAGTTCCCATTCGCTTCACATGGCCACCAGGTGAAGACAGAAGCGCGCACCGCCCCCGGAGACATTCTCCGCCGTGAGCCGGCCTCCCATGCTCTGAGCCAGGTGCAGCGACACCGCGAGTCCCAGCCCCGTCCCCTTCCCTTCCTTGGTGGTGAAGAAGGGCTCGAAGAGGCGCGGCATCACCTCCGGGGGTATGCCCGGGCCGGTGTCCTGCACCTCCAGCCGCACCTCGCCACCCTCGCGCCGGGTGGAGACGCGCGCCCCGCCCTGCCCTCCCATGGCCTGCGCGGCGTTGAGCAGCAGGTTGATGACGATCTGCGAGAGTGGCCCGGCGTCCGCACGCGCCAGCAGCCCCGGCTCGAGCGCGAAGTCCACCTGTACCTGGGACAGCTCTGGCCCCGCGCGCACCAGCTTCACGCACGTCTCCACCACCTGGCTCACGTCCACCGGCGCCAGCGTGGCGGGCTTCGGGCGCCCCAGGTCCAGGAGCCCCCGGATGATGCCATCGATGCGGTGCACCTCGTGATCGATGCGCTCCAGGTACTCCTTCAGCTCGGGCGTGGGGGCCCGCATGCGCGCCAGCGAGAGGTAGCCGAGGATGCCCGCCAGCGGGTTGCCCACCTCGTGAGCCACGCCCGCGGCCAGCTTGCCCACCGTGGCCAGGCGCTCGGAGGACACCAGCTCCATCTGCGCCCGGGCCAGCCGCGCGTTGGCCTGCCGCAGCTCCGCGAGCTGCGAGCGCGTCAGGGCCTGCTCCCGGCGCAGCGCCTCCGCCATGCGGTTCAGTGCGCTCTGGATGCGCGACAGCAGGGGCCCGCCCTGGGACACCGGCGGCAGGTCCAGCTCGAGCCGCCCCAGCTGCTCCACCGCCAGCTCGGTGGCGCGCAGAGGGCGACCCACCGTCAGATCCAGCACGATGTACACCAGCACCGTCAGCACCAGCAGATCCAGCCCCAGCGCGAAGGGCAGGAAGCCGCGCACGCGCGCAAGCGCCTCAGCCTCGGGGCTGCCGGGCGCGGCGAGCCGGCGCGCCACGTCCAGCAGCTGGATGAGCACCGGCTGGAGTGTGAGCCACGAGAGCCCCGTGGAGAGCGAGCCCAGCAGGAAGGCCACGCTGGCAATGCGCCACTTCATCTCGCCAGGGCCTCGCCCCTCAAAGCGCGGCTCCCACCAGCAGTGCGAACGGGGAAGGCAGCACCTGCGCCAGCCACGGCCCCAGCAGCAGGATCTCCAGCCCCGCCAGCGCCAGCCACGGCCCGAAGGGGATGTTCGTCGTACCCGGTACCCAGTCGATCTCGTCGCCCTCCTCGTCCTTCGGCTCGTCCGGGATGGGCTGGAAGAGCAGGCACCAGGGCACCAGGAGCAACCGCTTCCCCAGCGGAAGCCCCGGCTTCGTGAACTCCCACGTCATGGTCAGCTCGGGCTCGGGCGGATCCTCCTTCGGCGTGCCCTTCTGCTCCGGCTGCGACTCCGCGCGCGGCCCCGCTCGGCCCGTGAGTGCAATCATCAGCACGCCCACCACGGCGCCCTGGAGGGAGGACAGGAAGAGGATGCCCAGCAGGGCCTTCCATGAGAGGAACGCCCCCAGCAGCGCCACCAGGTACTTGTCCCCGCCGCCGAGCGCCTCCTTCCGGAACAGCTTCCACCCCAGGTACTCCATCAAGCGGAAGGCCAGGAAACCCACCCCCGCTCCCAGAGCCGCACCCCAGAGATCGTCCATACCCCTGGGTACGGCCAGCACCATCCCGGCGAAGATCCCCGGGAGGGTGAGGGAGAAGGGCAGGATCCAGTGCTCCAGATCAATAAAGGTGAGCGGCACCAACAGCGTGACAAGCACCAGCCCGGAGACGAGCTCCCAGGTGAAGTCGAAGCGGCGCACGCACGCCAGGAAGAGCAGGCCGACGAGCAGCTCCACCAGCGGGTAGCGGATGGAGATGGGCGCCTTGCAGCTCCGGCAGCGGCCCCTCAACGCCAGCCACGAGATGAGCGGAATGTTCTCGTACCAGGCGAGCGTATGCCCACACTTCGGGCAGCGCGAGCGCGGCCGGACAATGCTTTCTCCGTGCGGAACACGGGCGATGACGACATTCAGGAAACTGCCGATGCACAGGCCCAGTACGAAGAGCCAGACAGTCAGCAGCGAAGAGAGAAAGGGCGGCCACTCCGTGTCCATCGGCCGCCGAGGCTACCTTCCAGCGCCCCCATTCGGTGCCCGAAAAAGTCGGTGGACGCTGGAAAGGGTGCCCAATTTCGTCTCTGGGTGCCAAAAATTGTCGATCGGGCCCTGTCCTGATCCCGACTCGCTCCCCCCCAGTCCAGAGGATCAGGCCACTTAGCAGATCTGGCGCAGATGGCCTTTCCCTTGCTAAGACAGGAACCGTTGTTCACCCCCAGTCCTCGCCGACTGTAAGGAGCAGCAGACCATGACCCAGAACCGTCGCAATCGTGGCTTTACCCTCATCGAGCTCATGATCGTGGTGGCGATCATCGGCATCCTCGCGGCCATCGCGATCCCGAACTTCATCCGCTTCCAGGCGCGCGCTCGCCAGTCCGAAGTGCACGGCAACCTGAAGAGCCTCTTCACCGGTCTGCGCACCCAGCAGCGCAAGCCGACCACGGTCGGTGCAAGCGATGGCACCATCCGGGCCACCGGCTTCTCCCCCGAGCGCGGCAACCGCTACAGCTATCACCTGGGTGCATGCGCTCTGTTCGAGGACCGCACCGGCCCGACTCCTAACCTGAACAACGAGGACACCTGCGTCGCCGCGGATCACTACCGCTTCCAGTGGACTGCGCCGGCCACGGGCCTGTTCGTTCCGATTCCTGCGGGCGGCACCTGGGCCAACGCCCACACTGACCAGACCTTCGCGCCTGGCGTGTACGGCGACGACGGCTTCTGGACCTTCCTGGCCTACGGCGCGGGCGACGTGGACAACGCTCCGGGTGACACGGCTGACAGCTGGTCCATCAGCTCCGCCGACGGCACGCTCGACTCCACCTGCCCCACGCAGACTGGCGTCCGCGTTGCGGCCGGTGAGCCGTTCAACAGCTGGAACGACGTGAACTGCGACTAATCGCCAGGCATCACAACATCCATACGAGACAGGCCAGGATGATGCTCAATCCTGGCCTGTTTCATTTCATGTGGGAGGCTCGTGCATGTCCAGGAAGAGCCCGCGGGGTTTTACCCTGATCGAGCTAATGATCGTGGTAGCGATCATCGGCATCCTGGCAGCTGTTGCCATTCCCAACTTCTTGCGGTTCCAGGCTCGCGCCCGGCAGGCCGAAGCAACCTCGAACCTCAAGGCCTTGTACACCGGCCTGCGGACCATGACTGAGCCGCCCTCTCAGATCCGCGTGCCAGGCTTCGCTCCAGAGCGTGGCAACCGCTACAGCTACCATATGGAGGACCCCTGCACGATCACCGAGGATCGCTCGGGTCCGGCCGCCTTGCGCCACGGCGATGACGAGTGTGTCGAGGCGGACTCGTTCCGATACCCGACGACTCGGCTCTACATCGTCCAGCTCCCTGGCGCGGGGAGCACGTGGAACTCCCCCAATCTCGCGGGCCCGGCACCAGGAATCTTCGGCACCACGACCTCATGGGACTTCCTCGCTTACGCCGCGGGGGATGTGGACAACACACAGGGTGATGGGGCCGACACCTGGCTGATGTCCTCCGCGGATGGCCAGGTGGTGCCCGCCTGCCCCAGCAGCGGAGCTGTCGGTCTGAGGGTCGCCTCGGGCGAGCCGTTCAACGTCTACAATGACGTGAACTGCGACTAGGCAGCCAGGCCCTCACGCCTCTGCCCTGGTTGAAACTCCTTGAGTCTTGCGTGAGCCGCATTTAGCGTTCAGCCTCTGGAAGCGATGAAGCCCCTCATCACACTGGTGCTGATGCTGACGGGTCTTGGAGCGGTGGCTGCCCTCTCAGAGCCTCCGCGCGAGCCACCTCGCGGTCCTTATCAAGCTCCCCTGTTACCCCGCATCGAGCTGCTCCGCGTCATTGGCGCCGGACAGCAGTCGCTCGTCGCGGACTACTACTGGCTCCAGGCCATCCAGGCCGCGGGGCGCGCCGGCAGCAGCCTGGAGGCCACACGCTACCTGGATCTGTTCTACTACGCGGACCTGGTCACGGACCTGGATCCCAAGTTCCACAAGGTCTACACCTTCTCCGGCACCGCCATCCCCACGAACCTCGGGCGTGAGACGTGGGTCAACACCGCGGAGGGGCGGAAGATCCTGGAGAAGGGCGTGAAGAACTTCCCCGAGGACTCCACACTGCGCCTGTACCTCGCCTACAACCTGAGCTACTTCTTCGGCGAGCACGCAGCCGCCACGGAGCACCTGCGCATCGCGGCCACGCTGCCCAATGTGAACCGGTTCGTGCCGGAGATCGCCACGCGAATGCTGGCGTACAATCGACACTTCGACGCCGCGCTCGCGCTGGTGGAGTCGTTCCGGGACAATGAGACGGACCCCGAGATGCGCCAGCGCTTCGAGGAGCGCATCCTGGAGATCCACCGCGAGCAGGCGCTCATCCAGGTCGATGACGCCATCTCCGCCTTCAAGAAGCGCGAGGGGCGACTGCCCCAGGCACTCTCCGAGCTGGTGGCCAAGGGCGACCTTCCTTCCATCCCCACGGATCCCATGGGCGGAGTCATCTATATCGGTGAGGATGGGCGAAGCGGCTCTACCTCCAGCTCGCTGCGCCTGGAGCCCATCGACCACCGCAAGAGAGTCCTCGAGCAGGAAAAGCAGCAGCGCCCCCAGGACGCACCGAACGCCCCATGAGCGCACCCATGACGTTAGCCATCGAGACCCGGGACCTGTCGAAGACGTACCGACTGGGGTTCTGGATGAACAAGCGGGTTCTGGCCCTCCAGAACCTCACCCTCTCCGTCGAGCCCGGACAGGTCTATGGGCTGCTCGGTCCCAACGGGGCCGGGAAGTCCACCACCATCAAGGTCCTGATGAACCTCGTCCAGGCGACGAGCGGCACAGCCCGCCTGTTCGGACATGCTCCCGAGTCGAAGGAGGCCCGCCGCAACGTGGGCTTCCTGCCGGAGAACCCCGCCCCGTACGAGTACCTCACGGGTGAGGAGTTCGTCCGGCTGGCTGGTCAGCTCGTGGGCCTGAGCGGCCAGGAGCTGGACCAGCGCGTGAAGGAGGTGCTGGGCGCGGTAGGCATGTCCCGCACCGCGGGCCTGCAGATCCGCCGCTACTCCAAGGGCATGGTGCAGCGCATCGGCCTGGCGCAGGCCATTGTCGGCAAGCCCCGGCTGCTCATCCTGGATGAGCCCACGAGCGGGCTGGATCCGGTGGGCCGGCGCGAGATCCGCGATCTCATCCTCCAGGAGCGCGAGCGCGGCACCACGGTGCTCTTCTGCACCCACATCATCCCGGACGTCGAGGCGCTGTGCACCCGCGTCGCGGTGCTCGTCAACGGCAAGCTGGCGCGAGAGGGCAGCGTGCAGGAGCTGCTCACCACGCAGGTGCCGGTGGTGGAGATCTCCGTGGAGGGAATGGCCGCAGAGGCGGTGCGCAACCTGGGCCACCCGCTCGAGCAGGTGCAGGATCTGTCCAACCGCCTGCTGGTCCGCGCCAAGGATGCCCACGTGCAGCCACTGCTCAAGAGCGTGCTGGACGCGGGCGGCCGTGTCACCAAGCTGCAGCCGGCCCGCTTCTCGCTGGAGGATCTGTTCCTCCAGGCGATGAGCGAGGCCAAGCATGGAACCGTCGGAGGAGAGATCTCGTCATGATGCGGCCGTTCCTCGCGCTCACCTTCAATGGCTTCCGGGAGGCTCGGCGCAACCGCGTCACCGTGGTGGTTGGTGCGTTCGCGTTTGGCCTGCTGGTGGCCTCCTCGCTGCTCACCAACCTGAGCATCTCCACCTTCGATCGCGTGCTCACGGACGTGGGCCTCGGGATCATGAGCATCGTGCTGGTGCTGCTGGCCGTCTTCCTGTCCAGCGGCATGCTGAGCCGGGAGATCGAGCGCAAGACGCTGTTCCTCATCGTCTCCAAGCCCATCTCCCGGTCCCAGTTCCTCATTGCCCGCTTCGCCGGCAACATGCTGACGCTGGCGGTGCTGCTGCTGGCCATGGGGGTGCTCTTCTTCATCCAGATTGGCATCTACGGCACGCTCTTCACCGAGGCCCAGTTCGTCGCCATCGGCATGCTCTTCTTCGAGCTGCTCATCCTCAGCAGCGTCGGCTTCGTGATGTCGAGCTTCTCCAGCCAGATGGTGTCGGCCACGGTGACGATCGGCGCGTACTTCGCCGGCCACCTGGGCGGAGACATCTATGAGATGTCGCGCAAGGCGGAGGAGCCCTTCCTGCAGTTGCTGGGCAAGGCCGTCTACTACGTGCTGCCCAACCTCTCACGGCTCAACTACCGCGTGCAGGCCACCTACGAGATCCCCACCCCTATGTCGGAGCTGCTGCCCTCCATACTCTACGCGGTGAGCTACTCAGCGGTGCTGATCGTCCTCGCGTCCTTCATCTTCTCGCGCCGCGACTTCAAGTAGGCGCGCGAGTCCGGCTCCCTCTACCCCGTGAGCCCCTCCTTCGCCCAGCTGGGTCTCTCGTCAGAAGCCCTGGAGGCCTTGCGCCGAGCGCGCTTCGCGCACCCCACTCCCATCCAGGCTCGGGCCATTCCGCCCGCCCTCGCCGGCAAGGACGTCATCGGCTGTGCCGCGACCGGCACTGGCAAGACCGCCGCGTACGTCCTGCCCCTGGTGGAGCGCTTCGCGGGAAGGAAGGGCCAGCTCGGGCTGATCCTCGCGCCCACCCGCGAGCTGGTGCTGCAGATCGCCGAGCCCGTGCGCTTCTTCGCCGAGCCACGCGGCCTCACGCACGCTGTCGTCATCGGCGGCGAGGACATGTCGGCCCAGGTGGAGGCGCTGAAGCAGCGGCCCTCTTTCGTGCTCGCCACCCCGGGACGGCTGGTGGACCTGCTGGAAGCAGGGGCCGCCACGTTCCCGCGGCTGGAGAGCCTGGTGCTCGATGAGGCGGACCGGATGCTCGACATGGGGTTCCTCCCTCAGATCGAGCGCATCCTCGCCGCCCTGCCCCAACGCCGGCAGACGCTCCTGTTCTCCGCCACTCTGGGCCCGGATGTGAGCCGCTTCGCCCGCGAGCAGCTCCGAGCCCCGATCCGTGTGGAGGTGACTCGCAGCGGCACTCCCGCCGAGCGTGCAAAGCAGCAGCTGTACCGGGTCACTCCGGAGGAGAAGTCACCGCTGCTGCTCACGCTGCTGGCGCGCGATGAGGCCACGGCTCTCATCTTCACCCGGACGAAGGAGCGCGCGGACAAGGTGCACCAGGCACTGCAGCGGGCGGGCTACCGGTGCGGTGTGCTGCACGCGGACCGCACGCAGAACCAGCGCAAGGAGGCGATGGAGGGGTTCCGCAAGGGCACCTACCGCTGCCTCGTGGCCACAGACATTGCGGCGCGCGGGCTGGATGTGGAGGACGTGGGGCACGTCATCAACTACGACCTGCCCCATGCGCCCGAGGACTACGTGCACCGCATCGGCCGTACCGCGCGCGTCGAGGCGAGCGGGGTGGCGTCCACGTTCGCCACCGCGAGAGACGATCAGGTGATCGCGCGCATCGAGCACATCATGCGCGCGAAGATCCCCCGTGTCCCCGTGCCCCGCGAGGACGCCGTCTTCCTGGAGGCGTGGGAGCGGCTCCGCGCCTCGCAGCGCGATCCAGGCCCGCCCCAGAAGGACCACAAAGTCTCGCAGCGTCCCTCGGAGAAGGAGCCTGGCCGGCACGCGCGAACGCACAAGCGGCGCCCCGGATAGAAAGGAAGCTCCTCAGACGGAGCTGCCTTGCGTGGCCCCCAGCCGCGCCGATACTGTCCACCGTCACGCCGAGACCGGAGATCCTGTGATGAGCGTCCGAGAGCCGACGGCGGACCGCGCCGCGCTCCTGGTAGAGAAGCACGGCAGTCCGCTCTACGTGTACGACGCCGAGCGCGTGCGTGCCGCCTACCGGGACTTCACCGCGGCCTTTCCCTACTCGCCCGTCGACTTCCACTACGCCATCGTCTGCAACAAGAACCGTCACCTGGTGCGCCTGCTGTATGCGATGGGCGCGGGGATCCACGCCAACACCCCCGGTGACGCCTTCGCCGCGCTCAACGCAGGTGTCCCCGCGCACCGGATCCTCTACAGCGGGACGAACCTCGACGCGGCGGATCTGGACTTCCTCATCGGCCACCGCATCCGCCTCAACCTGGACTCGGTCGACCAGCTCCGGGACTTCGCCCAGCGCAGCCCTGGTGGGGCGGTGGGCCTGCGCCTCCTCGTGGACGATCCCTCCCGCCCCAACCGCATCGGCGTCGACCCGGAAGAGCTCCCCGAGGCCCTCGCCATCGCGCGTGCGGCCGGTGTCCGCCTCATCGGCCTCCACATCTACGCGGGCACCAACAATCGCTCCCTGGCGCGGTTCCTCGCCTGCTTCGACCGGATGCTCGCCGCCTCGGAGCTCCTGCCGGATCTGGAGGAGCTCGACGCGGGCGGCGGCTTCGGCGTGCCCTACCGAGAGGGCCAGGAGCCCCTGGATCTCCCCACCCTGGGCCGCGAGGTGGCACGCCGGATGGAAGAGCTCTCGGCGCGCCGCGGCCGGCGGATCCGCCTGATCATCGAGCCCGGGCGGGTGCTGGTCGCCGAGGCGGGCTCCCTGCTCGTCAAGGTCATCTCGGTGAAGGAGCGCGGCGGGCGGCGCTATGTCGGTGTGGACACCACGGTGGGCAACGTCGTCGTGGAGAGCGTCTACTACCCTCACCATCGCGTCGAGGCGGTAGAGCCCCAAGGCTCCGTGCTCGAGATCCCCACGGATGTCTGTGGCAACACGACCCACTCTCGGGACTTCCTCGCGCGCAACTGCCAGCTTCCGCCGCTCGCTCCCGGTGACCTCCTCGCCCTGCGCGACGTAGGCGCCTACGGCTATGCCATGTCGAGCCACTTCCTGAACCGCCCCCGGCCCGCTGAAGTGGTGATCGATCAGGGCCAGGACTTCCTCACCACACGCCGCGAGACCTTCGCGGACCTCCTTGCCACTCAGGTGGACGCATGAGCGGAATCTGTGGCTATGTCGGAGACGCCTCCCCCGAGATCCTCACCGCGATGCTCGCCGCGATCGACTACCGCGGCGATCGCACGGACACCGCGCACGCCCCAGGTGTGGGGCTCGGCTACCGCTGGTGGGGCGGCCGCCCAGGCAAGTCCGCCTCCATCTTCCGCCAGGGCCCCCACCTCCTCGCCTGCGCCGGGACGCTCGCCCCGCCCGCAGCCTCGCCCGCGGAGGCCCTCCTGACGCGGCTCTCCACGGGTGGCTCCGCGCTCGATGACCTGGACGGTGCCTTCGCCTGCGCCTGGTGGGATGGCGAGCGGCGGCGGCTGACCCTGGCACGCGATCCCTTCGGCGTCCGCTCGCTCTACTACACGGTCCAGGGAGGCGTGCTGTACTTCGCCAGCGAGCTGAAGCAGCTCCTCGCCGTTCCGGGCTTCGAGGCTGCCCTGGATCCGGCCGCCATCCACAAGTATCTCACCTTCTCCTTTGTCCCCGGCGCAGACGTGCCCCTGCGTGGCGTGAAGCGCCTGCTGCCAGGCCACCTTGGTGTCTTCGAGAGCGGCCAGCTCGCCTCCACGCCCTACTTCACCCTGCGCGAGCAGCTCGATCCCTCGCTCGAGGACCAGCCCACGGCGGTGCGGCGTGTGCGCGCCCTCTGCCGGAAGGCCGTGGAGCGGCGGCTCAATGGCGAGCCCGAGGTGGCCCTCTACCTCTCGGGCGGCATCGACTCCTCGGGCGTGGCCGTCTGGCTCAAGGAGGCAGGCGTCAAGATCCAGGCCTTCAGCCTCGACTTCGGCGATCGGAGCATCGAGCGCGAGCAGGCCGAGCAAGTGGCTCGGATGCTGGAGATCCCTCTCACCTGGGTGAAGTCCACGGGTGAAGAGGTGGGGCCGGCGCTGATGGACCTCGTCTGGAAGCTGGACCTGCCGTTCGGCGACGCGGTCACCGGGCCGCAGTTCCTCCTCGGGCGGGCCGCGCGTCAGGCGGGCTTCTCGGCCGTCTTCAACGGCGAGGGCGGCGATCAGCTCTTCGGTGGGTGGACCTCGAAGCCCATGGTGGCCGCCGAGGTCTTCGGTGGCCTGTACGAGGACTCTCCCGAGGAGCCGGAGGAGATCTACCTGCGCTCGTACCACCGCTTCTACGGGCTGGAGGACTCGCTCTACACCCCGGAGTTCCGCGCACAGGTCGGCGGACCCGGTCAGCGGCGCGCGCTCCTGCGGCCCTACCTGGGCAGCCAGGAGATCCCCCACTTCCTGAACCGGGTCCGGTTGGCGGACATCGCCCTCAAGGGCTCGCAGAACATCCTCCCTCGCGCAGAGCGGATCGCCAATGCATGGGCGCTCGACATGCGGGTGCCGCTCTTCGATCGCGAGCTGGCCACCGCGTCCTTCGCCCTGCCGCCGCAGCTCAAGCTCCATGGCGCCTGCGAGAAGTACGTCCTCAAGCTGGCGCTCCAGAACAAGCTCCCGGACGACATCGTCTGGCGGCGGAAGTTCGGCATGAGTGTCCCCTCCACGGACTGGGTGCTGGGCCCGCTCGCGCCGCTCATGGAGGACCTGCTCGGGCCCTCGGCGGTGCGGAAGCGCGGCATGTTCCGCGAGGACTACATCTCGCGCCTGCGCCAGGGCCAGGACCAGGCGGATGAGACACGGCGCCGGCGCATCGGCGAGAAGCTGTGGGCGCTCGCCATGCTGGAGGCCTGGATGAGGGTCTTCGTGGATGGACACGGGCGCCGTCCGGGAGGTGCGGCATGATCTGCATCCGTTGCCAGGCGGACTCGACGTACCCCGAGCGCAAGGACACCAAGAGCTGCAAGCAGTGCAATGGCCGGTTCGCCTTCGAGCCGCGTGAGAACGATCCCTTCACCGACGTGGCCTTCCAGAAGGCGATTGACAGCGTGTCCGCTGGTGGTCAGGTGAAGTGGGGGGTCGAGCACCTCTACTACGAGATCTGCCGCAGGAAGAAGAGCATCGCCGCCAAGGCCAAAGCCTCCATCACGGCCCTGGTCTTTGGAATCATCGTGAGCGTCATCGCCCTCGAGCTGTCGCGCTCCCTGCTCCCGTTCCTCATTCCCGTGCCCATCGTGCTCTGCTTTCTCGCCTACATGATGGTGGGGGCGCGCATGTTTCCCCGGGGTGACTTCGAGCGACTGTGGGATCGCTGGGGGAGTGTCCACGGCAAGCCCAAGGGCTTGATCGCCCGAAAGCCCCAGGAGGCGAAGCCAGCACGGACCGCGGAGCCCGACATTGGCGACTACTCCTTTGACCGGGCGGTCGTCTGCGATCGCGCCCGCACGGTGGACCTGCTGCTGGCCAACAACTTCCACTTCGAGAACAACTGCGCGGTCCTCTCCATCGGGGGCTACCCGCAGCAGGCCTTCGAGACCGTGCGGCGCATGCTCCGGCGCAACCCGCGGCTCGAGGTGTTCGTGCTCCATGACATCACCGTGGAGGGGTGCCGGCTCGCCCACCGCCTCGCGACCGATCCCGAGTGGTTCAAGGGCACGGGCGTCCGGATCGTGGACGTGGGACTTCGGCCGGCTCACGCCAGGCCCTTCGAGAAGCTGCTCCTGCCCGCCGATCGGCCCGTGCCCTCCGGCGGGGGCCTCTCCGCCGAGGAGGCCCGGTGGCTCTCGAAGCACACGCTGGAGCTGGCCGTCATCCGTCCCGAGCAGGTGGTGAAGCGGCTCTTCCGCGCCATGAGCAAGACTCCCCAGGTCGCCCGTGCTCCCGCAGCCTCGCTCAGGGGCAGAGACACCCAGGGCCGCCTGCCTGGGGGGGCTGGGAGGGCCGCCGCTGCAGGCGCCGCGGGGGCCGCTGTCATGGCCTCCACAGCCGCCATGGCCGGGCCCCAGGATCCCGCGGAGCTGGAGCGGCAGAAGAAGAAGCAGGCCGACACGGGTGGAGGAGATGGAGGCGGAGGTGGCGGCGGAGATTCCGGCTCCTCCTGGGAGGTTGACAGCGACTCCTTCTCCGCCGACGCCGACGCCTCGGACGGCGGCGCGGATAGCTTCGGGTAGTCATGGAGGAACCGCGGTTGCTCAAGCCAGAGCCGGGGCCACCGTTCGGGACGGGCGTGGCCCGCCGACGTCCCTCTGGACGCGTAGGAGGGCTCGTGCTCGCGGCCCCCGCCCCGGAGCAGACCCGGAGTGCCTCTGGAGCGCTCGCGCGGGCCCTGGGACCTGGCGCCCAGCTGATTGCCCCTGAGCACGGCACCACACTCGTCGTGGACTGGGACGCGTGCTGGCTGGAGGGACGGCGCATCGAGGAGCTCTCCCAGTGGCGCGCCCTCGTGGCAGCAGGCCGTCTGGGGGAGGTGAACGGAGCATTTGCCCTCGCCTGGATCGCGGAGGGTGAGGTCCGGCTCACACGGGACGCCATCGGCGAGCGGACGCTCTACTACGCGAAGGTGCCCCAGGGGTGGATCTTCGCCTCGACGATCCATGCACTGCTCGCCAGCGGGCTCGTCCCCCGTGAGCTCAACCTGCGCGGCGTCGCTGCGTACCTCAGCTATGCCTACCTCCCAGGCGAGGAGACGCTCGTGGAGGGGGTCCTGGAGGTGCTGCCCGGCGAGGTGGTGCACCTGCCGCGCGGAGGAGGCCCGACCCGCCGCATGCCGTTCTGGTCCGTGCCCCCGGAGGTGGACACCAGCGCGCCCCTCCCACCCGAGGGAGAGGAGGCGCTGCGCCAGCACCTGCGCACGGAGCTGGAAGGTGCGGTCCTGCGCAGACTGCCTTCGGGAGAGAAGGTGGGAGCCTTCCTCTCCGGAGGGCTCGACTCCAGCCTGGTCGTCGCACTGGCGAAGCGGCTCCACGATCAAGAGGTCATCACCTGGTCGGTCTCGTTCGGCCCGGAGTACCGGAACGAGCTGCCGTTCAGCTCCCTCGTGGCACAGCACTGCCGCACCCACCACCGGATCGTCGAGCTGTCACCGCGGGTGATCCTCGCCCACCTGGACGAGACGATCGCGCTGCACTCGGACCCCATCGGTGATCCGCTCACCGTCCCCAACGCCCTGCTCTTCCGTGAGGCGAGCGCCGAGGTGGGCGTAGTGCTCAACGGCGAGGGGGGCGATCCCTGCTTCGGTGGACCGAAGAACCTCCCCATGCTGCTGGCGGAGCTCTATGGAGGCGTGGCAGGCACGGAAGACGAGTCACTCGCGCGGGAGCGCAGCTACCTGCGCGCCCACCTGAAGTGCTTCGATGACTTCGAGCTCGCGCTCTCGCCGAAGATGAAGGAGGCGGTCGCAGCCCGGCCGCTCGAGGCCTCGCTGGCGCCCCTCTTCGCCAATCCGCGCTGGAAGACGATCGTCGGCAAGCTGATGGCCCTCAACCTGTTCCTCAAGGGCGCCCACCACATCCTCCACAAGGTGGACGAGGTCAGCGCCCCCTTCGGCATGCTCGCGCGTGCACCCCTGTTCGATCAGCGGGTGGCGGAGGTGGCCTTCAACGCGCCGCCGCAGCTCAAGCTGAAGGGCTCCGTGGAGAAGTACCTGCTCAAGCGCGCCGTGGAGGATGTCCTGCCGCGCGAGATCATCGAGCGGCCCAAGAGCGGGATGCTCGTCCCGGTGGAGGGCTGGTTCCAGGACCCACTGCTGCCGGAGGCACGCACGCGGCTCCTGGACGGGCTCAGCCGGTGGGAGCTGTTCGACCGCAAGTGGTTGGAGCGGCTGCTCTCCGGCAAGCTGGGCGGACTGCGCCCTCGCCATGGGGTGAAGATCTGGCTCCTCATCACCCTGGAGGCCTGGCTGCGCACGGTCCTTGCCCGGTAGGGTGACTCCACGCGCTACGCCGAGCCGGGCTCGCTCCCATCCTCCCCGAGGCCGTGCTTGGCAGCCCGGTAGCGAAAGGAGCGGAAGCTCAGTCCCAGCAGCTCCGCCGCGCGCGTCTTCACGCCTCCGGCCCGCTGAAGCGCAGCCAGCAGGTACCTCCGCTCCGCATCGTCCAGGTAGCGCTCGAGCGAGAAGCCCGCCGGCAGCTCCACGGCCCCCGCAGCCTGCTGCTCCGGCTCACGCTCGCCGCGCAGCGCGGACGGGAGCGTGTCCGGGCCGAGCACATCCACGTCCGCCAGCGTGGCGGCGCGCTCCACGATGTTCTGCAGCTGGCGCACATTGCCCGGGAAGGGGTAGCGCTCGAGGACCTCGATCGCCTCCCCAGAGAAGTCCAGGTTGGGCCGCCCCAGCTCCTCCCGCATCTGCGCGAGGAAGTGGCGCGCTAGCAGGGGAATGTCTCCCGTGCGCTCACGCAGCGGCGGCAGATCCACGGTGATGACATTGAGGCGGTAGAGCAGATCCTCGCGGAAGCGCCCGGCCTTCACCTCCACCTCCAGCCGCTTGTTGGTGGCGGCCACCACGCGCGCATGGAAGGGCACCTCGGTGGAGCTGCCCACCGGCTTCACCCGCCGCTCCTGGAGCACGCGCAGCAGCTTCACCTGCGTGGACATCGGCACCTCGCCGATCTCGTCCAGGAACACCGTCCCCTCCCCTGCCGAGACGAGGATGCCTGAGCGATCCGCCTGCGCACCCGTGAAGGAGCCCTTCACGTGGCCGAACAGCTCGCTCTCCAGGACGCCCTCGTTGAGCGCCG
>NZ_DASPHO010000607.1:0-10526 GCF_035629615.1 Hyalangium sp. | reverse complement strand
TGAACGACACCAACCGCTTCTCCGCCACGCAGATGACGCGGCTGCTGCGCTTCATGTACCAGCGCTTCCCGCTCTCGCCCGAGTACCTGTCCTCCGTGGGCATCGCCGGCAAGGACGGCACGCTGAAGTACCGCTTCGAGGGCAGCGAGGCCGTGGGCCGCCTGCGCGCGAAGACGGGCACGCTGGAGAACGTCTCCGCGCTGAGTGGCTACGTGCAGGCCACGGGCGGCGAGCTGTTCGTCTTCTCCATGATGGTGAATGACTACCCCGGGCGCTCGGGCCCCGTGGTGCAGGGGCTGGATGCGCTCGGCGCGGCGGTGGCGGCCACGGGCTCCTCGCTCGGGCCCTCGCGCGCGGTGGCGGCGCTCTCGGACAGCCCGCGGCCAGGTGGCGAGCTGGCGGCGGTGGCCAGCCGCATCAAGACGTACCTGGAGCTGGGGCGGCAGCGCGACCAGCGCAACATCAGCTTCCTGCGCACGGCCTGGCGCAGCGAGCGGGATCCGGCCGTGCGGGCGGTGCTGGCCGACAGCCTCTATCAGTCCAACCCGAGCGACTACCTGGGTGCGCGCACGCTGCTGGACAGCTACTCGGCGAACCAGGACGTGTATGGCCGGCTGCGGACGGTGGCGCGCGAGCTAGCAGTGGGCGTGCCTGGCGTGGGCAGCATGGTGGAGCTGGCGGCGGGCGGAAATGCGGAGGCGCTCTCGCGCGTGGTGGAGCTGGCGGGTGCGTCGCGCGGGGATGGGCAGGCGGAGTCGGAGCTGGCCGAGGCCCTGGGCGAGGTGGCTCGCACCGCGCCGGAGGAGCTGGTCGTCGCGCTGCGTGAGGCCGCTACGGGCGAGCGGGATGTCGCCGTCTCGCTGCTGGCCCGCGGGCTGGTGCAGGTGGGCGACGCGGACCATCCGTTCTGGAAGTCCCTGCGCAAGCAGCTCGGTGCGCCGGATCCGGCCCTGGTGACGTTCGTGCGGAACCTGGATGCCACGCTCTCGCAGAAGGTGGCTGAGCAGAAGGCACCGCGCACGCCGGACGCCGTGGAGGCGACGGCTCCCGGCGCGGCCGCCCCGGTAGAGCCGGGCTCCTCGCGGACGGCAGAGACGCGCCCGGGCGGGTAGGGCTCGGGGTGGCGGAGTCGTCGAGAGGCTCCTCGAGTCACTCCAGGGCTCTCCTCCACCCAGCGGGCTGCCAAGCACCCAGAAACGCGGGGTTACGTGGCGGGTTCCGCACCTGGGCCTCGTCGTGTATACCTGTCAAGTATTCTGCCGGGTGAGGCACCTGGCGGAATGGCGCCGATCCGTGGTGGATCGGCTACCGAGCAGCCGGTCCGTGGTGGGCTGGCTATAGAAAGAAGGGCAGTCATGGCTGGAGGCGTCAACAAGGTCATCCTCATCGGCAACCTCGGAGCGGATCCCGAGGTGCGCTTCACCCCGGGCGGTCAGGCGGTCGCCAACTTCCGCATCGCCACCAGCGAGAGCTGGAACGACAAGAACGGGCAGAAGCAGGAGCGGACCGAGTGGCACCGCATCGTCGTCTGGGGAAAGCTGGCCGAGCTGTGCGGCGAGTACCTGAAGAAGGGCCGCCAGTGCTACGTCGAGGGCCGCCTGCAGACGCGCGAGTGGACGGACAAGGAGAACCGGAAGAACTACACCACCGAGGTGGTGGCCACCTCCGTCACCTTCCTCGGCGGGCGTGAGGCGGGAGCCGGAGCCGGAGCCGGAGCCGGAGAGGGCGCGGGTGGCCGTCGCGGCGGGGGCTCGTACTCGCGTGGCGGAGGCGACGACTTCGGCGCGCCTCCCCCGGGCCTGGACGAGGGCGGCATGAACCAGAGTGGCGGCAACGGTGAGGACGACATTCCGTTCTAGCCTGCTCGCACGCTGAGGCCCGCCCCACCCGGCGGGCTTGAAGTCCGGCTGGCGCCGTCCCAGGACCGGCTCACGACATCCGCATGGAGCCTGGCGGCCTCTGCCTCCATCCTGGTGGGGAAGAGGAGGCTCCATGCACCCCGCGCTTCAGCCCGCCCCGGATCGCCACGCCGACATCGACTGGCTCCGAGTGGTGGCCATCCTGCTGCTGCACCTGTTCCACACCGGGATGATGTTCAACTCCTGGGGCTGGCACCTGAAGAACCCCGAGCCGCTGCAGGCATTGGAGCCTCCCATGGAGGTGCTCCACCTGCTGCGCATGCCGCTGCTCATGCTCGTGGCGGGGGCGGGCACGGCGCTCGCCCTGCGGCACCGGGGGGTCGGCCGCTTCGCCTGGGATCGCATCAAACGGCTGCTGTGGCCGCTCGTCTTCGGCATGTTCGTGATCGTCCCGCCGCAGATCTACATCGAGCGGCTCCACAGCGGCGCCTTCCAAGGCAGCTACCTGGACTTCTACCCCTCGGTCTTCCAGTTTGTGGCGTATCCCCAGGGGAGCTTCAGCTGGCACCACCTCTGGTTCGTGGCCTACCTCTTCCTCTACTGCATGCTGGCGCTGCCGCTGTTCGCGGGGCTGGGGACGGCTCGGGGGCAGGCGCTCCTGGGGCGCATTGAGGCGGTGCTCGCCCGAGGGTGGAGCGCGTGGCTGCTCTTCCTTCCGCTGGGCCTGGGCCGCATCCTCCTGCGGCGCTTCCCCGAGACGCACGCGCTCCTCGACGACCCGAACACCTTCCTCTTCTACGGCCAGCTGTTCCTGTTCGGGCACCTGCTGGGCCGGGGCCCTCGCATCTGGGAGCACCTGGCCGCCCGGCGCCGCGCCTCCCTGGCGATCTCCGTCGCGATCTTCGCCCTCATGGCGCCGCCCTTCGAGCTGCCCTTTCCCTTCGAGCACCTCGGCGTCTCCGCGTTCGTCTGGTTCGTGCTGCTCACCGTCCTGGGCTACGCGCGCGCCCACATCACCACGAGCAAGCCCTGGCTGGCCTACGCCCAGGAGCTTTCCTATCCGTTCTACATCTTCCACCAGACCGTCATCCTCCTCGTGGGCTACGCCCTGCTGAAGCCGGAGCTGGGGCCCTGGACGCGCTTCGCCGCGGTGCTCACCGTCTCCTTCTTGCTCACCTGGGCGCTGTGCGAGGCCGTCAAGCACGTGGGCTGGCTGCGGCCCTGCTTCGGCCTGGGGCCTCGGAAGCCGCGGCCGGAGGCACCGGCGGTGCTGGATCCCCAGCCTCGTGCGGTGGAGCATGGGGGCTGAGCCTGCTCCATGGAAGCCGCTGCCTCCTCGCCACCGCCGTACCACCCGCCTCCCTGGCGATGGCCCCGGATCCGCCTCCGCCCGGCGCTGGCGCTGCTGGGGTTCGGAGTAGCCCTGGGGCTGTGGATGGGAAGCACGGCGTGGCTGGCTTTGCAGACCGATGGCAGCTCGGTGCCCGCTTCACGCCCGTTCTTCTGGGAGCTCACCGGCGTGCTCAGCGCCATGCCGATGGTGTTCATTCAGCTGACGGCCGTGCTCAATGCGCCGCTCCCTCCCACGTCAGGGCCAGGCGCGGCGCGGGCCTGGGCGCGGCTGTTGGGACTGCACCTGGGGGCCTATCTGCTCTTCTCGGCCGGGCACATCACGCTCATGCTGACCTCCCGGCACCTGCTCTATCCACTGCTGGGCTGGGGGCCTTATGACCACGGCTCTTTGTGGACTCGTGTCCCCATGGAGGCCCAGAAGAACCTGATGGCCTACGGGATCTCGGCCGTGGTCTTCACCCTCTATGGCGTCTGGCAGGAGCGCCAGGCGCGGGCCCTGCGCGAGGCCCAGCTCGAGGGCGAGCTGCGCTCCACCCAGCTCCGGGCGCTGATGGGGCAGCTCGATCCCCACTTTCTCTTCAACGCCCTCAACACCGTCAGCGCCGTCATGTACGAGGATCTGGCGAAGACGGACCGGCTGCTGAGCGATCTGGGGCTGCTGCTGCGCAACAGCCTGGAGCGCGGCTCGGCGCCGACCTGGACCCTGGCCGAGGAGCGGGGGCACACCGAGCGCTTCCTGGCGCTGATGCTGGCCCGGCTGGGAGAGCGGATCCGGATCCGCTGGGAGCTGGAGCCAGGGCTGGAGGCCCTCCAGGTGCCGCGCTTCGCGTTGCAGGCGCTGGTGGAGAACTCCCTCAAGCACAACCAGGATCGGACCGAGGGACTGGAGCTCCGGCTTCGGGCTCGTCGCGAGGCGGGGAGTCTGCTGCTCGAGGTGGAGGACACCGGCCGCGGCTTCACGGCGCAGCCGCTGTCCACCCGAGGCCCAGGGCTCGGCCTCTCTGGGATGCGGCAGGTGCTGGGGCTGCTCTACGGGCCGGAGGGGCGACTGGAGCTGGGGGAGGGCGCTGAAGGAGGGGCCCGGGTCCGGCTCTGGGTGCCGCTGTCCTCGGGCCAGGGCTCGCGGGAGGCGCTGCGATGACGAAGCGCTACTCCGTGCTGGTGGTGGATGACGAGGCGCCCGCGCGGGCCAAGCTGAAGCGCCTGCTGGCGGACGATGACCGGTTCACCCTGGTGGGCGAGGCGGCGGACGGCGAGCAGGCGGTAGCGCGCATCGAGTCCCTGCGCCCGGACCTGCTCCTGCTCGATGTCCAGATGCCGGGGCTCACCGGCTTCGAGGTGCTGGAGACGCTGGGCGCGGAGAGCTGCCCCCAGGTGATCTTCTCCACGGCGTACGATCAGTTCGCCCTCAAGGCGTTTGACGCCCACGCGGTGGACTACCTGCTCAAGCCCTATGACGCCGAGCGGTTCCGCAAGGCGCTGGACAAGGCGTGGGCGCAGCTCGAGGCCGGGCGCACTGAGCCACAGCAGGTGCAGGCGCTGCTCTCGGGCCTGGAGCGGTCCGGACCACCGGAGCGGCCCCTGGAGCGTCTGCTGGTGAAGGTGGGGGAGGCTTGGATCGCCCTCCGGGTGGACCGGGTGAGGCGCTTCTCCGCCGAGGACAAGTACGTCCGCGTCTTCTCCGATCAGGGGCAGCACCTGGTGCGGCAGACCCTGAAGAGCCTGGAGACGCGCCTGGATCCGCGGCGCTTCGTCCGCGTGCACCGCAGCGAGCTCGTCCAGCTGGAGGCCGTGGTGCGCCTGGAGCCCTGGTCCCACGGTGATGGGCTGCTGGTGCTCGCGGATGGCAGCTCGGTGGTGCTCAGCCGCACCTTCCGAGAGGCCTTCCTGGAGCGCTGGGGCGTGGAGGGGTGAGCGCCTCGCGCCCCACCGTGCTACCGCTACATCTCGATCTGCGTCCCGGTCCGAGGGCCGAGGGCCTCACCCGCCTGGTAGAGCGCGTAGAGGGAGCCCCACGCCATGGCCAGCAG
Source organism: Hyalangium sp. (assembly GCF_035629615.1). GTDB lineage: Bacteria > Myxococcota > Myxococcia > Myxococcales > Myxococcaceae > Hyalangium. The sequence continues at coordinate 5,284 of NZ_DASPHO010000607.1, read as the reverse complement.
CACCAGGAAGAGGATGATGACCACCGGCTCGAAGCGGCGCATGGAGCGCTCGCTGGAGAAGATGCCCCAGGCCATGCCGAACCCCTGGAGGCCATTGGCCAGGTGGAACGCGGTGGCCAGCGTGCCCAGCAGGTAGACGACGAGCGTGGGCCCGTGGAAGCGCATCTCCCGGGCGATGTCGTCGAAGGCCTCGGGGGCGCCGTTCAGCAGCCGGGGCGCCAGGAAGGCCTTCCAGATGTGGGCGCCCAGGAAGGCCAGCGCGCCCAGGGCGCTGAGGCGCTGGAGGAGGTACTTGAGGTTGCCGTAGTTGTTGTAGGCGAGGTTGTTGGGGCGGAAGCTCAACAGCCGGACCAGGCCCCACCCAGTGTGGAAGATCAGCGGCACCAGGGAGACGAGGAAGGCCAGCGCCTGGGAGAACGGGTGGGCGTAGGTTGTCACCGAGCTCTGCCACGCCGCCCCACCGCTGAAGGCAGCCAGGTTGTCCCAGAGGTGGTTGATGACCCAGATCGACAGGGGGACCACGGCGAGGAACGACCCCAGGCGGGACTGGAGGAGCGGTGTCTTCTGAGGGAGGGCTGCGGCTTCGGTGCTCATCAGGACTCCGGCAACGCGTGGGGAGGGCAACCCCGCGGGTAGGTGGGTCGGGCTGGGCGTTATAGCCCGTCCCGGCGGCCAGGGGACTGGGATCCGCCAGCGGGGGTGGCAGCCGGGGCGCTCGGAGGCATAAGCCGGACCGATGCCTCGGTCCAGAAACCCCTCCCAGGACGGGCAGGGTGCCAGGCGCCTTCTTCATTGGCGAGCGCGCCCAGGTTGGGCACGCTACAGCCTCTCTTTATGGCCGATGAACTCGTCAGTGGGTTGTTGAAGGACGTGGACGTGCGCGTGGTGCTCGCGCTCACCTCGGAGCTGTCGCGCCAGGCGCGGGGCACGCACAAGAGCGAGCCGGCCTCGGCCGCCCTGCTCTCGCAGGGGCTCACCGCCGCTGCGATGGCGGCGGCGCTGCAAAAGGGCGATGCGCGCATCAACCTCCAGCTGGAGTGCGACGGGCCGCTGCGCGGCTTCTTCGTGGACGGCGACACCTCCGGTCTGGTGCGCGGCTACACGAAGAACCCGCTCGTGGCCCACATGGGGGCCGAGGGCGAGTTCCGCTGGCGCCCCGTTCTCGGCAACAAGGGCTACATCTCCGTGCTGCGAGACATCGGTGATGGCGAGTACTACCGCTCCTCGGTGGAGCTGGAGCGCTTCGACTTCGCCGAGGATCTCGAGCGCTACTTCGTCATGTCCGATCAGGTGGCCACGCGGCTCAAGCTGGAGCAGCTTCCCACGGGAGGGAATGGAGCCTCGGAGCCCCTGGGCATCGTGGCGGGCGTGCTCCTCCAGCCCTTGCCGAACGGGGACAGAGAGGCCTTCCAGGCGCTGGGCCTCCAGGTCAAGCAGCGCTTCCGCGAGGTCCTCAGCGTCCACGCCGCCGAGGGAGGAGCCGCGCTGCTCAAGGCGCTGCTGCCCGAGCGGAGCGACCTGGACATCATGTCTCGCTACCCGCTGCGCTTCTCCTGCACGTGCAGCCGCGATCGGGTGAAGAGCGCCCTGCTGGCCATGGGGCGCGAGGAGCTGACGGATCTCCTGGAGAAGGAGGGGAAGGCGGAGGTGACGTGCCAGTTCTGCACGACGCAGTACGTCATTCCCGGGGAGGAGATCCGCGAGCTGCTGGCAGCCGCAATGAACTGAGCCCCGCGCGACAGGGCCGGGCACGGCGTGCTTCATGCTGGGAGCGAGGAGCTCTCCCTCCTACGCGGGGAGTAGCCCCCGGCCGTCGCTCAAGATATGACGTGACCGCACCTCAGCTGGAGTCTCCATCCGTGGCTACCAAGCGGGCAGTGCCTGGCAAGGGAAAGTCCTCCAGGAAGGGCAAGCCCTCGCCCAAGCCTTCCAAACAAAAGGTGGAGAAGCTCGTCTCCATCCCCTCGGACGTCGTGCTGGCGCCTCAGGCCGAGGCGCCCCGCATGCCTACCGGGCGCGATCAGTCCCGGCAGCGCTCCTCTGTGAAGGAGCTGTCGTGGGCGGAATTTGACCGAGCCGTGCAGGAGATGGCGCGCGCCATCGGCAAGTCCTACAAGGTGGAGGCCGTGGTGGGCGTGGCGCACGGGGGAGTCTTCGTGGGCGGGGCGCTCTCCAGCGCGCTCGGCTGCGAGTTCTTCCCGGTGCGCATCACCCGGCGCAGCCGGGACCGCAGCGACCCGAACAAGCCCCAGCTCTTCGGGGAGCTGCCGCGCGAGCTGAAGGGGCGCCGGGTGCTCATCGTGGACGACGTGGCGGCCAGCGGCGACACGCTGGAGATGGCCACCAACCTGGCGCGCAAGGCAGGGGCGCGTGAGGTGATGACGGCGGTCCTGGTGGCGCGGCCCGAGGGCTATGCGCCCGACTTCTGTGCCCTCACGAGCCCGGACTTCATCGTCTTTCCGTGGGACTACGAGCCTGTGCCGGGAGCGGATCGCTCCGACGACGTGGACCCGGACCAGGCAGGGGCCTGAGGAAGCGGGCCGGTGCGATGATCATCGGGACGGCGGGGCACATCGACCACGGCAAGACGTCCCTGGTGAAGGCGCTCACCGGCATCGACACGGATCGGCTGAAGGAGGAGAAGCGCCGGGGCATCACCCTGGAGCTGGGCTTTGCCCACCTCACGCTGGATGACGGCACCCTCGCGGGCGTGGTGGACGTGCCCGGCCACGAGCGCTTCGTCAAGGCCATGGCCGCAGGCGCTGGCGGCGTGGATCTGGCGGTGCTGGTGGTCGCCGCGGACGAGGGCGTGATGCCCCAGACACGCGAGCACCTGGACATCTGCCGGCTGCTGGGCGTGAAGGCCGGCGTCATCGCCCTCACCAAGAGCGATCTGCTGGCGGAGCTGGGAGAGGAGTGGCTCGCGCTGGTGAAGGCGGACCTGGTGGCGCTCACGGCGGGCACCTTCCTCGAGGGAGCGCCCGTGGTGCCGTGCTCCTCGAAGACGGGCGCGGGGCTCCCCGAGCTGCGCGCCGCGCTCACCCGCGCTGCCCAGGGGTTGCCCCAGCGCCCCTCGGATGGGCCCGTCTTCCTTCCCGTGGACCGCGTCTTCACCATCAAGGGCTTCGGCACGGTGGTGACGGGCACGCTGCTGTCCGGCACCCTGGCGGTGGAGGAGAGCGCCGCGCTGCTCCCTGGCCGGCCGGGTCCCTTCCGCGTGCGGGGCCTCCAGGTGCATGGGCAGGCAGCGCCGAAGGTGCAGGCAGGGCTTCGCACCGCGGTGAACCTCGCGGGGGTAGAGCCCGAGGAGATCGATCGCGGCATGGTGCTGGTCCGCGCCGGTGAGCTGCCCGAGACGCGGATGCTGGACGTGGAGCTGAGCCTGCTGCCCGCCGTGGAGGAGCCGCTGCCCCGGCGCCGCAAGCTGCTGCTGCACCTGGGCACCGCGCAGGTGGAGGCCACTGTGGCGCTGATGGACCTGGAGAAGCTGGAGCCCGGGGAGACAGGCCTGGCCCAGCTGCGCCTGGCCGCGCCCCTGGCAGCGCTCGTGGGCCAGCGCTTCATTCTTCGTGGCTCGCATGCACTGCCTGGCCGGGGTGCCACCGTGGCCGGGGGCCGTGTCCTCGCCATCACCCCGCCGCGCCGCCGCAAGGGCGCGTCTACTGTGGTGGCGCCGCTGCTGGAGGCGGATGCGGGCGGGCACGTGGCCTGGCTGTTGCGGCAGGCAGGCTACCGGGGGCTCACCCAGGCGGAGCTGTTCGGCCGCTCGGCGCTGCCGCCCAAGGTGCTCACCCGGACGCTGGAGCTGCTGGGCGCACGGGGCGGGGCGCTGCTGGTGGATCGCGACAAGCGCCTCTACCTCTCCAGCGAGGTGTTCGAGGGGCTCCAGAAGCGAGCCCTCGCGCTGCTGGCCGCCTTTCACGAGCGCGAGCCGATGCGCGAGGGCCTCTCCCGCGAGGAGCTGCGCCAGCGGCTCTCCCCGGAGCTGGATCCGCGCATCTTCCAGCGGGTGGCGCAGGCGCTGGTGGACACGGGCAAGGCGGAGCTGGACAAGGAGGTCATGCGGCTCAAGGGCCGCGGCCGCACGCTCACCGTGAGCGACGAGGGGGCCCGGGCCCGCGTGGCGGCGGAGCTCTCTGCGGCCGCGCTGTCGCCTCCCACCTTCAACGAGCTGGCGCAGAAGCTCCAGCTCCCGGCGCCGCGGCTCCAGGAGCTGCTCAAACTGATGGTGGTGGAGGGCGCCATCGTCCGGGTGAGCGACGAGCTCCACTTCGACGCGGGCGCGCTCGCCGCGCTGCGGGAGCGGCTCGTGGCCTACCTGCGTGAGAAGAAGGAGATCTCCACCCAGGCCTTCAAGGAAATGGTGGGCCAGAGTCGTAAGTTCGTCATCCCTTTGTCAGAGTACTTCGATCGGGAGAAGGTCACCCTGCGAGTGGGTGAGAAGCGGACCTTGCGGCGCGGATGAGAAGAGAGATGCCCTACAGCCAGGAGGCGCTGCGCGCCCTGATCGAGACCTTCACCCACCCCATGGTGGTGGTGGTACGCCCCCACCTGCTGTGGCTGGTGAACGCGGCGGCGCTCCGCCTGATCGGGCTTCCCCGCGAGCAGATCGAGGGCCAGTCCTTCCTGAACTTCGTCAACCAGGAGGAGCGCAGCCGGCTGTCCGGTCGGTTGGAGCTGTTCTTCGTCAAGAAGGATCCCCTGGAGCCCAAGGCCCTCCGGCGGCTCGTCCCCTCCACGGACGGGCGGATGCGGGATGTGGCCACCTACTCGCAGGAGGTCCATCTCGAGAACGGCGGGCAGGGGCTGCTCATCCACCTGCTCGAGCTGCCGGACCGGCCTCCCGTGCTGACGATCGCCGAGCGCCTGGTGGAGACCTCCGCGCGGCTGGTGAGCGCTCGCTCCGCGGATGACGTGCGTCGCGTCTCGCTGGAGGGGCTCGCCGCAGCCGGCTTCCGCGCGGGCTTCCTGAGCTGGGACGGGAAGATGATGTCCTCCTCGTCAACAGGGAGCCTCACCACCGACGCGGGCCTGGCTGTCGAGGCGCTCAGCGAGGGGCGCCCCATCTACGGGGGGACGGACTCCATCGAAGCGAGCCACGTCTACCTCCCCCTGGGCGATGCGCGGCACGGGGTGCTGTGGGTGGACGGGCCGGGCATCGATCCGTCGCACGGCTCGGCGCTGGCGCTCTTCGCCAAGGTCGTGGGGACGGCGCTCTCGGAGGCGCGCGTGCAGGCCGAGCGCGCGCGGGACCAGTGGGAGCTGCAGGCGCTGGCAGAGGTGG
>NZ_DASPHO010000606.1:0-4446 GCF_035629615.1 Hyalangium sp. | reverse complement strand
GAGTCCATGCCCGATGCGGTGTTCATTGAGGACGTGGCGGTGGTGCTGGACGAGGTGGCGGTCCTGACCCGGCCGGGGGCTGAATCGCGACGCGCGGAGGTCCTCTCTGTGGCGGAGGTGCTGGCGCGCCATCGCCCTCTGCGCACGCTCGAGGCTCCGGGCACGCTGGATGGCGGCGACGTGCTGCGCGTGGGCCGCACGCTGTATGTCGGCCAGTCGGAGCGCACCAATGCTGCGGGCACCGTGCAACTGCGCGGCCATGTCGCCGGCTTCGGATATGAGGTGCGGCCTGTGCCGATCCGCGGCTGCCTGCACCTGAAGTCCGCTGTCACCCAGGTGGCGGACGACACGTTGCTGGTGCAGCCAGCCTGGGTCGATCCGGTCGCGTTCGCGGGCTTTCGCGTGATTGAAGTCGATCCGGGCGAGGAACATGCCGCCAATGCGCTGTGGGTCGGGGGAGGAGTGGTGTACCCCGCTTGCTTCCCGCGCACGCAGCAGCGGCTCGAGGACGCGGGGATCGCTGTCACCCCGGTCGATGTGTCGGAGCTGCAGAAGGCCGAAGGTGCTGTCACCTGCTGCAGCCTGGTGTTGCGCGAGTTGCCGTAACGGTCCTGGAAGCGCGCAACCCTCCGGCGGCACGCTCTGGCCGAACCTGTCTGCTTGTCTGACAGGTTCGCCGCGACCTCGGCGGCGGCCAGCCCCTGCGTCCCCGGATCTTCGTAGACGATTCCCATGTGGCTGACATGGATGTCACAGCTTCCGTGCCAGCTCACCCGGCTTCTCGCGCCACGCCTGCTTGGAACACGGATTGCTGATGTGCCTCCGCGTCGACACAGGAGGCGGTTCCGAGTGGCAAAGCTGGCAAGGCGAGGAGCAGGAGCGCTGGGATTGAGCCTATGGGTGGCCGTCCTGGCGGGATGTGGCGAGCCTCGGGGCACGGGAAAGCTCGGGGAACTGTACATCCAGCCTCTGGGAGCGGTGGCCGCGGGGCTGTATACGACTGTTCATATCGACGACCAGCGGACGTGGCCGGAGCACTCGGATTCCGTGGACGCTGACCGTGTCGAGCGGTGGGACTTCGAAGGCACAACCCTCGAGATCCAGGCGCCTGCAGGGTTCGACTTCGAGACGACCCTCAAGGAAGCTCCAGCCAGCGACATGACGGGAGGCTACCGGCTGCGCACACGCTGTGATGCGGAGCCCGGGAGCGCGCATGAGGTCGGGGTGCGGGTGATGGCCGAGGGCGAGGTCCGTTACGAGGATGCCTTCGAGCTCACCTGCTACGAGCCGACCCGGCTTGAGCTGCTGGAGCTAGTGCACCCGTACACCGTGCCCGACCAGCCTGGGGTGGGCCGCTACTTCGTCGGCGGGGCCATCGAGGCGGATATCGCCCTCTTTGCCGACACTCCGCGAGGCGAGCTGCGGGTCGGCGGCGAGGGGCTCGAGCTCACCGAGAGCCACGGCATTCTGCGGATGGGAGAGCCCCAGCACCAGCCCCTGCGGGTGACAGGCCTGATCCTCGAGATCGCCGCTGCCGGTGTAGGGCCGGAGCTCTCCTACCGCGGCGCCTCACTGCGCCTGCCCATGGAGGCGGTGCACGAGGAAGGGTGGCGGCTCGAGCTGGGCACCTGGCAGGGCCCGCCGGGCGGGGACTACGCCTCGCGGACTCTCGACGCGATCGCACGCAGCTCGGACGGATCAGAGCTGCGGGGGCTGCAGCGCTGTGCCTGGACGACCGAGGTGATCGGCATCGATACACAGGACAGCGGTTGCCGCCTTCATCTCTGGGGGCCACCCGCAGTCTCGGACGTGTGCGTCACGGTCTATGGACGCACCACCTGCGGCCCCTGAGAGGGCTACTCGCTATCGCGCACGCCGATGGCGAGCTGCGCCAGCCCCGCCTGCTTGGCCAGCTCCATCACCTGGACGACGGTGCCGTGCGACACGCCCTCGTCCGCCTGGACGATGACGAGCGTCTCCGGGTTCTCCGCCTTGGCCTTGTCGAAAGCCACCCTCAGCTCGTCCGCGTTGACGATGTTGCCGCTCAGCACGTACTGCCCGTCGGCCAGCACGGCCACGGACAGATCCGTGGAGCGCGCCGTGACGTCCGCGGCGCCGCCCTTGGGCAGGTTCACCTTGAGGCCCGCCTTGGCGCCGCCGCCCGGTCCCTGCTGGACGATCACCGTGCTCGTCACCATGAAGATGATGAGCAGCACCAGGAAGATGTCCGTGAGCGGGGTGATGTTGATCTCGGCGAAGACGCCCTCGTCGCCCTCGTCGTCGCCACTCCCCGGTATCTTTCCCATGGCCATCGGTGGAATCTCGGCTCAGGCGTGAGAGGCGTCGCTGCGGGCGGCGGGCTCGGGGGTGGGCGCGGCGGGCGCGGGCGGGGAGGGGCGCTCCTTGAGCAGCTCCACGAACTCGTCGCCCAGCAGCCGCAGCTCTACCAGCACCCGCGAGAGGCGCGCCTGGAAGTAGTTGTAGAAGACCATCGCCTGCACCGCCACGAGGATGCCCACGGCCGTGGCCACCAGCGCCTCGGAGATGCCCGTCATCACCGTCGCGGTGCCGCCCGTGCCGCCGGCCTCCACGTCCAGGCCCAGATCCTTGAAGGAGCGCATGATGCCCGCCACGGTGCCGAACAGGCCCACGAAGGGCGTGATGGAGCCGATGGTGGCCAGGATCCACAGGTTGCGCCGCAGCTTGAGGCCCACCTGGGCGCGCTCGCGCTCCACCGCGGACTCCACGCCACCCCCGCTGAGCCTCACCCGCTCCATCCGGTCGAAGCCGGCCAGGAAGATGTCCGCCACCACGGCGTCCGAGCGCTCGGACGCCGTGCGGGCGGCGGCCACATCCCCGCGCAGCAGGTGCTTGTGGACCGTCTCTCCCAGGTTTCTCGAGCGCTCGCTCACCCCCCACAGGGCGATGAGGCGCTCGATGGCCACCCCCAGCGCCACGACCGAGGCGATCAGGAGGAGGGCGAGGGTGACTCCGCCCAGGCGCAGATAGTGGAGAAGTTCGTTCAGGCTCATGGAATGGTGGCCAGGATGCGCGGCGAGGACCGAGACTTAAGCCATGAACCGCTTGGCCGCAGCAATCTTCCTGGCAGTCGTCTGTTCAGGGTGTCCCCACCGCATCGAATTCGGCCCCGAGGGCCCCATCGAGGACCCGGAGAAGCTCTTCCAGCTGGTGAGCCAGGCCCAGGCCAACCTCGTGACGATCCAGGGGGACGCCAAGCTCCACGTGAGCTCCCCCCAGGGCAGCGGCACCCTCTCCATGTTCGTGGGCATCTCCCGCCCGGGCCTGCTCCACATGGAGACCTTCGACTTCTTCAACCGCCCGGTGGCGGCGCTGGTGTCGGACGGCCAACGCTTCGGGCTCTACCAGACGGAGGGCAACGTCTTCTACCAAGGACCCGCAAGCCCGGAGAACGTGTCGCGCTTCCTGCCGGTGGTGCTGCCGAGCGAGGAGCTGGTGGCCGTGATGCTCGGGCAGGTGCCGTTCATCCCCCCCGAGCGCAAGACGCTGGAGCTGGATCGCAAGGAGGGCGTCTACGTCCTCAAGCTCTTGCGGGGTCCGGTGACGCAGACGCTCCAGGTTCACCCCAAGTACTACCGCGTGGTACGCAGCGAGGTCCGAGGCGTCCCCGGGTATGATCTGGCCTTCGACAAGTTCGAGGTGCAGGACTCGGTGGTCTTCCCCAAGGAGGTGAAGCTCATCGCTCAGGTAGCGGAGACGGAGCTGCGGCTGCGCTACAGCGATGTCACACTCAACGCCCCCCCGGATCTGACCCTCTTCGAGCTGGCTCCTCCCGAGGGCGCCCGCGTGGTAGAGGTGGACGCCCGGGGTCGGGAGGTGAGCCCCGTGCCTGCCTCCCCGTCCCCTGGGCCACCCGGCTCGTGAAAAGCCGTGGCCGGAAATGCGCCCCAAACGGCGAACTCTGTCTAAAATGGCCCCCTTACGGGGACTGTCGGGTTTCCCCCCGGACGTGACATGGCACAGATCAAGCTTGGTGAACTGCTGATCAAGGCGAACGTGCTCCAGGAGAGCCAGCTCAAGGCGGCTCTGGCGGAGCAGGCAAAGTGGGGTGGCAAGCTGGGAGAGATCCTGGTCCGAATGAGCCTGGTGTCCGAGGACATCCTGGTCCGGGCCTTGTCCAAGCAGCTCAACATCCCCGCGGTGAACCTGGACGCGGTGCAGATGATCCCCCCGCACGTGCGCGCCAAGATCCCCGCGCAGACGGCCCGGGACTTCGCGGTGCTGCCGCTGCAGCTGCGCGATGAGGGCAAGACGCTGGTGGTGGCAGTGGCGGACCCGCTCAACGTGCGCCACCTGGACGAGCTGCGCGCCATCTCCAAGTGCCGCATCATCCCCAACGTGGCGGGGCGCACCTCCATCGCCCGCGCCTACACCCGGCTGTACGAGGAGAACGCGGAGCTGGGGGAG
>NZ_DASPHO010000605.1:0-2221 GCF_035629615.1 Hyalangium sp. | reverse complement strand
CGGGAGGACGCCACGCGGGTGGGCGAGCTGAGGCAGGGCCTGCGCCAGCGGCTCCTGCTCGCCGAGGGGAGCGCCTTGCCGAAGATCGCCACCTTCACCGGAAGGGGGGCGCTCGCCCAGTGGACGCGCGCGGTCGCCACGCGCCTGGCGATGGATCTCCGGCGCGAGGCCTCTGGCAACATCCCGCTCGAGGAGGCTCCCGAGGAGGCGGAGGCCGTCGTCGGGCATGATCCCGAGTTCAGCTTCATCCGCGCCCGCTACCTGGACGACTTCCGCCAGGCCTTTCGGGAGGCGCTTGCCGCCCTCACGCCCAAGGAGCGCAACCTGCTGCGCCTGCACTACGTGGACAACCTCTCCGTGGACTCCGTGGGGACGATGTACCAGACGTCGCGCTCCACGGCCGCGCGGTGGATCGCCCAGTCCCGAGAGCAGCTCCTCGAGCGCACTCGGGCCCTCCTGGCTCAGCGCCTCAAGCTGAGCCCCCACGAGCTGGACAGCATGCTGGGGTTGCTGCGCAGCCACCTGGATGTGAGCTTGAATCGGCTCCTCACCCCGTGACGAAGCGGCTCACGGCGCCCAGCAGGCCTCGGGGTCCGTGCTGCCCGTGCCGCCCGCGAGCGTGCGGAACTTCGTCCAGGTGGTCGTCTTCACCGGGTACCGCGTGCCATTCCACTGGCCGCGCAGGCCGAAGCGCTCCCCCACGTCATCCCGGTAGTCGTACCAGAGCCCGAAGGGCGTCACGGCGCTGGCCACCAGCGCGTCGCCCGCGGCCTGCATGCCGGCGGCCTGCTGGGCCTGGGTGAGCACGCAGTTGTTGGCCGAGCACGTGGTGCCCGTGGGCAGCTGGAAGCCGAGCTCGGAGGCGAAGAGCTTCGTGCCCGTCGTCCCCGTGGCGGTGTTCAACCGCGAGGCCACCGTCTTTAGCCCGGAGGTCACATTGGACTTCCAGGTGCTGAAGCACGAGGTGCTCCCGGTGGCGATGCAGGTCTTGTCCAGGTGGTAGGGGTTGTACGGGTGGATGCCGAAGTAGTTGAACGGCCGCGAGCCCCGGTAGTTCGTGAAGGCCCCCGAGCCGAAGAAGGCCGGCCAGAAGGACTCCGTGGTGTACGTGTTGAGCAGGCCACCGCTGATGATGAGCTCCGTCCGGGCGTTGGCCGCCTTCCACTCCCACACCCGGCGCAGCAGCCATGCGAAGGCGTTGGGGCCCACGCGGAAGCGATTCACCCCGTCCCCGCAGCCCTGCTCCCAGATGTTCAGCTCGTTGCCAATCTCGTAGGCGTCCGCCTTGGCCGTGCCGACGAAGACGTTCTTCGCCAGCCAGTCCACGCGGCTGACATACGAGGCGATGAACGGATCAATCTGCGCGGGTTGATCATCCGCCCCACAGTAGCGCGCCGGCACCAGCACGTTCACCTTGATGCCCTTGGCGTGCGCCTTCTGGACGATGAGCTGGTAGGTGGCCGCGGTCGTGTTGGGCCAGTCCGCCTCGATGCGGATCCACTTCGCGCCCAGCTGGGAGTACTCGCAGAAGATGCGATCGGCATGCGTGCGCAGCGGCTGAGGGTTGTCCGTGTAGATGCCGCCGGTGACGAGCCCCAGGGAGACACCTGTCAGGGCCTCCTGCTCGCTCGTGCCCACCGCCTCCGAGTCCATGAGACTCTGCGCCTCGTCCTCGTCGATGGGCCCGCAGGCTCCCAGCAGCCCAGCAGCCAGAATGAGGGCGCTCCAGAGGCCCTTCACAGGGTGTGTGGTCGTCTGTGTCGTCGTCTTCACGTCGCGCTCCAGCATTCGTTTGGGGGAAGGCAGCTCCGGGTGCCTCAGGCCGCCCGTGCCGCTCAAAAAAGAAGGGCTGGGGCGCACAAGCCGCCCCAGCCCGGACTCATTCATCCGCCGCGCCAGGAACCCGGCGCGGCGCGAGACTCAGCACTTGCTGTTGTAGCGGCGCGGCACGTAGCAGGAAGAGAAGTAGGACCAGTCACGGCCGAGGTGCACGGCGCGGTCGTACCCGTTCGACGTCGTCGCCTCCCACGTGTAGATGCCGTTGGTGATGTAGTAGTCGAACATCGTCACGTGCGAGCCAGCGCAGTTCATGATGTCACCCTTGGCCATGCTGCTGCGGTTGCCCAACTGCCAGGAGATGTTGGGCAGGGTGGAGGTGCCGTACTTGGAGGCGGTGCCCCAGGCGCGGGAGACGAAGCCCGAGCAGTCCACACCTCGCGAG
>NZ_DASPHO010000604.1:0-24144 GCF_035629615.1 Hyalangium sp. | reverse complement strand
ACGCCGAGAGGGCTCCAGGGAGTGCAGGCACCAGCTGCTTCAGGGGCGGTGGCAGCTCGCTCCGATGTGCTGTGATGACGTCGTAGGGATGCTCGTAGGGGAAGGGCGCACGGCCCGCGAGCAGCTCGAAGGCCAGCACGCCCAGCGAGTACACGTCTGCGTGACCATCCACCGTGGAGGCACCCCCAAGCTGCTCCGGGGCCATGTGGGTGTACGTGCCGAGGACGGCCGATTCATGGGTGTGGACCTGGGTGACGTTGAGTACTTCGCCCGGATCAGGCCGCAGCTTGGCGATACCGAAGTCCAGCAGCTTGATGTGGTGGCCCAGCGCGGCGGCTTCGTCCGGGCAGAGGAAGACGTTCTCCGGCTTCAGGTCGCGGTGGACGATGTCCTGGGCATGGACGTCCACCATGATGGCTGCGATCTGCTCGCAGAGGGCCAACGCGCTCTGGAGCGGCACCGGGCCGGGGGGCTGGCGCTGGATCCACTCGCGCAGGGAGAGGCCGCGGAGGAGCTCCATGGCCAGGAAGACCGTGTCTCCCAGCCGGTCGTAATGGAACACACGGACGACGCCCGGATGCTGGAGCTGGGCCAGGATCTGCGCCTCCTGGCGGAAGCGGGCGAAGCGCTGCGGATCCCCTGTCGGGTCGGGCGACAGGAGCTTGAGGGCCACCTGCTGTCCCATCTCCTCGTGGACGGCGGCGAAGACCTGCCCCGTGCCGCCTTTGCCGAGCAGGTGCAGCAGGCGGTAGGGACCAACGTGGGTGGGAGAAGGGGGCTCCATGGTGGCAGGAGCTACTCTTCCCTCAACGCCCCCTGGAAGCAACGCACGGTGTTTCACGTGCCCCTGGCACTCAACCCATCGCGGCCACAGGGCAGCTTCGCGAAGGCCTCGTCGGTCCGTCGGTACAGCGGATCACACACCTCGGGCAGGAGCGGGCCGACCCATTCGATGGCGTCCTTGCCCGCGTAGTACGGTGGGAGGTGGGGCAGCAGCCCTCCGGCTCCCCCTTGGACGTCGGTCGCTCCGAAGACGACCCTGCCCACTCCATGCAGCAGCAGGGCCCCCATGCACATCACGCACGGCTCCAGCGTGGAGTAGCAGGTCATCTCCCGCGCTCGCGGCCACAGAGCCTTGTCCGTCACCTTGAGAGCGCTCATCTCCGCATGCGCGCCCGGATCGTAGACGGGGCTCAGCACCGAGCTCGCCCCCTCCGCGATGACGGTGCCGCCCAGCACGAGGAGCGCTCCGACAGGCAGGTTGCCCTCGCGCTCGGACTGGAGCGCGAGCTCGACGGCGCGCTCGAGGTAGGCCCGATCACTCGGGTTCGACGGGGAGCCGGTCATGTCCGCCAGATCCTCGGTCAGTCCCGCTTCCACCGCAGCTGGAACTCGAGCTCGTCGACCCCCTCCTCGCGCTCGTGCTCGATGTTGAAGATCGCGTCCGCCGGGATGTGGAGCCGCTCACCGGCGACCTGGATGCTGAAGGCCTTTCCGGCCTCGATGGAGTCCGCCAGGCGCCGCAGCTTGGCGACGAAGTCCTTCCGCGGGTAGGCCTTCTCGACGTCTCGTTCAGGTCGTCTGGGCATGGGAAATTCTGGCCCGTGAGGGCTGTCAGCGTCCAGGGGACATCGCTCGCCGACAGCTCCTCCTTCGAGGCGCCCCCTTGAGCCTGGTAGCGAGCACTGCGGAGAGCAGGTGGGTGGCATCCGCGCGGCAGGTAGGTTATTCCCAGGGGCACGCGGGCTGTCTGGCGTCATGGGTAGGACACGGTCATGGATCTCGGCAAGGCGGGGTGGCTCTCCTCGATCCTCGAGGAGGCGGTGGCGGCACACAGCAGTGTGTCTGCTCCCGCGGTAGCCTCCGGCCTGTCCGACGCGAACGCCTCCGGCCGCGCCCAGGCGCGCGCCTACTTGCGCCAGACGCTGCGTGCCTCGGGCCTGCTGTATGGCACCCCCATGGAGGGGACGCCGCCCCTTGAGGGGGACTCGCCCGCGGGTGGCTCCGGCAGCAAGGCCCGAGCGCCCGAGGAGCAGCTCTTCCTCGCGGTGGTGCGCACCCTGGCGCGGATGGCGCTGGACATCGCGCTGCTCACCGGGGCTTCGACTCGGCCGAGTGAAGACCAGCTCCTGCTGCTGTTCGCCGTGTTCACGGGCGAGCTGGACGTGGCCGAGACCCTGAATACGAAGCTTCAGGAAGGCAGCAAGGCCACCCGACGGCTCCAGGGGAAGGTCGAGGGAGCGCTCGCCCGGAGGGCCATCTCCCTGGCGGGAGACCCCGTCTACGGGCTGGTGCTCCACAACGGAGCGCTGTACGCCGACGCGCAGATGTTCGGCCGCCAGGCCATCGACTACTTCTCCCGCGAGCGGTTCCACCGCGCGGCCGCCCAGCGACGCATCGACTTCGCCGCCAGGCAGAAGGCGCTGCTGGTGAAGGTGCTGGCGGGGCTGTCCTGCGCCGATCGCGAGCCGAGCTACGCCACGCGCCGGGCCATCCTCCGGCAGGTGGAGGATCTGGCGCTGCCCTCTGCCATTCAGGCCGACCTGAAGGCAGCGGTGAAGAAGTCCTTCGAGCACCGGCTCGGGGTCCGCACCATGGTGGCCGAGGTGCGCAGCAAGGACATGCAGCACTTCATCCTGGAGCAGACGCTGCTGGCCTCGCTGGTGGACGGCCAGCGCTCTCGGGGCGAGCGGGCCTTCATCCAGGAGCTGGCCAACGCGCTGCGCGTGCCGGACGACGAGCTGCACCGGCTGGAGCTGGAGATGGCCGAGTTCTACGCTCGGCACCGCTCCGTGGTGGATGTGTTCACCGTGTCGGCCGCCGCGGGGCTCATGGGAGAGGACTTCGTCAGCCGGATCCAGGAGACGCTGGAGAAGAACCTCGGCAGGTTGATGCAGGAGGTGCGGGAGACAGGGGATCTGGCGGTGCTGCTGGCCAAGGTGGCACGAGGCCAGAGCCTGACCCGGGATGAGCGCCGACGGATGAAGTCGCAGATCATCGACGTGGCCAAGGCCATCCCCGCGTTGGCGATCTTCGCCGCGCCGGGGGGAGTGCTGCTCCTGATCGCCCTGTCCAAGGTGCTGCCCTTCAGTCTGCTGCCCAGCTCGTTCCAGGACGAGCCCGCAGTTCCGCCCCTCGCCAGGCTCCCTGCGGGGGAGACAGCAGCAGAGGACTCCGAGGCACGAGAGGTCTCCAAGCGTCAGGCCGGGTGACTCCAGGGCAGAGACAGCGAGCGTCCGAGCTCCAGCTCCAGGCAGGTGCCTGAACACCGTCCCTGGGCGCAGCGGACGGCGCGGACTTCGTGGTCTACTCGCCCGCACGCCTCAACGCCCTCTGGGCCAGCGCCAGGAGAGGTTCATATGAGGGACGGTCCCCTCCGACGCCTCATCAAGAAGATCGCGCTGCTGCGCTACACGATCGATCTCGGCATCACTCGCCTGATCCTCCGCGCCAAGGGGGAGCCACGCTATCGCCTGACAGGTTCATGCAACGGCTGTGGCAAGTGCTGTGAGTCCCCCATGATTCCGGTGAGCACGCCCGTGTTCCGCCTGCGGTCGCTGCGCTGGCTGGCGCTCACCTGGCACCGCGTCATCAACGGCTTCGAGCTCATCGGCGAGGATCGCCGCCTGAAGCTCTTCGCCTTCCGCTGCACGCACTACGATCCCGTCACGAAGCAGTGCGACTCGTACGACAGCCGCCCGGGCATGTGCCGGGACTATCCGCGCAACCTCCTCTACGCCGCGCTCCCGGAGTTCCTCCCCGAGTGTGGTTACCAGGCTGTGTACAAGAAGGCCGAGGGGCTCCGGAAGTCGCTGGAGCGGGCCAACCTCCCGCCCGAGAAGCTCCAGGAGGTGCTGAAGAAGCTCCACCTCGAGGAGAAGGAGTGAGCCTCGGGCCGAGGCCCGCCGTGTACAGAGCAGGCTTGTCGCTGCCAGCCCGATCATTGGCACCGCGAGCAGTTGACTCTCTGTCTGTAGACAGTCGCACCTATGCGGCCTGGGCCGAGCCGTAGCGGGGCACTATGCTACCCCCTCATCCTTGGGGCGGCCCACCGGGGGGATGTCCATGAACGTGCTGGAGCTGGATCAGGACCCTGCAGCGGTAGGGGTCTATGAGAGCTTGAATCGGTTCGTCACCCTCGCTGTCACCGTGACCCATGTGTTGCTGGTTGCCTCGGTGTGGGGCCGGTGGAGGGACATCATCCTCCTCACGGGGGTGTTCGTCCTGTTGGTGGGCTTCAACGTCCTCGTTGCAAAGCAGTTCTTCTCGGAGCGGGCGCGCACCGTGGATGCCGCCCGGCTGATCATCAACCTGCTGGCCAACTTCGTCTTCGGCCATTTCTCTGACTGGCAGCTCCCGGTCTGGCTCTACCTCCCGCTCAACGTCCTTTGGATTGACACCCACCTCGCGCGCTGGTTTCGCTACGTTGTCTTCGGGCTGATCCTGCTGACGGGGATCGTCGCCGTGCTGGAGGGCTGTTCGCCGCTCGTGCCGCTCGTCTTCATCGTCATCTCAGCGCTCGTCTATGGCATCTCCAACGCCCGAGTGGCCTTGTTGAAGATCGTCCTGGAGCGGCTGGCGCAGCGGCACCAGGAGCTCGCACGCGCCCACGAGGAGCTGGCGCAGGCCCACCAGCGGGGCCGTGAGCAGGATCGACTCTCCAGCCTGGGCATGCTCGCCGCGGGCATCGCGCACGAGATCAACAACCCGCTCTCCTACGTGAAGAGCAACGTGAACGCCCTCTACCGGGATCTGCGAGCCCAGAAGGAGCTGCCTGAGGTGCTGGGCGAGTATGTCACCGAGGTGCTCCCGGCCACCCTGGATGGCATCCAGCGGATCGCCACCATCGTCTCGGACCTGCGCCGCTTCGCCCGAGGGGATCCCGAGCCCATGGTCGAGTACGACCTGAACGAGGAGATCCAGGCCGCCTTGCGCATCACCCACGGCCGGATCGAGGCACGGTGCAAGGTGGAGCTGGAGCTGGGCCCCTTGCCCCGGATGATGGGCAAGCCCCAGCAGATGGCCCAGGTGGTCATCAACCTGCTCATCAACGCGGCCCAGGCCATGAAGGAGCACGGGAAGATCGCCATCTCCACCCGGCAAGAGGGCGAGGAGGTGGTGATGGTGGTGCGGGACACCGGGCAGGGGATGTCCCCCGAGGTGCTGGACAAGCTCTTTCAGCCCTTCTTCTCCACCAAGCCCCTGGGCGAGGGCACGGGCATGGGGCTCGCGGTGGTGCATGGCATCGTCACGGCCCACGGCGGGCGAATCCAAGTGGAGAGCCAGCCCGACCAGGGCACCACCTTCACCCTCCGCCTGCCGCGGGTCCTGCCTGTGCGGCCCGTGGCCCAGGCGTCGCAGACAGGGGACGCTCCGGCTTGACGCGGTAGGCCCCCGTCTTGAGGTCCACGGACACCCGGGGGGGGCGCTTTGTCTCCTCGAAGATCCGCCAGCCCGGCTCCAGGCCCCGCCAGAAGGTGAGGAGCTGCTCGTTGGCGTGCGGCAGCTTCGCCAGCTCGGCCAGGCCGGCGGCGTCCAACCGGCGGGGGAAGATGTGGATGGGCACGTTGCGGCCCATCTTTGCCCGCGAGTCCAGCGTCAGCACGTACAGCTCCTCGATGGGGCCGTCCTCGATGGCGATGCAGCCGATGCTCACGCAGTTGCCGTGGACCATGATCGCGCCGCCGAGGGGCCGCTTGCCGAGGATCCGATCAGACTCGTTCGGGTAGCTCACCCGGATGGAGAGGTGGTAGGTGCTCCGGGGGTTGAACAGATCGATGGTGTAGAAGCCCTCGGGCACTTGCAGGTCCCCTTCCTGGCGCTTGGGCCCCAGCTCGCCGGACGCGTAGCAGACCGGGTACGTCTTCACCTTCGTCAGCGGCTTGCCCCGGGCTCCTGCCCAGACCTCCACCTCCTTCTCGTGCTTGAAGGCGCGCAGGTACAGCTCCTCCGGCGGGTAGGACACCCCCGCGGCCGCGAAGAGCTCGGAGAGGATCTGGGCTTTGTTTTGACGCGCAGCGGCAACCCGATCCTTCGCATGGGCCGTCAGCGCACAGGTCAGCAGCAGGCAAGTCAGAGCGATTCTCACGGGAGCCTGGGACACTGCCCGCGCGCGGGATGTTCCTCCAGTTGTGAACAGTTTCCTGAGGGTTTGCAGCGGCCGCGTTCGACGGCCTACCGTGCAGGTCTCTACCTTCCCTCCCCCCCACAACCCGAAAGGCAGGTTCAGAGATGTCGAAGATCTATGAGGCTCCCGGTCAGCCCGGCAGCAAGATCCAGTTCGAGAGCCGCTACGGCAACTACATCGGTGGTGAGTTCGTCCCGCCCGTGCGCGGCCAGTACTTCGAGAACATCACCCCGGTGACGGGCAAGGCGTTCTGCGAGATTCCCCGCTCCAACCACGAGGACATCGAGAAGGCCCTGGACGCGGCCCACAAGGCCAAGGCTTCGTGGGGCAAGACGTCCGTCACCAGCCGTGCGGACATCCTCAACAAGATCGCCGACCGGATGCAGGCCAACCTCGAGAAGCTGGCGGTGGCCGAGACGTGGGACAACGGCAAGCCCATCCGCGAGACGATGGCGGCGGACCTGCCGCTGGCCATCGATCACTTCCGCTATTTCGCGGGCGTCATCCGCGCGCAGGAGGGCAGCCTGGGCGAGCTGGATGAGAACACCGTCGCGTACCACTTCCACGAGCCGCTGGGCGTCGTAGGCCAGATCATCCCCTGGAACTTCCCACTGCTGATGGCGGCGTGGAAGCTGGCGCCGGCGCTGGCCGCGGGCAACTGCGTGGTGCTCAAGCCCGCCGAGCAGACGCCAGCCACCATCCTCGAGCTCATGAAGCTGGTGGGGGACCTGATTCCTCCCGGTGTCCTCAACGTGGTGAACGGCTTTGGCATCGAGGCGGGCAAGCCGCTGGCCAGCAACAAGCGCATCGCCAAGATCGCCTTTACCGGTGAGACGACCACCGGTCGCCTCATCATGCAGTACGCGTCGGAGAACATCATCCCGGTGACGCTGGAGCTGGGCGGCAAGTCGCCCAACATCTTCTTCGCGGACGTGTTCGACAAGAGCGACGACTTCGCGGAGAAGGTGCTCGAGGGCTTCGCGATGTTTGCCCTCAACCAGGGTGAGGTGTGCACCTGCCCGTCTCGCGCGCTGGTGCAGGACAAGTTCTACGACGCCTTCATGGCGAAGGCCGTGGAGCGCACCCAGAAGATCGTCCAGGGCAACCCGCTGGATCCGAAGACGATGATCGGCGCGCAGGCCTCCAACGATCAGCTGGAGAAGATCCTCTCGTACATCGACATCGGCAAGAAGGAGGGCGCCAAGGTCCTCACGGGTGGCGGCCGCGCGAGCCTGTCGGGCGCGTTGGCGGAGGGCTACTACGTGGAGCCCACCATCTTCGAGGGCCACAACAAGATGCGCGTCTTCCAGGAGGAGATCTTCGGCCCGGTGGTGTCGGTGACGAGGTTCAAGGACATGGAGGATGCGCTCTCCATCGCCAACGAGACGCTGTACGGCCTGGGGGCGGGCGTGTGGACGCGGGACACGAACACGGCGTACCGCATGGGCCGGGCGATCCAGGCGGGCCGCGTGTGGGTGAACTGCTACCACCTCTACCCGGCGCACGCGGCGTTCGGCGGCTACAAGCAGTCAGGCATCGGCCGCGAGAACCACAAGCTGATGCTCAACCACTACCAGCAGACGAAGAACATGCTGGTGAGCTACGACCCGAAGCCCATGGGCTTCTTCTAGGCCGTGGCGGAGGGAGGCTCCATGAGCGTGGCGCGAGTGGCGGTGACGCCTCAGGCCGAGGCGCTGCTGCGCAAGCTGCAGGGAATCCATGGCCCGTTGATGTTCCACCAGTCGGGAGGTTGCTGCGACGGCAGCGCGCCAATGTGCTTCCCGAGGGGTGACTTCAAGGTCGGCCAGCAGGATGTGTTCCTGGGGACGATCGTGGACACGCCCTTCTACATCTCCGGCCCGCAGTTCGAGTACTGGCAGCACACCCACCTGACGGTGGACGTGGTGCCAGGGCGGGGGAGCGGCTTCTCGGCGGAGGCTCCCGAGGGTGTCCGCTTCCTCATCCGCTCGCGGGTCTTCGAGGACGCGGAGTACCGCGCGCTCCAGGAGGCAGGGCCTCCTCCGCGCGGGCCTCAGCACTGAGGCACGGGGTAGGGGTGGGGGTCCGTCCCTCACCCCTGCACCACCCCCGGGAGCGCCTCTGCCGGTGCCGGGCTACGGCACGGCGTGGCGCTCCCAGTCCTTCCCCCACTGCTTGAGGGCCAGCTCCAGGGTGCGAGCATTCTCGGGCACCCGGCTCAGGAAGCGCTCGCGGGTGGCCGCGTCCGGCATGTCCGCCGCGCGCAGGCTCATGCAGCGTGAGGCCTGGCGCAGGGCCCGCTCGCCGGAGCTGGTGTCTCCTTGCGCGAAGCAGGCCTCGGCCAGCGCCAGCCACGCCCCTACCGCCCCGTCTCCCAGTCCTCCCATCCGCTCCAACAGCTGCACGCCCGACTCCACCTCTGCCCGCGCCTCCGCGACACGCCCTTGGGCCCGCAGCGTCACGGACAGGAGCGTGCGGGCGATGAGCTGGAAGTGCAGGAGCACGCCGACGAGCTCACACGCCTGGCGGACGTGGCTCTCGGCCTCCGAGTGCCAGCCCTGGGCTCCCGCCACCTTCGCCAGTGCGAGGTGGGCCACGCCCAGGTGCAGCAGGTTGCCCTTCGTCGTCTCCAGCAGGTGGCGCGCCAGGTGGCCCGTCTCCTCCTGGTGCGCGGGCTCGGGGCTGCTGGACAGGACCAGGACCAGCTGCATCTGCGTGGCCGCGGTCGCGTATGTCTGGCCGGCCCGCTGGCAGGTCTCCACCGCGTCGCGCAGCACCTCGATGGCGCGGGGCATGTCCCCGGCTGCCTCCAGCGTCAGCCCCCAGACGGCCTGGGGCGCCGTCCGGTTGCGCTCCGAGTTCACCTCCCGGAACGCCCGGACCGCCTCCTCTGCCTGGAGACAGGCCTGCCAGGGGCGGGGCTCCAGGAAGTGGTGGACATAGGCCCGCGCGCAGTACGTCCAGCCCCGCGCGATGTTGTCCCGCGACAGGATGTCCACCCCCACCGCGTCCAGGCTCTCCAGGACGGTGAGGGCCTCCCTCCGCAGCCCGCACCAGCTGTTCATGGCGGTGAGGAAGGTGGCCGTCTCGATGTAGCTTGTCCTGGCCTCGGGAGCCGGGGGAGTGCTCAGCAGGAGCATGCCCAGCCGGGCCACGTCCGCATGCCGGCCGCACTGGGCGCCCATGAGGATCATCCCTCCCGTCACCCGGGCCCATGGCGCGCTGCCCAGGGCCAGCTCGGGCTGGACCTTCTCTCCCACGCGGAACAGGCGCTCGAAGTCCTCCCGCCAGAAGGCGATCAGCACCTCCAGGACGCGCAGCTCCGCCAGCGCCGGGCCCACGGGCTCACAGGCCAGGGCCGCCTCCAGGCAGCGCTCCGCACCCGGCATGTCCTGCCGCTCGAAGAGCCGCTCGCCGGCGCGGGTGAAGAAGTGCACCGCCCGCTCCTGCTGCTGCCCCAGCTGGTAGTGCTCGGCCAACACCCAAGGATCCTGCTCTCCCGTCCGCTCCAACCACTCCCCGGCCACGCGGTGCCCGATGGGCCTGAGACCGCCAGGCACCAGGCTGTAGGCCGCGTCCCGCACCAGCGCATGGC
Source organism: Hyalangium sp. (assembly GCF_035629615.1). GTDB lineage: Bacteria > Myxococcota > Myxococcia > Myxococcales > Myxococcaceae > Hyalangium. The sequence continues at coordinate 14,443 of NZ_DASPHO010000604.1, read as the reverse complement.
GGAAGCGGTACTCGGTCTCTCCCGGGAAGCGGCTCCCAGGCTGGCGTTGCACCACCTCCAGCTCTGTCAGCTGTTGAAGGTTGCGCTCCAGCTCCTCCAGGGAGAGCGTGTCCCTCAGCAGCGCCTGGACGCCCCGGCTCCAGAAGGCGCGGCCAAAGATGCTGGCGGCCAGCAGCGCGCGCCGAGGCCGGGGCTCCAGGCGCTGGAGCCGGGTCTGGAGCATGGCCAGCACCGTGCCCGGCGTCTCCTGGCCGTGCCCCTCTGCCTCGCTGCGGATGAGCTCTTCCAGGAACAAGGCGTTGCCTGCCGACTGCTCCACCACGCGGGCCACCGTGGCCTCGGGCACCTGGCGGCCCAGCACCTCGTGGATCAGCCGGGTGCAGGCTCTCTGGCTCAGGCCCCGCAGGGGCACCTCTTGCAGGTGGGGCCCCCAGAGCTCTGGGAAGAGCTCCTTCACCTCGGGACGGGCCAGCGCCAGCACCAGGAGCGGCCGCCCGGCCAGCTCGAGCAGCAGCTCGTCCACCAGCTTCACGCTGGGCGCATCGCTCCAGTGCAGATCCTCCAACACCAGCAGCACTGGGGCCTTGGAGAGCTCGGCCTGGAGGAAGGTGACCAGGGCGCGCGTCACCTGGACGGTCATCAGCCGCGGATCCTCGCGGGCCGCGCGCAGCTTGGGGCTGTCCTCGCGAGAGAAGGCCACCCCGCACAGCTCTCCGAGGAACTCGAGGGTGTCCTTCCTCAGCTCCGGCGGCAGGGACTGATTGACGCGCCAGGCCAGCTTCCTGCGCCGGACCTCCAGCGGCTCGCCATCCAGGATGCCGCACAGCCGGCGCACGGCCTCGCCCACCAGGCCATAGGCGGAGCCCGCGTTCATCGGGTCGCCGCGCCCGAGCAGCACGAGCATGTGCTGGTCCCGGTGCTCCAGGCGGCGCAGGAACTCGTGGCGCAGGCGGGACTTGCCGGTGCCGGGCGGGGCGGTGACGAGCAGGGCCCGGGCGGAGGTGTCCTCCACACAGGCGGTGAAGGCCAGCTCCAGCATGGCCAGCTCCTGCTCGCGGCCCACACAAGGGGTGGGGCGGCCCAGGAGCGGGCGGGACTCATCCACGCTCAGGTGCTCGCCGTGCAGCAGGAAGGTGCCGGAGGTGGGGGACTTGTCGAGCTGGAAGCGAGGGCCCAGCAGCCCCGCGGTGGTCGCGTCCAGCGTCACCTGGCTCCTGGCGGTGGGCTCTCGTGCCACCTTCCGGAGGAACTCGCCGGCCCGGTCCATCACCTCGCCAACGGGCAGCGGCTCGCCGCGCAGGGTCAGTCCGGTGGCGAGCACCACGAAGCTCTCGTCCCAGCGCTCCTTGACGGCCAGGGCGCAGTGGGCAGCCAGGGCCGCTTGATCGGTGGCGGTGCCGCGCTCCAGCTGGAAGGTCGCCAGCAGCGAGCCGTCCACCAGCATCTCGGCGCACGCCCCGTGTGTGCGAAGCTCTTGCAGCAGAGGGATCATCCGCCGTCGGGCCTGCTTCACCTCCTCGGGGTCGAGCGTGGGAGTCTCCTCGGCGCTCACCTGAGCGGTGGCCAGCAGCACGCTCACCAGGTGCTGCTCGGCTTGAGTCAGGTGGAGAGGTGCCTGCGGCCTGGAGGGGCTTGGGGGAGGCACCTCGGAGAGAGTCCCCAGCTCATGCAGCGCGTGCTGCAGGTGTGCGGCATCCGGGATTCGCTTCGCCGGGTCCTTCGCCAGCATCCGGTCCATCAGCGCCTGCAGCTCGGCGGGCAGCTCGGGCCGCACCGTGCCCAGCCGTGCGGGCTCGGAGAAGAGGATCTTGGCCAGCACCGCGGTCAGCAGGGGGGCACGGAAGGGGGCCTGGCCCGTGAGGCACTCGTACAGCACGCACCCCAGGGAGAAGATGTCCGCGCTGGGGGCAATCTCCTGCTGGCTCGAGGCCTGCTCGGGCGCCATGTACCCCGGGGTGCCGAGCACGGCGGCACTGCCCGTCAGCGCCTGGGAGGTGGCCACCAGCCGCGCCAGCCCGAAGTCCAGCAGCACCGCGTCCTCCATCCGCCCGCCGCGCAGGAAGAGGTTGGAGGGCTTGATGTCGCGGTGGACGATGCCCTGGCTGTGGGTGATGGCGAGCCCCTGGGCAATGCGGCGCATCAGGTTCAGCGTGTCCGAGAGGCTCAACGGCTGACGGACCAGCCGCTGCGCGAGATCCTCACCCTCCAGCCACTCCATGGCGAGGAAGGGCTGGCCCTGCTCGGTGAAGCCATGGGCCACGTAGGAGACGACGCTGGGGTGGTGCACCTCCGAGAGCAGCCGGGCTTCGCGCGTGAAGCGCCGGGCCGAGTCGGAGTCTGCCGCCGCCTGGATCAGCTTCACGGCCACGGGCTGGCCGTTCGTGGTGTCCAAGGCCCTGTAGACGGAGCCCATGCCGCCGCGGCCTGCCAGGCGTTGAAGGAGGAAGCGGCTTGCGAGCAGGGTGCCGGAGGCAGGAAGGGTGAGCGTCGGGGGGGCGTATGGCATGGAGGGCGACGGAGCAGGAATCCATCCCGGGGGCTCGTCGCAGCAGAGTGTACTGGAAGAGGGGAGCCCGCCGGAATGGAGGGCCCGCCCACGTCGCTAGCGGTTCTCCTCCAGCGGGCCCTCACCATCCCGGAGGGGGTTGTCCTCGCCGCGCTGATCGTTCTGCTCGAAGGGGCCCTCGCCGTCGTTGATGACGCCCTCCTTGTCGCCGATCTTGCCGTCGCCGATCTTCTTGTCCGTTCCGGAGCCGCCAAACCCGTCGCGGAAGCCATCCGCGGCCTCCTTGCCGGCGTTCTCCACTTCCTTGGCGGCCTCGCCAATCTCCTCGCCCGCTTCACGGGCTCCCTCGCGCACATCGGCCTTGCTGCGCTCGCTACAGCCCACCGCGAGCCCGGTCAGCCCCAGCAGACCCGCGAGTACGAAACCCTTCCAGCCTTGCCTTGTCATCGTTCCTCCCAAGTCTCGAATCGTCCTTGAGGGAAACCTAGGCATTCATTCCCGGACGGGAGGAGAGAGGGAGCGGGGGAGCGAGCGGTCACTCTCCAGGCTTTCCGCCGAGCTCCACCTGGAGCAGCACGGTCTCAGCGAGCTGCTCCAGAGGCTTCAGCGGGCATACCGGGTCAGAGCCCAGGCCCGCCAGACGCATGGCTCTGCTCCCACCTCGCCACGGTCTACGTGGGCCGCGCACTGCCTCGCCAGCGAGTGATCGTCATAGAGCCCCTGCGCGTTGGGACGAGCTCCGAACTTCGCCGCGAAGTCGCGCTCCAGTGCGTTGCACAGGGATGAGTGGAAGGAGCCGTGATCAAAGCCCAGGACCTCTGAACCCAGCAGTTGCCCTCCGGCCTCCGGTTCCTGCCTCCTCATGAGGCACTGGTACACCCCGGGAGCACCCTCCCGCTCGCCGGGTGTGCAGCGCTGGAGGAAGTCATCGGCATCCTCGCGGGCCAGCGCCAGCCCTAGGATGGCCGCATCGCTGTCTCCGGGGACGAAGCGCGCGCAGAACTCCCGCGCTGCCGCCAGCGTCAGGAAGACGTTCGGCCAGCCGAAGTCTTGGTCGAACCGGGATGTCGCCCACGAGATGAGCTCGGGCACGCGGTCGCGCGGGAGGTCGAAGTCTTCGGCCTCGGTGAGGCGCTCCGCTTCCTCCATGTGGACCCATTCGAGGGCCCAGGTGTCAGGGGCCACACTGGCCAGGCAATCGGAGGCGGTCCAGAGCGTGGCCGGGACGAGGCTGGCATCCCAAAACGTCCCTTCGCGCGCCACGGGCCGGGCGACGAGGTATCCACCAGAGACATGGCTGGAGTCTGCCTGCTCCTTCATGTGAATTCCTTTCGAGAGAGCGCCTGTTCTGGGAGTCAGGGGCCATGACGTGGCAGAGTGGCCGCGATTCAGGCGCCCAGTCCCTGCCATGAGGACAGGCTGACCCCGGGCGCGACAAGGGGGGAGCATGATGAAGTGGAGGAAATCGCCCGAGGCGCTCGTGAATGCCTTCCAGTCGGCACTGCCGGAGGACGCACGGGTCGAGCGTCGGAAGATGTTCGGCTACCCGTGCGCCTTCGTGAACGGAAACATGTTCACCGGCCTGCACCAGGAGAATCTCATCGTTCGCCTCGCCGAGGGGGATCGCCAGAAGCTGGTGAGTGAAAAGGGGGCGGAGATCTTCGCGCCGTTCCCCGGGCGGCTGATGAAGGAGTACGTGTCCCTGCCTCCTGCCATCATCGACAGCGCGAAGGAGCTGAAGGGATGGCTGCGGCGCTCCCTCGAACACGCCGCCACCCTTCCGCCCAAGGGAGCGAAGAGAGCGGCGCCGCGGGCCGCGAAGAAGCCCGCAGCCGCCAAGGCCGGGACGGCCAGGAAGCGAGCCACCTCGAGCCCAGCAAAGAAGAAGTCCTCGGCCTCGCGAGCCCGCTCAGCAAGGTAGAGCCAAGCGGGCTGGAGGCGGGGGCCTGTCAGGCCCTCTCGAGCCGGAAGACAAGCCGGCGCAAGTCCTCGTTCACCTTGATGAAGTGGGAGTTGCCCTTCTCCTCGGCGAGCTGGGCCTGGATCTTCGGCAGCGCCTCGCGGGCCTTCGTCGCCGCCTCCTTCGAGTCACCCACCAGCCAGTCCAGCGCCTGGATGAGGGCGAAGCGCGCATCCAGGTCCTTCTCAGCAAGCCGCTCGGCCATGGCCGCCGCATGCTGCGGGCTCCCCGAGCGCCCCAGCTCCAGCGCCGCACGCTCCACCACGCGCACCTCCTTGTCCCCCAGCTTCTGCGCCCAGCAGCCCGCATCCACGGTGCACGCCTTCACCGCCTCCAGCACCTTGCTGTAACGGAGGATGGCCTCCGCCCGCTTCAGCCCGAGCGCGTCCGGATTCTCGCAGCCGTCCCCACCGTACTCCTGGCACTCCTTGGTGGTGACGGCGGGCTCGGCCTGGGCCCACTTCGCCAAGAGGGGCAGCTCCTGCGCCTCTCCCAGCAGTGCCACGCCGCGCATCGCCGCCTCGCGAGCGTACCAGTCCCCCTTCTCCGCGGCCTTCTGCAGCGCTGGCACCGCGTCGCGCCCGCCCAGCATCACCAGCGCTCGCACGTAGGAGGTCCGCACCGTGGGATCCTCCTCGCTCACCAGCGCGGCGATCGGACGCACCGCCGCCTTCGCGCGGATCCTCCCCAACGCCTCCGCCGCCTGCATCCTCACCAGCGCCTGGATGCGAGGCTCCTCGTTCGTGAAGGAGAGCTGCTTGGTCAGCACCGCCTCCCCCCGGCGATCCCTCAGATCGCCGAGGACCTGCGCACCCTTCATCACGTAGCTGGCCGGGTGGACGCCGTTGTCCTTCGCCCACTTCGCCAGCTCCGCATCCCGGTTCTCCATCGCCGCGATCACGGCATCCACCGCGGGGGTGCCCACCTGGTAGAGCGCGAAGGAGCTCTCCACATAGAAGGAGATGCCCTTGCGCTCCTTGGTCAGCATCCGCATCAGCAGGGGCACCGCGCGGGGGTCTCCAATGCGCCCCAGCGCCTCGATGGCCTTCTTGCTGAGGAAGGGCTCGGCGTCCTCATTCGAGGCAAGCTTGAGCAGCGGCTCCACCGCCCCGGGCGCGCGCAGGATGCCCAGCGCCTGGATGGCCTCGATGCGGGTGTAGCTGTCCTTCGCGCGCAGCAGCTCCGTCAGCGCCGGCGCTGCCCGCGGGTCTCCCAGCTTGCCCAGCGCCGCCGCCAGCTCCTTGTTCGCCAGGGCGGTGTCGGAGTCCGTGGCGCCCGGGTCCAGCGCGGCCTGCAGCGCCTCGAGGGAGGAGGGGCTCTTGAGGTCGCCAATGGTACGCGCCAGGGCAGCCTTCACCTCCGGCCGCTTCTCCGAGGCCAGCTTGCCATGCAGCATGGGCAGGAAGCTCTCTTGCAGGTTCCCGGAGGTACGCAGCGTCTCCAGCACCTGCACCCGGCCGTCCTTCTTCTTCGCGCTGCTGAGCTGCTTCTCCCAGTACTCAGGTGTCTTGGGGTCACCCTTGCACCCCGAGAGGACGGCGAGAGCGAGCGCTAGGCTCAGCGCGGCGAAGGAACGGAGCATGGGGCCTCCTGGGAGGTGGCTGCGGGGTGGGTGGTATGTGCAGTCGTAGCGCTCCTTGAAAGAACGGGTCAAACCCCCCGGGTTGGTTGAGGTAGGCTGGTCAACGACATGGCCTCGGACACTGTCCTGGATTCGCAGAAGCGCTCCTGGAAGCGCCGCACGTACCTCATCGATCGGGAGTTCCAGCTCAAGTACATCTTCATGCTGGGCTCCATCGGAGCGGGCAGCATCGGCCTCTTCGGTGCGCTGGCCTGGTGGGCCCACACCGCGGCGCTCGAAGCGGGCTCGGGCTCCGAGGGGTTCGCCGGGATGACGATCCTCTGGCTCACCGTGCTGGCGGTGGTGGGCACGGCGGTGGCGCTCGGCCTCTTCGGCCTGGTCTTCACCCACCGCGTGGCGGGCCCCGTGTACGTGATGAACCTCTATGTGGAGGCGCTCGCGGCGGGGCACTACCCGCGGCTGCGGCCGCTGCGCAAGTACGACGAGCTGAAGAAGTTCTTCGATCGCTTCAGCCACGCGGTGGAGCGCATCCGCGCGCGCGAGGCGGACGAGGCCCAGGCGCTCGCCCACGCCCTGGCGGTCTTCCAGCCGCTGGCGGCCTCCGAGGAGGCCCGCGCCGCGCTCAAGACACTGGAGGAGCTGCACTTGCGCAAGCGCGAGGCCGTAGACAGGCCTGTCAGCGGCAGCCACCCCCTGCCTCCCCCGCGTTGAGGCGCGAGCGGAAGGTCCTTCACCCGACACCTTCATCCCCATGCTCTCCCCGCGAGAGCGGGGGCTTGCGTAGGAAGAGCTCCCGATGAGCCGACCCCGCATCGTCTTCATGGGCACGCCCGAGTTCGCCGTGGCGTCGCTCCAGGCCTGTTTCGACGTCGGCGACGTGGTGGCGGTCGTCACCCAGCCGGACAAGCCCAAGGGGCGCGGCAACGCCCTGGCCATTCCCCCGGTGAAGGCGCTGGCGCTCGAGCGCGGCGTGATGGTGCTCCAGCCCGCGAAGCTGCGCACCCCGCCGTTCTCCGAGGAGCTGCGCAAGCTGGCGCCCGACGTGTGCGTGGTGACGGCCTACGGGAAGATCCTCCCGAAGGACTTGCTGGAGGTGCCTGCCCACGGCTGCGTCAACGTGCACGCCTCGCTGCTGCCCCGCTTCCGCGGCGCCGCCCCCATTCAGTGGGCCATTGCTCATGGGGACACGGAGACGGGTGTGGCCCTCATGCGCATGGACGAGGGGCTGGATACCGGGCCGGTCATCGCCATGAAGCGCCTGCCTATCGCCCCGGACGACACGAGCGCCGCTCTCCACGAGAAGCTCTCCCGGCTCGGAGGGGAGCTCCTTCGTGAGTCGCTCCCGGCGTACCTGCGCGGGGAGCTGAAGCCCGTGCCGCAGCCCACCGAGGGCATGGTGCTCGCGCCCATCATCCGGAAGGAGGACGGGCTGCTCGACTTCAACCGGCCGGCGGTGGAGCTGGAGCTCCAGGTGCGCGCCTTCACGCCCTGGCCGGGCGCCTTCACAGGGCTGAACGGCGCCCGCTTCAAGGTGCACCGGACGAAGGTGGGCACGGGGAGCGGGGCTCCCGGCACGATCCTGGCCGCGGGCCCGAGCGGGCTCGAGGTGGCGTGCGGGGAAGGCTCGCTCGTCCTCCTGGAGGTTCAGCCCGAGGGCAAGCGGGTGATGAGCGCCGGCGAGTTTCTCTCCGGCCACAAGCTGGCACTGGGAAGCCAGCCGTTCGCGGCGCCGGTGGAGAGCAAGAGCTGAGAGCTGTTGGAGCCACGAGAGGAGACACGCGGATGGGCAAGAGACTCCTGGTGCTGCACGGGCCGAACCTGAACCTTCTCGGAGAGCGGGAGGGCACTGCGGGCAGACGGTTCGAGGACCTCAACAGCGCGCTGCGCTCCCGAGCCGCCGGCCACGACATCGAGCTGAAGATCGTCCAGTCCAACCACGAGGGCGTGCTCATCGACACGCTCCACGCAGAGCGGCGAAGCATCCACGGCGTGGTGGTGAACCCCTCGGGACTGTTCGGCTCGTATGCGCTGAAGGATGCGCTGGAGGCAGTGGGTGTGCCCGCGATCGAGGTGCACCTGGACAGCGCGCGCGCGAAGCAGTCCGTGCTGAAGGCGGCCTGCGCGGCGCAGCTCAGCGGCAAGGGCTTCGACAGCTACCTCCAGGCGATCGATCGCTTCGCCCAGGGAGATCTCTCCGCCGACCTCAAGCGCGGAAAGGCCGCGGCGCCTGGGAAGGCGAAGACGATCGGCCGCAAGGTGGAGGCCTCCAAGCCCGACGTGGAGGCCCCTGCCAAGACGATCGGCCGCAAGGCGGAAGCGCAGGCGCCCGCACCCGCGAAGGCGCTGGCACGCACGGCGGAGGCCGGTGGGCCCGCAAAGACGCTGGGACGCAAGGCGCAGGCGGAGCCCCCTGCGAAGGCCGAGCCAGGGAAGTCGATCGGACGTGGCTCGAAGGGGACACCCGCGGCGGACCTGCTCAGTCGCGCGCTGGTGCGGCAGAAGATCGCCGAACGGCTCTCTGGGAAGCTGACGGCGGGAGCGCTGGCGAGCTGGGCCCGCACGCAGTGGCTGGAGGTGCAGCGGGGGGCGCCCGCGGAGAGTGGCTACCGGGACATGCTCGAGGACAACCTGCAGACCCTCACCCTCTCCACCATGCCTGCGAGCCGCCTCTCGGATGAGCAGCTCGTGGACATGATGACCCAGCTCGAAGAATGAGCGCGCGCGCCCTCGCCATCCAGGTGCTCGCCCGTGTACGGGCCACCGACGCGTACCTGAACGTCGTGCTCGACACGATGCTGTCGGAGTCCCCGCTGAAGGATCCGCGAGACGCGGCGCTCGTCACGGAGCTGGCGTATGGCGCGACCCGGCGGCAGCTCGCGCTGGACTACGCCATCGCCCGCTTCGCGGACCGGAAGCTGGACTCGATGGAGGATCGGGTGCTCGCGGCCTTGAGGGTGGGGGCCTATCAGCTCTTCCACACCCGCGTGCCCGCGCGCGCGGCCGTGGCGGAGACAGTGCAGGCCCTCAAGGATCTGGGGATCGCCCGTGCGGCGGGCTTCGTCAACGCCATCCTCCGCAAGCTGGCGGAGCTGCCGGGTCCTCCGCTGCCGCAGGAGGGTGACGTCGCCGAGTACCTCTCCATCCGCGAGAGCCATCCCCGGTGGCTGGTGGAGCGGTGGATCCGCCACTTCGGTCGCGAGCGCGCCGAGGCGATGCTCGTAGCGGACAACCAGACGCCGCCGATCGTGGTGCGCGTGAACACCACGAAGGTGACTCGCGACTCGCTGCTGGCCCAGCTCCGCGAGGTGGGGCTGGAGGTGCAGCCCACCACCGTGTCTCCGGTGGGGATCATCCTGCCCTCGCTGGGGCGCCTGGAGGACGTGTACGGCTACTCCGAGGGGCTCTGGCAGGTACAGGACGAGGCGGCGCAGCTGGTGGGCGTGTACGCGGCTTTCCCGGAGACAGCGCGGGTGCTGGATGCGTGCGCGGCCCCGGGCGGCAAGGCGTGTCACCTGGCGGAGGCGCACGAGGTGGTGGCCGCGGACCTTCACGCCAACAAGCTGCCGAAGATCGAGTCCGAGGCGAAGCGGCTGGGGCTCCAGGGGCGGCTGCATGCGGTGGCGCATGACGCGACGCAGCCGCTGCCGGCGGAGCTTGGCGAGTTCCACGCCGTGCTGGTGGACGCGCCATGCTCCGGACTGGGGACGCTGAGGCGCCACCCGGAGCTGCGCTACCGGCGCAAGGAGGAGGACATCGGCCGGCTGGCCTCGCTCCAGCGCCGCGTCCTGGAGAACTGCCAGGAGGGGGTGCCGCCCGGAGGGCTGCTGGTGTACGCGGTGTGCACCACGGAGCCTCAGGAGGGGCAGGACCAGGTGGACATGTTCCTGCGGAGTCACCCGGAGTGGACGGCGGAGCCTCCGGTGCTGCAGGGGGTGAAGCTGCCGCAGAGTCAGGCGTGGCTGCGCACCCTGCCGGGACCCGAGGGCTGGGATGGTTTCTTCGCGGCCCGCCTGCGTAAGCTGTACTGAAGAGGGAGGCCCACGGATGGACTCGAGGAGAAGCCCGCTCGGGCGTGCTGCGCTGCTCCTGGTGGCGCTGGTGGCGCTGCCCGCGGCGGCGCAGGGGAAGAAACCGAAGGAGGGCGCCTATGTCCCGGCTCCCGCGGACCAGATCCCCGGGTACTCGGCCAAGGTGATGCCCTGCGAGATCATCGAGGAGCTGATCCCTCCACGTGTCAACTGCGAGGGAGAGCTGCTGGAGGGCAAGTCGCTGCGCGAGCTGGCCATCCTGCGCAACACCATCTTCGCCCGCTATGGCTGGGCCGGCTTCCGGAAGCCGTGGCTGCGCGATCACTTCCAGAAGCAGCCCTGGTTCAAGCCGAACCCGAAGTTCACCTACAAGCTGCTGTCGGACGCGGACCGGAAGAACGTGCACTTCATCGGCGTGCGCGAGCAGTCCTTCACCGAGCGTGAGCTGCGGCGCATGGAGGACACGATCTTCGCGCGGGCGGGGAAGGTGTGGAACGACGTCTACGAGTGGAAGCTGAAGGACGGCCGCACGGTGCGCTCGTGCGCCGAGCCTCAGGATCCGCTGGACGAGAAAGAGGGCTGCACCGGGGCGAACTGCGAGGGGACGCACTCGCGTGACTGCTTCTTCCGGGAGGAGAAGTGGTACCGGCCGGACCCGAAGTTCAGCGAGGACAAGCTGTCGGCCGAGGACCGCATTGATCTGGGCCTCATCAGCCGCTCGCTGGGGAGCTTCGCCAGCGACACCGGGAAGCTGGAGAAGGGCGCTCAGGCCTCTCTGGATCGAGTCATCTCCGTCCAGGAGCTGCGCCAGCTCTCGCTGAGGGACCTGCGGCTGCTGCGCAACACCCTCTACGCGCGACGCGGTCGGCCCTTCAAGTCGAAGATCCTCCAGGCGCACTTCAAGGCCATGAGCTGGTACCGCCAGGACCCGAACTACACCGACGCGCGCCTGACGGAGAACGACAAGCGCAACATCGCCCTCATCCGGTCGGTGGAGGACGAGTTCGGCGGGCCGCTCAAGGACGAAGACTGGCTGATCGACCCAGCAACGGACGCGGCCTGATAAGGCCGCAGCCGCCCCGGGTGGGTGGCAGAGAGCAGAGACAGGATGCCGGTGCCACCTCGAGAGGTGCGGGGTGCCGTGGGGCGCCCCAGCGCGCGCCGGCTTTGCGAAGGCGAAGCAGTGCGAGGGTGAACCCAGCGTCGGGATTTCGGCTGCCACGGTTCGAGCGCGGTGAGATAACCCCGCGCATGCTCTTCGTTCTCCCCTCTCGTCGCACGCTCCTCCCCGTGCTCGCGGTCCTGGCGGCGTTGTCCGGCTGCGTCTCCGCTCAGTCCGCCGCGAAGGAAGAGGCGCTGCTGGCCTCAGAGCCGCCTCCCAAGCGCAAGCTCCAGTGGGGCATTGTCATCCACGGCGGGGCAGGCGCTATCCGCCGCGAGGCGCTCACCCCCGAGAAGGAGGCCGCGTACCGCGCGAAGCTCACCGAGGCCCTCCAGGCCGGCCACGCCCTCCTCGCTCGAGGCGGCACCAGCCTGGATGCCGTGAGCGCCGCCATCCGCATCCTGGAGGACTCGCCCCTCTTCAATGCCGGCAAGGGCGCTGTCTTCAACCACACCGGGCAGAACGAGCTGGACGCCTCCATCATGGACGGCCGGACGCTCGCGGCGGGCGCCGTCGCAGGGCTACACCACGTGAAGAACCCCATCGATCTGGCGCGCAAGGTGATGGAGAAGTCCTCGCACGTGATGATGGTAGGAGAGGGCGCGGAGGCCTTCGCCAAGGAGCAGGGCGTCGAGCTGGTGCCCGCAGAGTACTTCCACACCGAGGAGCGCTGGGAGCAGCTCCAGAAGGCGCTGGAGAAGGAGAAGGCCTCCCAGGGCGCGGCCACGGGCGAGGAGAAGCTCGGCACCGTGGGGGCGGTGGCGCTGGATCAGGCGGGGAACCTGGCGGCGGGCACCTCTACGGGCGGAATGATGAACAAGCGCTACGGCCGCGTCGGGGACTCGCCCATCATCGGCGCGGGCACCTACGCGAACGCGCGCTGTGCCGTCTCGGCCACGGGGCATGGCGAGTACTTCATCCGCTACACCGTGGCGCGCGACATCTGCGCCCGCCTGGAGTACCTGGACCTGCCGCTGCAGGAGTCCGCGAGCTCGCTGGTGATGGATGTGCTGGTGAAGGCGGGGGGCGAGGGCGGCGTCATCGCCATGGACGCGCTCGGCAACATCGCCACCCCCTTCAACTCCACCGGCATGTACCGCGGCTCCATGGGCGAGGACGGCACGCCCCACGTGGCCATCTTCCAGGAGTGAGCGGCTCCTGGGTCCGGGCGGCGGCTACTCCTCGACCGCTGCCGCCAGCTTGAAGGCCTCGAGCACCGCCGCGGAGGCGCGATCCAGATACTTCCCCTTGCGGATGAGCAGGCCGATGGGCCGGGAGACGGGCCCCTCGGCAAACGGCTTCACCACCACCGTGCCGTTCTGCACCTCGGCCTGGCAGGTGGACAGCGGGAGGATGGCCACCCCCAGCCCCATCTCCACCGCGCGCTTGATGGTCTCGACGTTGTCCATCTCCATCACGGGGTTGAGGTCCAGGTTCTTCTCGCGGAACAGCCGGTCCAGCGCCTTGCGCGTGGGGGCCTCGCGATCGAAGGCGATGAAGGGCACTCCGGACAGCGCCGTGAGGCTCACCTTCGCCTTGCTGGCGAACGCGTGGTTGGGCGCACATACCACCCCCAGCTTGTCGTCGCGGAACGGGAGGATGTCCACGCCCGCGCGCGGCTGCGGGTAGGCGACAATGCCGATCTCCGCCGCCCCGAGGATGACGTCGTCATACACCTGATCATTGCGCCGGTAGTTCAAGCGCATGTTCACCTTGGGATGCGTCTTCAGGAGCTGCTTCTGCACGTTCTGCAGCTCGTGCAGGCCCACGGAGTAGATGGTGGACACCGTGCTGGTGCCCTGCACCTCGCTGGCCTGCTCGCGGATCTCCGCCTCCACCTCGGCGAAGCGGGCGAGGATCTCCTTGCACCCGCGGAACAGGCGCTCGCCTGCTGGCGTGGGAGTCACCTGGCGAGCGCTGCGCGACAGGAGCTTCTGCTCGTACCGGTTCTCCAGCGCGCGGATCTGCTGGCTCACCGCCGACTGCGTCACATGGTTGAGCTGCGCGGCGCGAGAGAAGGAGCCCGTCTCCACCACGTCACAGAACATCTTGAGGGATTCTAGCTGCATAAGAGCGCCTCCTACACTGGAGCTGAAGCATTAGGCCAGAATTAATTAGCTTTTCTTACGCCTCCGCGCCACGAATGCGGCTTGTTGCCAGGCAGGAGGGCCGGTGGGCGCTCAGCCACGAAGGGAAGGGAGAGACTCCTCGCCAGGTGCTCAGGAGGGCCTGGGTTCCGTGGGCCGAGGAGCGAGGTAGGGGCGAAGCAGGACGTAGAGGGCTGGCGCGAGCGCGATGAGGGCGGCTCCGCACATGGCCTGCACACGGCCGACATGGGCAGCGGCGCTGGTGATCAGCTCGCACTCGTTCGGGCTGATGGGCCCGCAGTCGGCCGGGGCGAAGAGGCCGCGCAGGCCCAGCACCAGCAGCCATGCTCCGCCGAACACCATGCCTGCGGCGAGCCCGACGAAGGCGGCGCGGCCGAGCGAGGAGCGGGGCGGTGGGGGGGAGCTGTCCGGGGTCGCGCTCATGGCCTTGGAGCTATCACCGCCCGGGCGCGAGCGCCATAACCTGCGTATGCTGTGGAGCCATGCGAATCCTCTACGGTGTCGTTGGCGAGGGCATGGGACACGCGACGCGCTCGCGGGTGCTGCTCGAGGAGCTCACGAAGGAGCACGAGGTTCACATCGTCGTCTCCGGGCGCGCACGGGACTACCTGGAGAAGCGCTTCCAGAACGTGCACGGCATCTGGGGCTACACCCTGGCCTATGAAGGCAACTCGGTGAGCAAGTGGCAGACGCTCTTGCAGAACCTGCAGGGCGCGGTGGCGGGCTGGCCGCAGAACGTCCGCCAGTACTTCGAGCTGGCGGAGAAGTTCCAGCCGGACGTGGTGGTGAGCGACTTCGAGTCCTTCAGCTACATGTTCGGTAAGGTGCACCGGCTGCCGGTGATCAGCGTGGACAACATGCAGATCATCAACCGCTGCAAGCACGAGCCGGAGCTGCTGGCGGGCTGGGAGGATGCCTACGAGGCCACGCGGACCCTCGTCAAGGCCAAGCTGCCAGGCGCGTTCCACTACCTCGTCACCACGTTCTTCTACCCGCCGGTGCGCAAGGAGCGCACCACGCTGGCGCCCTCCATCCTCCGGCCGGAGATCCTCGAGGCGAAGTCCGAGCCGGGCGAGCACCTGCTGGTGTACCAGACG
>NZ_DASPHO010000603.1:0-19051 GCF_035629615.1 Hyalangium sp. | reverse complement strand
GGAGGGCTGGCACACCCCTGTCCTGCGCCGCACCCCGCTGTCCGAGCGCCTGGCGCGCCGAGCCTCCGCCCCGGTGCTCGTGGTGCGCCGCGAGGGAGCGCTGGCGGACTGGGCCCGCGGCCGGCGGCGCCTGGGGGTGATGGTGGGTGTGGATGCCTCGGACGAGGCGGACCTGGCCGTCACCTTCGTGCATGCGCTGCGAGAGGTGGGGCCGTGCGACATCGTCGCCACGTATGTCTGCTCGCCCGCGGAGGAGCGCACGCGGCTGGGCATCCACACGCCGGTGCGCGTGGAGCTGCTGGATCCGGTGGTGCGCGGCATCGAGGCGCTGGATCCCCTGGTGGAGCGCGTGCTCACGCGCGAGGTGCGCGAGCGCCTGGGAGAGGTGCCCGGAGAGGGGAAGGTGGACATCCACCTGGAGCCCGGCTACGGGCGGCGGGATGATCACCTGCTGCACGTGGCGCGCGAGCGCGGGGTGGACCTGGTGGTGGTGGGCAGGCACCAGCGCGCGAGCGTGCACCGGTGGTGGCATGGCTCGGTGTCCCAGGGAGTGCTGCGGCACGCCGAGCAGTCCGTGGTGTGCGTGCCCCCCACGCACCTGAGGCCCCCGCGGCCCGCGCCCCCGCGCCGGGTGCTGGTGCCGGTGGACTTCACCGAGGCGAGCCTCCGGGCCATCGCCCAGGCGCACCTGCTCGTCACCCCGGGCGGCCGCATCCACCTGCTCCACGTGCACCAGCGGCGGCTGGGCGATCCAGAGTGGCTGGACCACTACGGGGTGCTGCCCGAGCCCCCTGGCCAGCAGGAGGAGGTGCTGCGCCAGCTCCATGCGCTGGTGCCGCGGGAGGCGAGCGGGGTGCGCTGGAGCGTGGAGGGCGTGAGCGCCAGCGAGGAGGTGCTCGCCATCTGCCAGGCGGCCGAGCGCGAGGGGGCGGATCTGGTGTGCGTGGGCGCCAAGGAGGGCCACCTGGCCCGGCTGGGAGGGGTGGCCCAGGCGCTCATGGCCCGCTGCCACTGCCCCGTCATGGTCGTCCCCGCGCACGCCGAGGCCAGAGAACCCCCGGGGTGGGGCCCTCCAGGCCTCCACGGACAGTGAATACCTGTTCAGCCCGAGTGCGCGGGCCCGGAAAATCGGCCTGATACAGGCCTGTGGGATTCGACGTCCAACCCGTGAGGGCGTTAGACTGGATGTGACCTGTTTTTCCGGGAAGGAAGGTCTGACGTGCTGATACCCCACGGCTATCGCGAAGAGGAGCTCGTCTCCAACCGCGCGTCCTTGCTGCTCTATGGGGGCACAGAGGAGGAGCGGCGTTCTTGGGCTCAAGAGGCGGCGCACCACTTCGAGCACGAGGGTGAGCTGCTCGAGGTCCGCCAGGCGGCGGAGCTGGTGGAAGCCCTCAAGCGTCCCAGAGGCGTGGTGTTCGTCACGGAGGTGTCCAAGCTGGGGCGGCAGGAGCAGGGCCTCATCCTGCGGTGCCTGCAGATGCAGGAGGAGCGGCCCAAGCTGGTGCTGGGGATGACGGGCTCGGCCGAGGCGGCGCTGGAGCGCGGCACGCTGCGCGAGGATCTGCACTACCGGCTGCACCAGGCGCAGGTGGATCTGGGGGCACCGGGGCTGCGGGAGCTGCTCAAGAAGCGGTGGGCGATGCTGACGGAGCGCCGTGCGGCGAAGGCGGCGGTCGAGCGCGAGGCGGCCGAGCGCGAGCGGCAGGCGGCGGCGGTCCGCAAGCCTGGCTCGGTGACACGGCTGACTCCGCAGCAGCGCAAGGTGCAGCAGTCGGCAAAGGCGTCACCGCGCAAGGCCACCAGCCGCCGCTAGTGCACGGCAGGGCGCCCGGCTCACAGGGGCAGGACGATCAGGTGGTTGTTGCTGCCCGCGTGCGTCCAGCCCATGCGCTCCACGCGCTTCACCACCGAGTCCAGCTCCGTGTAGGCCATCGCCAGCTTGTAGCCGAGTCTCTTCGCCTCCTCACAGCAGGCGAGGATGACGGCATCCAGCGCCTGGCTGCGCTCCTCGCGCTCCAGGCCGGGTGCGGCGACGAGGCCTTCCACCAGCACCATGGAGCTGTCCGTGCGGTACATGAAGCAGGCGGCCTTGCCGGGGACGAAGAAGCCCGTGGGTGGCAGCAGGTCCGGGGGCATCTCATCGCCTCGGGCCTGCATCCAGGCTCGCACCTGCTCGTAGTGAAGCTCGGGGACGTAACGGAGGGGCGTCATCCCCCCAGTCTACGCGACGGCCTGGTTCCTGGAATCGCGGGAGCAGCTCCTCGAGAAGGGGAGGACGCGTCCGGGCCGTGCGCTACCGGCCCGAGTGCGGGTGCTTCTGCCCGCGCTTCACCTTGAACCGCTTGCCAGGCGTCTTCGCCGTCTTCGAGCGCTTCGGCGCCGCGGTCGGCATCGTCTTGCGGCCGGCCTCGCGCGGCTCCACGGGCGGAGCCTCAGGGGTGCGCTCGGCCGTGGCGCGGCGAGCCTTTGAAGGAACGGCCTGCTCACCCACCATGGGCTTCAGGGCAGAGCGGGCCTTGGCCGGGCGCCGGCTCAGCTTCTCCTGGATCTTGTCCACCGTCTTCACCGCGGCCACTGTGGTCTCCACCAGGGCCCGGGCCCCGCGCGTCCCCGCCTTGGCTGCTACCTGGACGCCGCGCGCGCTCACCTTCGATGCGGCCTTCTTCACCTTGTCCACCAGTCCACGCCTGAGTGTCGCCATTCCGTCCTCGTGAGAGAGAAGTTGTTTCGCTCGGGCGAAAGGTAGTCACGCCCCTGCCAGTGGGAAGCGGGGGACAGCTCGCCCGTCTGCTGCCAGACTCGGGGAATGAGCCTGAGTGACTCGCGACTGGAGCTCGTGCAGGGGGACATCACGAAGGTGACGGCGGACGCCATCGTCAACGCGGCCAACTCGGCGCTGGTGGGGGGTGGCGGCGTGGATGGGGCCATCCACCGGGCGGCGGGGCGGGAGCTGCTCGAGGAGTGCAGGACGCTCGGGCGTTGCCCCACGGGCGAGGCCCGCATCACCCAGGGCTACAAGCTGCCCGCGCGGCACGTCATCCACACCGTGGGCCCCGTGTGGCAGGGCGGTGGACGGGGCGAGGCGGGCCAGCTCGCGCGCTGCTACCAGAGCGTCTTCGCGCTGGTGGAGAAGCACGGGCTGCGCACGGTGGCCTTCCCCTCCATCTCCACGGGCGTGTACGGCTACCCCCTCGAGAAGGCCTCGCGCATCGCGCTGCGGGAGATCCGCGCGGCGCTGGAGCGGCTGCCCTCGGTGGAGAAGGTGACGGTGGTGCTCTTCACGCCGTGGGATCTGGAAGTCTACCGGCGGGCGCTGGCCGGCGAGCCCGAGCCGGAGGGTGGACTGGGGAGATGACGCCACCGGAGAGGCGGACGCGGGGGCGCACCTCGCGCTCCCGGCTCCGCGCGCTGGACGCGTACCTGTACCGGTGCGAGCGCGCGCTGCTGGAGCGCCAGGACGGGGAGTGGCGCGAGGCCGCCTTCGTGGATGTGGGCTTCGGCGAGCACCCGTGGACGACGCTGGAGAGCGCCGAGCTGTTCCGGGAGCTCAACCCCACGCTGCCCGTCATCGGCGTGGAGGCGGACGAGGGCCGGGCCGCCGCCGCCGCGCGCCACGAGGAGGCGCTCACCCGGTTTCGCCACGGGGGCTTCGACTGGGCCTCCACGGCGGGGCAGCCGGTGCGGCTCGTGCGGGCGATGAACATCCTGCGCCAGTACCGCGACGAGGACGTGGCGGCGGCGCACGCGGAGCTGGGGAGGGCGCTGCTGCCGGGAGGCCTGGGGGTGGAGGGCAGCACGGACGTGCAGGGCGGCATCACCGTGGCGCACCTGCTGCGGCGGACACCCGAGGGGCTCACCCGCGAGGCGCTGCTCTTCCACACGGACTTCCACCACGGCTTTGCCCCGGTGCTCTTCCGGGACTGGTTGCCCCGGGACTTGCGCCGCCGCGTGCAGCCGGAGGAGCCCATCCACGCCTTCTTCGCCGCGTGGACGGAGGCCTGGCAGCAGGCGCGGGAGCAAGGCGCCTGGGAGCCTCGGAGCGCCTTTCAGCAGAGCGCGCTGCAGCTGGCCGCGTCAGCCGGTGGCGTGAGCGCGGACGCGTGGCTGCTGGAGCGTGGCTACCTGCGATGGCAGCCCTCCGGCGGGGTGCCTCGTCCCCTCTCCATATAGGGATGCGGCGCTGGGCATGGCCCCGGGCTCGGACTCCCGAGCGAAGATGCGGATCCGGCGGACGAGGGAGGCCAGGGGCTCGAACAAGAAGCTCACCAGCCACCAGCAGGGGGCGTAGTCGAGGCGGATCAGCCCGCTCACGCTCCACGGAGAGGCCGAGTAGTCCCAGGGGCACCGGCCGATGGCCGCCACCAGCAGGGCGCCCGCGACGTACTCCACGGTGAAGCACACGGCCATGCCCACCAGCGCCCGAGAGATCCGGCTGATCCGCGCGCGCTCGAGCGCCACCGCGAGGTGCTCGCCCAGCAGCAGGCCCACGCCCCAGATGGGGTGCATCCACAGGTACGAGTAGCCCTTGAGCCGCCAGTCACCCGCGCCGGTGGCCAGATCCACCACCGAGGTGAAGCAGCACTCGATGCACCAGCCCACGAGCCCGTAGACGATGAACCGCCCCAGCAACCCCAGGCGCTGTCCCCCCGTCCCCAACTGCTCCGAGCCACCGCCCCGCCCGCCGCTCATCACTGCCTCCCACGCCTCCGAAGCGTGAGGGAAAATGAGTTCCCATCCCCAAGAACTGCAAGTCGCGGACTTGCGCCAATCCGGAATTGCCGGGCAGACTGTCAACCCCAGTTACCTCTCTTCCCCAATCGCCCGGAGTCGAACACATGTCCGAGGAAGCAAGCCCCGGCAAGAAGCGTGGCCTGAAGCGTCCTATTGAAGTGGTGCGTGCTGAGCTGCTCAAGGACGCTGACACCAAGCGCATCGCCAAGGCGGTAGGCATGGAGCTCGAGGCCTACGTGGAGCTGGTGCTTCAGTACGCCCAGGACAAGGACAAGGAGCCCGTCCTCAGCGTGGTGAGCGACGAGGAGCTGCGCGCCAACGGCTTCAACCCGCCCACCCCCGAGGAGTCCGCCAACCTCCTCATCGCCGCCGCCAAGGGGGAGCTGGGGGTCAGCCAGGAGTTCCAGAAGTCCGAGTTCGAGGCGTCCGCCGGCCCCAAGGGCCCCCCCCTCTCAGATCCTGGGAAGAAGGACAGCTAGGAGCGCGGAGGCGGGGGAAAAATGATCGGGAAAATGAGTGCGCAGGAAACCTTTTCCGCTACCCCCCGATAACTTCTTTGTACTCGCATCCTACTTAAAAAACTTCGAAAGAGAGTTCCACCATGGGTTTCGTCAAGAAGATCGCTAAGGCTGTTGGCGGCATTGCGAAGACGGTTGGCGGCATTGCTGGCAAGGTCGCCGACATCGGCGGCAAGATCATGAGCGTCATCCAGAAGCCCCTGGACCTCCTGACCAAGCCGATCAAGGACATCGCCGGCAAGTTCCTCGACAAGCTCGGGCCCTTCGGCAAGTTCCTGAAGCCGCTGGCCGACAAGCTCATCGACGGCGCCGCGGGCTTCCTCGCGGGCGGCCCCCTGGGCACCCTGGGCACCCTGGGCAAGGTGGCGAAGACGGTGGGCGACGTGGTGAAGATCGCCGAGACCGTGAAGGGCGTGGCGGACAAGGTCGGCGGATTCGCCAACAACCCGCTGGGCCAGCTGAACTTCCAGAACATCATCGCGAACGCGCAGGCTCGGTTCGTGGAGTAGTCGTAAGCGGCGCCTGCTCGAGGCCGTATGACAAGGGTCGGTCCCTTATGCGGGGACTGGCCCTTTGTCGTTTTCAGGCTGTCGTTTCCAGGGGTTAGCCGTTCTCGCGGGCCAGACGCGCCGCGTCACCCAGGAGGCGCTGGAAGGCCTCGTCATCCGCGCTCTCGTAGTAGCCGCGGATCTGCCCGGTGCCATCCACGAGGACGAAGTGGCTGCCGTGGAGGATGCCCATCACGTCGGCCTCGTCCATGGAGTTGCGCTCCATGTGGATCTTGAAGCTGTGGACGACGGTGTCCTTGATGGCGGCGTAGTCGCCGGTGAGGAAGCTCCAGCGTGCGGGCTGGGCGCCATGCTTCTGGGCGTACTCGGCCAGGCGCGCGGGGGTGTCGTAGGTCGGGTCCACCGAGAAGGAGACGAGCTGGAGCCCGGGCCCGAACGGCTCCGTGTCCCTCTGGACGTGGGCCATCTTCCGGGTGAAGGCGGGGCAGACGGTGGGGCAGCGGGTGAAGATGAAGTTGGCGACGTAGGGGTGGCCGCGCAGCTGAGCGGAGCCCCACGGGGAGCCATTCTCCCGGGTGAAGGCGAAGTCCGGCAGGGCGCCGAGCTGGGGCAGGGGGCCGGAGGGGCGGGCGCGCAGCACGCCGAAGGACAGTCCCGCCAGGCCGAGAGCGAAGACGGCGACGCCGAGCCAGAGGGCCGGGTGGCGGAGGAGCGAGGGCTGGGGGGCGGGGGCGGAGGTCTCTGCGGACATAGGGGGCACGGGGCTGAGGCACGGGACAGCTAACGGAAGTGCCTCGGGAGCACAAGGGACGGAGTGACGCGGCGCGGTGGCAGGGGGAGGGGAGCCGGGCCGGGTGGGCCCGTGAGCGAGCAGCCGGGCTCCGCGCGGAAGGGGCCGGGCCTTGGCGGCGCTTGAGGGGAGAGAGGGGGCATGGTAGCCGGTGAGACTTGCCGATGCCCTGTGTCCGTCCCTCCCACGGTGCCGCAGCGGTCCTCTCTTATAAGGAGGGGGCCACGAGGCGCGAGCCGCGTGCACAGAGCGCCTCGCGGCGGGCCCTGAAGCGAGGACTCACTCGGCTCGTGGCGGTGCTGAGCGTGGTGCTGGGCCTGCTGCCCGCGTGGGCGTGGGCGTGTCCGACATGCGTGGCGCGGGCTCCGGAGTCCGCCGGGCGCTCCGCGCTGTTGGTGGGCGCCCTCCTGCTGGTGCCGTTCCTGCTGGTGGCCCTCGGCGTGTGGGCGGCGGTGCGGGCAGCGCGAGGTGACGCGAAGAGGAGCTCGTGATGGACACCTCCACGCTGGCGCTGCCCGAGGATGTGAGCGCGCACGGCCATCACATCGACTCGCTGCTGGCGCTGAGCCACCGCTTCGACCTGGTGCTGGCGGTGCTGATGCTGGGGGTGCTGGCGCTCTTCCTGTGGCGCTACCGAGGGCCGCGGAAGGTGGCGGCGGATGGAGGGACAGTGCGCAGCCGGGCGGTGGTGATGGTGGCGGCGCTGACCATTTTCGGCGTGGTGGACGGGACGCTCTTCGCGCGCTCGCTGGGGTACCTGGACGACGTGCTGTGGAACTTCGAGGTGCCGGCGGGGCACCCGGGCACGGTGCGCGTGGAAGTGAACGCGCGGCAGTGGGCGTGGGAGGTGCGGTACGCGGGGGAGGATGGGCGCTTCAACACGGCGGATGACGTGGTGACGTGGAGCGACCTGCGGGTTCCAGTAGGCGTGCCGGTGTGGGTGCAGCTGGCGTCCACGGATGTGGTGCACGGCTTCTCGCTGCCGAACTTCCGGGTGAAGCTGGACGCCATCCCGGGCCGGGTGAACCAGACCTGGTTCCAGGCGGCGCGAGAGGGCACGTGGGAGGTGGCGTGCTACCAGCACTGCGGCACGAGCCACTACAAGATGCGGGGCACGGTGACGGCCATGTCCCCGGAGGCCTACGCGGTGTGGCTGCGCGAGGCGGGGCGGCAGGCGGCGCGGGCGTATGACGCCTCGGATGCGGCGGCCCACTGGGGCTGGGAGTGGAGGCCCACGCCGTGAGGCTCTTCTCCACGGATCATAAGCAAGTGGCGCGGCAGTTCCTCTGGGCGGGGCTGGGGTTCCTGCTGCTGGGCGGACTGCTGGCGATGCTCATCCGCTGGCAGTGGGCCTTTCCGGGGCGTGCGGTGCCGGGGCTCGGGTGGGCGCTGCCGAGCTCGGGTGGAGCCCTCACCCCGCCGGCGTACGCGGGCGTCTTCACGATGCACGGGCTGCTGATGGTGTTCTTCGCCATCTCCCCGCTGCTGATCGGCGCGCTGGGCAACTTCGTGATTCCGCTGGCGGTGGGCGCGCGGGGGATGGCGTTCCCGCGGCTGTCGGCGCTGAGCTTCTGGGTGTTCGCGACGGGTGGGGTGCTGGTGCTGGCGTCCTTCGGGGTGCGGCTGGGGACGGCGAGCGCGGCGTGGACGAGCTACCCGCCGCTGTCCACGCACGTGTTCACCCCGGGGGTGGGGCAGACGCTGGTGATGGTGGGGGTGGTGTGCGCGGCGGTGTCGTCATTCCTGGGCGCGGTGAACTACGTGGTGACGGTGGTGCGGTGCCGGGCGCCGGGGATGACGTGGGCGCGGCTGCCGCTGACGGTGTGGGGACTGTTCCTCACGTCGGTGCTCAACCTGCTGTTCATCCCGGTGGTGGCGGCGGCGACGGGGCTGGTGCTGTTGGACAGGCTGGCGGGCACGCGCTTCTTCCTCGAGGGCGCGGCGCTGGCGCCGGGCAGCGGGGGAGACCCGATGCTGTACCAGCACCTGTTCTGGCTGTTCGGGCACCCGGAGGTCTACATCCTCATTCTGCCGGGGTGGGGGATCATCGGAGACCTGGTGGCCTTCTTCAGCCGGCGGCCGGCGCACGGGTACCGGGGCACGGTGCTGGCCATGAGCACGGTGTGCGCGCTGTCCGGGCTGGTGTACGCGCACCACCTCTTCACGAGCGGGCTCTCGCCGATGCTGGGGCGGGCCTTCAGCACGCTGACGCTGATCATCTCGCTGCCGTCCACGGTGCTGTTCCTCAACTGGCTGGCGACGCTGTTTCGCGGGAGCGTGCGGCTGACGGCGCCGCTGCTGGCGGCGGTGGGGGCGATGGTGGTGTTCGGGCTGGGAGGCATTACGGGGCTGGCGCTGGGGACGGTGGCCACGGACATTCCGCTGCACGGGACGATGTGGGTGGTGGGGCACTTCCACCTGACGATGGGGGCGGCGAGCTTCCTGGCGGTGTTCGCGGGGCTGTACTTCTGGTTCCCGAAGATGTTCGGGCGGACGCTGCACGTGGGGCTGTCGAAGACGCACGTGGTGGCCAGCGCGGTGCTCTTCGTGTGCGTGTTCGGCGGGCAGCTGCTGACGGGGTACGCGGGGCAGCTGCGGCGGTTGTATGACCCGTACCAGTACACCTTCCTGAAGCACCTGCTGGAGCTGAACCAGTGGACGAGCTTCGCGGCGTTCGCGCTGGGGCTGACGCAGGTGCTGTTCCTGGTGAACCTGGTGTGGACGCTGCGCAAGGGGCCGGCGGCGGAGGCGAACCCGTGGCAGGTGGGGACGCTGGAGTGGACGTGCGCGCCGAGCCCGCCGCCTCCGGACAACTACCCGCAGGTGCCGGTGGTGGTGCGCGGGCCGTACGCGCTCTCGCAGCCGGAGGGGTTCGAGTTTCTGGGGCGTGACTGGATCGGCCAGGCGGAGGAACTGCCCGCGGTGGCGAGCGGCGCGGGGGAGCTCAAGGCGGAGCGGCCCGAGCCGGTGCCGAGCGTGGGAGGGACGGCATGACGCCCGTGGAGACGCCCGCTCCCTCTGGGCGAACGGATGCGGGGACGGACTGGTTCGGCGTGGTGGTGGCGCTGAGCGCGTGGGCGATGTTCTTCGCGGCGCTGGCGTTCTCCGTGGGCTACCTGCGGATGAGGGACCCATGGCCGCTGGCGGGGATGCCGCCGCTGCCGAGGATCCTCCCGGCGGTGGCGGTGCTGCTGCTCGGGGTGGCGGCGGCGCTGCTGCACGTGGGTGGGCGCGGGGCGCGGGTGGCGCTCTGGACGGTAGGCGCGCTGGGGGCGATGGTGGGCTCGCTGGCGGTGCAGGGCTTCGTGGTGAGCACGCTGTGGAGCGCGGGGCTGAAGCTGCCGCAGGGTGGCGCGTATGCGTCCGCGGTGTACGGGCTGGGAGCGCTGCACGGCGCGCACGTGGCCGGCGGACTCGTGGGGCTGGTGCGAGAGCTGGTGCGAGGGGTGCGAGGCGTGGAGGTGCGAGGCGCGATCCGGCTCTGGGCGCTCTACGGAGTCTTCCTGACGGTGACGGGGCTGGTCCTCTTCGCGGTGGTGTACCTGCCATGAACGCGATGCGCGCACGGCTCAGGCTGCTCCGAATGCTCGGAGTGTTCGGGGTCCTCGTGGCCCTTGGGGTGGGCTGCAGCTCCTCGCAGACACCGAAGCTCGAGCCGCTGAAGCTGGGCGACGGGCGCACGGTGGCAGCGGAGACGCTGGAGCGGGGGCGGGACGTGTACGCGTACTACTGCATGTCCTGCCACGGCGAGCGAGGGGATGGGCAGGGGCCAGCGGCGGTGGGGATGCGTCCTCCTCCGCGGAGCTTCCGGCAGGGGCTGTTCAAGTTCGGCGGGGTGGCGGCGGGCGAGCTGCCGACGGACGCGGCGCTGAAGCGCACGGTGCGGCGAGGGCTGCACGGCACGCCGATGCTCTCTTGGGATGTGCCGGAGGCGGACGCAGAGGCGGTGGTGCAGTACCTGAAGACGTTCAGCCCGCGCTGGCAGCAGGAGGCGCCGGGGCAGCCGCTGGAGGTGCCAGCGGATCCGTGGAAGGGCCGCGAGGCGGAGGCGGTGGAGCGTGGCAAGGCGGTGTACCATGTGGCGGGGAAGGGGCATGCGGGGTGCTCGGGGTGCCACATCTCCTATCTGCCGAAGCCGGAGCTGGAGGCGCTGACGGAGCAGGTGACGGGGCGGAAGGTGGACTTGAGCAAGGCGGACCCGTACACGCAGCTGGCGAGGGACTCGGACTACGCGGTGGCGGTGGACGACAAGGGCGAGCCGTCGCAGATGGCGAAGGTGCTGCCGCCGGACTTCCTGATGCACCGGCTGCGGACGGTGTGGCCGACAGACGAGCGGGTGGAGGGTGCGGAGTACACGCTGGAGCAGCAGCGGGAGGACCTCTACCGCGTCATCGCCGGGGGCGTGGGCGGCGCGGCGATGCCGACGTGGAAGGGCGCCATCCCCGACGAGAACTTGTGGGCGCTCGCGCACTACGTGCAGACGCTGGTGAACCAGCGGGACACGCGCGAGGGCCGTGCGCTGAAGCAGAGACTGCTCAATCCGGCGAAGTGAACTGCTCGGGGCCGAGCAGCCCCGCCTGATCGAGGATCTGCCGAACCTGACTGGCCAGCTCTACATGGGCGGGGTTGTCCACGGTGAAGCGCTCGGGAGTGAGGGTGATGAGGGTGCCCAGGTCCTCCACAGGCTCGACACGCACGGGAGCGGGGAGGGGAGGAACGGTGCCGCGGCGGCGGGAGAGGTAGGTGACCCAACCCACGAGCACGGGCGGCAGCTTGTCCGGCATGAACGTGTCCCGGTAGGTCTCGGACATGACGACGCCCCGGTCGGGCTCCCAGGCAAGCGCCATGGCTCGCAGCGCTTGGGTCATCGTGGAGGCCGTCACGACTCGTTCACCGACTCGACTGTCTTCGGGTATCGGTGGTTCGAGGACGCAGACATTCGGTGTAAAGCGCGAAGCATGACCACAAGAGAAGTGGGTCATGGTGGCGTCAGAGAACTGAGAATCCGCTCCGCGGTGTTCACCATTCCAAAGACCGAGGAAGTAGCCTTCCAGCAATCGATGCTTCTTGAGTGCGAACAAAGCCTCGAAGGCGGATGCAGTCGGAACGAGGAGAGACGCGAGGGACTCCTCAAGAGTATCAGCCTTGCCAAACCAATGGCTCCAAGTGGAGTCCAGCGGAGCAACGAGTCGAAGGTAGCGCTCCGCGCGCCGGGCGCATTCCTCCGCCGACTCCTTGCGACCGCGCCAGTAGACGCCTGCATAGTACTTCTCTGCCACGTGTTGCTCCGCCCTCACGGCTGTACAGGAGCGTGGATGACTTCGATACTCTCCAGGTTGCTCCGGCGAAAAAGCGTCCGCAAATAGTCCGCGAACTTCTTCTCTGCAATGAGCCAGCGGACAGGCAGGCCCCTTGAGGCGCTCCATTGCCTGGTAGCCTGAATGAGCATCTTGTCACCTCCCGTGAAGAACGGCAGTGGCTTCAACTTGCCATCGATGAACTTGGCGAGGTTGGCTCCTTTGGCCTCCAGCAGGACGCCGTTCACGAAGCCATCGAAATCTACGTAGTCACTGGGCCCCGGCCCGAAGAAGACGCGGTAGACCCAGCCGGGAGGAGTCCCTGTCACCTGGAGCTGATAGCGCAGGGCGTCCTCGGACATGCCTTCGGCCTTCTGCACCCACTTGCCAGGGCCTCCCACGGGTGGCGGCCTGCCCTTGCCGCCCCAGCCACCTCCAGCCCCTGTGACGTTGGCCATCAGGGTTGCCGTGTGGAGGATGTAGACAGCGCTGGCCCCTGTCCCCACGGCGGTGACGAGCTGCCCCGCGGGCACGGCCACCATGCGCAGGACCAGCACCCCTTCTCCCGAGAGTGACAGCACGGGAACACCGAGCCGGCCCAACGTGCTGCCCGCGGAGAGGGCTCGGGAGCCTCCCGCGCCTGCGGTGCCACAGGTGATGAGCACCTGGGTGAGCAGGCGCGAGACAGAGCGCACCTGCCCCCCATGGGACATGGCCCGGAAGTGCTCCCAATACTGGGGGGAGTTCTCAATGAGAGCGCGCACGGCCTGGGGCACCTTTGCCAACCCCTCGAGGCTCTCGACAGGATGCATGACGAGGTTGACGAGGCCGGTGATGGAATCCACCACTGCCAGCCCAGCACCTTCCGCCATGGGGCCCAGAGTGTCTTCCTCGGGTGCGTACACCCCGGCGACCCGCGCGTCGAGGTGGATGTCCAGGCTGTGGTCCACGGCATAGAGGACCTGGCCTCGAGGTCTGTAGAAGGGCCCGACCTCGAAGCCCTCGGCGCGCAGGGCACCGTTGACGAACTCCACCTCTCCGATCTGCTGGACGGCGCGGCCGGTGGTGGCTCGAACGAGGAAACCATCAGGCCGCAGGACCAGCAGAGGGTGGAAGCGGCGCATGCGCGCGTGTAGCTCCTTGCGCGAGACCGGAGTGCCTTCCTGAACGACTTCCCACAGCAGGAGCGCGGCCATGCGCCAAGGACCGAAGTCACGCAGGGGCACCTCCGCCGCCAAGAGCCAGGAGAGCAGGTGTGCCGCATCCTCGGGAGTGAGCTGGCGTCCATCCTTGGGCAGCACGTGGGGAGGGACACCGCCACGGGCCAGGAGTCCTTGGAAGTAGTCCGTATCGATGAGCGAGGAGTCGATGGGGCCCAGCGGGTCCCGAGTAGCTTGAGACGAGTGCCTGCGTGTCCGCGAGTCCGAGGAAGAGGAGGGAGGAGCAGGCCGGTGGCGGCTGGCCGAATCCGCGAAGAGCTCACCGCCATGCGTGCTCGCGGTGCAGCTGGTGAGCAGCACGAGAGCAGCCAGCACCAGCACGGGCTGGAGAGCCACGGTGGGGCGGTCGGACATGCAGGACCTCACACGGTGGAGGGGCGATGGGCGCTGGGGGTAAGCGCTCGAGGACTACGCGGTGGCTGTGGGGAAGGCGGGGTCCACTTCACGAATCATCGGGTCAGCCATCCTTTGACTCGAGGAGGCAGGAATTCAGGGGACGCCTTCATGAAGGCGAGCAGGCTCTCGCTCGAAAGGAGCTCCACACGGGATGCAGGCCCGGCGTAGCGCCCTGTTGTAGAGAAAGCGAACGCTTGGTGATGGCTCCCCGCCGCTTTCGCGAGCCGGTCCAGATCAACGGTGCTCGAGCCTGTCTTGATCTGGACGACCGCCTGCTCATGCGTGGTCCGGTGAATGAGGACGTACTCGTACGCCGCGCTGTCAGTCCTTCGTGAGCCGGGCAGCACGAGGAAGTCGCGCTTGACCTGCAGGTACACGAAGACGAGGTCCTCCACATCGAAAGGATCCAAGTGAGACCGCAGGATTTCGGCAGGCGTGGGTGCCGGCACACGCTCAGGGCGAGCAAGCAACTTGTCGAAAAGCCGGTGCGAGTATGCTCGCGCGTTCTCGTCGTGGATTCGGCTGAAGCTGGAGCCGCGCTGGCTGAAACAACGAACGACGGCTCCTGGAACTTCGCTGGAGAGGAGCTTCGCTCGTGCCCAGCGGGTCTCCCGGACCTGATGGCAATCGAGGCGTTCGGCCGTGCTGGAGTCGTCGTATCTCCAGGGCCCCACCAGCTCACCGATGCGATAGGTGCCATCAGTGTGCAAGGTCCAGACAAGGGACCCCATTGGAGCGTTGGCAAAGCGCTCAACGGTCTGGCGGCCACGGCGATCATACTCTGCTTCGACTCGGGCCAAGACTTCTTCGAGAGCGTCGCTCTTGCGAACGCCCCACCCGACAGCGGAGAGCCCCAGGGTCAGACAGTGCTCGACCTGCTCATCGTGCGGGACGCCTCCTTCCTTCTGGGAACGAAGCGGCAACCTCCAGATGTCGGGCAGGCTGAAGTCAGTCATCGCGCTCCGTTTTTAGCGTGCTCTGCGGCCAGGGGATCAGCAAATGGGGTTCATTTCACGGCTCTGTCAGTGGCCGGAGACTTGAGCGGAGGGCCTGGTCGGCGGCGCCAGGCACGAACCTGTATGACAACCAGACAGGTTCCGCCAGACCGCTCCCGGCAGCCACAGACTCGGTCCATTCTCAAGCGGATCGGGTGTCTTTCCACATAAGCGGACGCCGCTGGTGACACCCTGCATGTGCATGGGGGCTCCCCTCGTCTATCGCTCCTCTGAAGTTGCCGGAGGAGTCGGTACGAGGGCCGGGTGGTAGCAGCGGCCTCCCCATTCGTGCTCTCCCTCTCGGCAGGGCGGGGTTGCCTCTGGACGCCCCCACCAGCAGACGCCGTTGATCTCCACCGAGCCTCGTTGCTTGCACGGGGCCCGCGCCTGCCCTGGCAGCGGCTTCTTCGCCATCTCGACGGTGAGAGCCTCCCAGGTTGGCTCGGGCTGCTCCGCGTGCGCGCCCATCAACACTTCTCTTGCCAGTGAGGTGCCCGCATCCTCCCCGCCTTCCGCCCGCTCCGGACGAGAGAGGTCCTCCGGTGGCCCCAGGGACGCTTGCGGCTCAAAGGGCCTCGAGCCGTGAAGCATCAGCGCCGTCGCCAGCCCCACCCCTGCGGTGACCCCCGCCACCGCGCTGAGCCAAGGCCGCCCTGCCCGAGCAGGACGCGACGGGGAACGCCGGCGCTTGCGCCCTGCAGGAGCCACACGGGCTCGCGGCAGGACAGGCTCATCCGCGTGGCGTCCGGCCGACCTCACCGACTCCTCCAGCGCCTGGGCCACTTGCTCCGCACTCCCGCGCGCCGAGGACTGCTCCGACAGCAACTGGCGGATGAGCCCAGCCAGCTCCGGGCTCACGGTGGCCCACTTCTCAGGCGGCTCGGACTCCAGCGTGGGAGAAGAGGAATCCCACTCCAGAACCTCAGGGGGCACCGGTGGCGGCGGGTAGGCGCCCGTGACGAGGCGGTAGGCCGTCACGCCCAGCGCATAGAGGTCATCGGCGGGTCCAGGCTTGTAGCTTGCGCCGGGTGTCCTCCAGTAGCGCCAGTGGAAGAGCAGGGCCTCGGGGCTGAGGTAGCCGGGCGTTCCTGGCGGCAGCACCTCGCGCGTGAGGGGAGGCGCCCCCCGGAAGTCCCCAGCGCCGAAGTCGATCAGCATGGGATGGGAGTCTTCAGGCCGCACCAAGACATTGTCTCCCTTGACGTCGCGGTGCACGGCTCCCACGCCATGGGTGGCAGCCAGCGCCCGGGCCAGCGGCGCCAGCACCGTCATCATCTGCCGCGTGCTGAGCACCCGGCCGTGCGCCCAAGCATACAGGGACTGACCCTCGATCCACTCCATCACGAGGAACGGGAAGGGCCCGGCGGGGTGCTCCCACAGGCCGGAGTCGTAGAGCAGAGGCACATGCGGGTGGCGGACTCGGCGCAGCAGCTCCGCCTCGCGCGGGAAGCGCGGATCCATGGGGTGGAGCGCGAGTTTGAGCGCAAAGGGGCCCGAGCCAGGCTGCTGGAGTGGCTCGGCGCGGTAGACGCTGCCGTAGGCGCCCCCGCTGCGCAGCCCGAGCAGTCTCCAGGCTCCTATCTCACTCATGCCCCAGGGCGAGAAAACCTGCACGAGCGCTTCAGTGGAGGGGCGGGTAGCCATGAGATTCCTCGGGCGCAGTGGCACGCCCTGCGCGCCCGGCACTCTACCCTATAGGTAGGGCAGTGCCCGAGGACAGTGCTCCAGCAGTGCTTGCGCAACGCCTCCAAGGCTCCGTGGGCGCGCACCGGGCCACCGCTGCATCAGGAGTGCATCGAAGCCATGGCGCAGCAAGCGACGAGAGAGGTCTGACGTCCACTCCCTACCTGTGAGGCCGGTATGTTCACTTCCGCTCCATGCCACCCCGTATGTCTGCACGGCAGGACGGCCCACATCGGAGCAGCCGAGCCCCACCTGAAGATTGGATGGCCTGTCCATCGCCGACAGTTCGCAGGCGGCAGTCGCCAACCCGTCCGTGGGTTCTGCTAAGCCTGTGCACCGCCGTCATGAGGATCCCGCTCACGCCCTCAGCACCGCAGCCGTCAGGCGCCGGGACGCCCCCAAGCGGCGACCCGAAGTTCGATCCGTGGCTGGACAGCATCACCGACGGCATCGTCTCGGTGGACCGTGACTGGCGCGTCACCTACCTCAATGTCGTCACCGAGCGGCTGGCGGGCCGCTCGCGCGATCTGCTGCTGGGCAAGGAGCTGTGGGCGGAGCTGCCGGAGCTGAACCAGACGCACTTCGCCGAGGCCTTCCGCCAGGCCATGGCCACCGGGAACCAGGCCACCCTTACGGACTACTACCCGCCCACGGACTCGTGGTTCGAGGTCCGGGTGTTCCCCTCGAGCGCCGGGCTGGTGCTGATCATCCGGGACATCACCGAGATGCGCCAGGCGGAGGTGGAGCGGCTGCGGCTGCTGGCCGCCGAGCGCTCCGCCCGCGAGCAAGCCGAGCGCACCGCGGACCGGCTCATGCGCCTGCAGGAGCTCACGGCGCAGCTCGCCGCGGCGCGCTCTCCGGAAGAGGTGATGTCCGTCGCGGTGGAGCACATCATGGCCTCGGTGGGCGCGAGCATGGCCACGGTGGGCCTGCCCGTCGAGGCGCAGCCCGTGCTGCGCACGGTGGCCTACAGCGGCGGGTCGCGGCAGCTGTACCGGGACTTCCAGCTCATGCCGCTGGAGGCGCCCCGGCCCCTGGCGGCGGCGTACCGCACCGGCCAGCCCGAGTGGCTCGAGTCCCCCGAGGTCCTGGCCGCGCGCTACCCGGACCTGGCGCAGTTCACGCGGGGGCAGACGCCCGCGCGCTCGGTGGCGAGCATCCCCATGGTGGTGGAGGGCAAGGTGACCGGCGTGCTGGCGCTGTGCTTCCCCGAGCCCCGCGCCTTCTCGGGGGAGGACCGCGAGTTCCTGCTGGCGCTGACGCGGCACTGCGCGCTGGCGATGGAGCGCTCACGGCTGCTGGTGGAGGTGGAGGCCCAGCGCGCCCGGCTCGAGGAGCTGGTGATGCGCGCTCCGGCGGTGATGTCCGTCACGCGAGGCCCCGAGCACCGCTACGTGCTCTGCAACCCGCGCTACCGGCACCTGCTGGGCGGGCGGGACGTGACGGGGCTCACCGCGCGCGAGGCCCAGCCGGAGATGGAGGGCCAGGGCATCTTCGAGATCATGGATCGGGTGTTTGCCACGGGAGAGCCCTTCGTGGGCAAGGAGCTCCCGGTGAGCCTGGGCGGGCGCGGCGGAGCTGTGCCCACGGCGGAGAACTACTTCGACTTCGTGTACCAGCCGCTGCGGGACTCGGAGGGGCGGGTGGAGGGCATCGCCTCGTTCGCCTTTGAGGTGACGGACCAGGTGCTGGCGCGGCGCACGGTGGAGGAGCTGCTGCGGGACATGGTGCGCAGCGAGGAGCGCTTCCGCGCCTTCCTCACCTCCACCTCGGAGATCATCTGGGACATGCCGCCCGAGGGCGAGTTCACCGCGGATCAGCCGGGCTGGCGGGCCTTCACGGGGCAGGCGCGCGAGCAGCTCCTGGGCTGGGGGTGGCTGGAGGCGGTGCACCCGGAGGATCGCGAGGCGATAGAGCGGGAGTGGCGCCAGTCGGTCGCGGAGCGCACGCCCTTCCAGGGCGAGGTGCGGCTGCGGCGCCATGATGGGGAGTACCGCCACATGCAGGTGCGCGCGGTGCCGGTGCTGGAGCTGGACGGGGCGGTGCGCGAGTGGGTGGGCATCCACCGGGACATCACCCGGCAGCGAGAGGACGAGGCGGAGCGGGCGCGGCTGCTCTTGCGCGAGCAGCACCACCGGGCGCAGCTGCAGGGGTTGGCGCAGGCGTCGCTGGCCATCGGGCAGGCGCCGTCGCTGGACAGGGTGCTGCAGGTCATCACAGAGCAGGCGCGGGAGCTGATCGGCGCTCACCAGTCGGTCACCAGCATGACGACGGGGGAGGACTGGGCGCAGGCGATTC
This sequence comes from Hyalangium sp., assembly GCF_035629615.1. Classification (GTDB taxonomy): domain Bacteria; phylum Myxococcota; class Myxococcia; order Myxococcales; family Myxococcaceae; genus Hyalangium. Next base: position 611 of record NZ_DASPHO010000603.1, on the reverse strand, counting down.
ATACCGTCTCTCTCTCGGACAAGTACGCGGCGTGGCGCGAGTCCTCGGCCTGGGTGGACGGCACGGGCCTCTCCGCGGAGGTGCGCCCGAGCAACCGGCCGGCGCGGATGACGCAGGAGGAGCTGGAGGCGCACCCGGCGTGGCGGAGCTTGGGAGCGCAGGTGAAGGCGCACCCGCCCATGCGGGGGTGGCTGGCGGCGCCGCTGGTGGGCCGCAACGGGCGCAACCTGGGGTTGATCCAGCTGTCGGATCGGTACGAGGGCGAGTTCACGGCGGAGGACGAGGCCATCCTGGTGCAGCTGGCGCGGCTGGCGGCGGTGGCCCTGGAGAACGCGCGGCTGATCGCGGAGTCCCAGGCAGCCAACCGGGCCAAGGACGAGTTCCTGGCGGTGATGAGCCACGAGCTGCGCACTCCGCTGACGGCGGTGCTGGGCTGGACGCAGATGCTGCGCGGCCGGAAGGACGATCCGGCGATGAGGGAGAAGGGGCTGGAGGTCATCGAGCGCAACGCGCGCTCGCTGGCGCAGCTCATCGAGGATGTGCTGGATGTGTCGCGCATCCTCACGGGGAAGCTGACGCTGCAGCGGAAGGCGGTGGAGCTGGCGGGGGTG
>NZ_DASPHO010000602.1:0-9239 GCF_035629615.1 Hyalangium sp. | reverse complement strand
TGTTGTCGATGGAGGTCACCTGGACCGTCTCCGTGCTCAGCCCCGCTGCGGACACGGCGAAGAGCGCGGTATCCGGGTTGGAGTCCGCGTCCTCGGCGGCGTCGATCGTGACGCTCTGGAGCTGGTTCCAGTTGGCCCCCGTGAAGAGGAGCTGCGAGCCGCTCACGACCGTCAGGTCCGCGTCGCCCGAGGTCCGCTGCACGCTGACCGCGACATCCGCCGTGGGAGCCTCCGCCAGGCGCACGGTGAAGATGATCCTGCCACCCTCGAGGATGTGGTGGTTGAGCGCCGAGATGATGAGCTTCTGTCCGGACGCCAGAGGCTGGACCCGGGTGACGACGCCTGCCGCGACGCCCACCACGTACAGCGCGCCGTCTGGCCCCACGTCCATGTCCACGGCCTGGTTGAAGCCCGTGGCCCACGCATCCACCGTGGCCACCGTGCCATCCCCCGCCAGCGTGGCACGCACCAGCCTGTGGGAGTTGTAGTCCCCAAAGAGGAAGTTGCCGCGGTACTCGGGTGGAAAGAGCGTGGAGTCGTAGAAGACGCCCCCGGTGATGGAGCCCCCCAGGTTCTGCGTCTGCGCCGTGCCTCCACCACTCGCCGCATCCGGCCCCGCCTGCGCCGCCGTCCACTGGGTGTCGCTCAGGCTGCTGGCCATGTACACGGTCCCGTTGAAGCTCGCGTCCGTCACACCGGCCACGGTGATCTTCTCGCCCTTGCGGAAGCGGTGGGTGCTCGCGGTGGTGAAGGTGACGGTGCCCCCGCTGCGCACGGCGCCGGTCGCGGTGAGGTTGCGCGTGTCCGTGCCGTTGGTCCGGTACTTGATGACCGGGGTGATGTAGCCCGCCGGCTGGTTGTTCTCGTAGTCGTTGTAGCCCGCGTGGTCCCCCTTGCCGATGACGAAGATCTGCTCGTAGCTCGTCCCCACCGAGTTCACCCACAGCCTCCCCGGGCCCGGCTGGAAGGTGAAGGTGAACGGGTTCCGGAGGCCCCGCGCCCAGATGTACTCGTTGTTCGGGCCCACGCCGTCGTTGAAGGGGTTGTCGTTGGCGGGAGTTCCATCCGGATTGGCGCGGCCCACCTTGGAGGCCAGCGAGGTGAGATCCGCATCCACCCCCGTGCCGTTGCCCAGATCGCCAATGGCCCAGTACAGCTTCCCGTCCGGACCGAACCCCACGGCTCCGCCATCATGGTTCTGTCCGGCGGTAGGCAGGTTGTCGACGATCACCGCGCGCGCCGTGCCCACGCCATTGGCGTCCGTGTAGCGGACGATCTGCTGCTTGGAGGCGGTGGCTGTCACGAACAGATAGACGTAGCGGTTGACCGCGTAGTTCGGGTCGAACGCCAGGCCGATGAGGCCACACTCGCTGTTGGTGTGGACAGTCTCCGTCGCGAACACCGTCGTCACCAGCGTGTTGCTCTGCGTGACGAGCGCGCCATCGCGCATCGTCGCCACGCGCACGGTGCCGTTCTTGTTGAGGATGAAGAGCCGCCCCGAGCCATCGGGCGCCCAAGCCAGCCCGGTAGAGGGGACAAGCGCCGAGGAGCTATAGGTCGTCTCCTGGAAACCACTGGGGACGGCCGCCAGCGCTGGAGAGGCCAGCAGCGTCAGGAGGACAAGGCCTGCACAGAGTGAATGCATGCCCCGCAGACTACCAGTGGGGGCCTTGCTCACTCCATGAAACCCACCTGCACCGGCCCCCACCTTTCCTCGGCTCGGAGCCTGAGGGCAGAATCCCGGCCATGTATGAACCGCTCTTCGTCCTGCTCGCTGTGGCGGCCTCACTGTCCCTGGTGGGGCTCATCGCGTACTTCGCCTGGAGGACGCACAAGGCGCGAGTCGAGGCCTGGGCCGAGTTCGCCAGCCGTCATGGAATGCACGCCGAGGGCCTCCACATCGAGGGCGACTACGAAGGCTACCCGCTCAAGCTGGAGACCCAGTCACGGGGCTCTGGCAAGCACCGGTACACTGTGACGGTGCTGCACCTCTCGCTCCAGGGCGCGCTCCCTCCAGACTTCTCGCTGGAGCGGGAGCGCCTCGGCGACAAGGTGCTCCGGCTCTTCGGCAAGCAGGACGAGGAGATCGGCGATGATCCGTTCGACCAGCTCTTCGATCTGGAGAACCTCTCCTCCGCAACGGCCCGGGTGCTCCGGAACGAGGGGTTTCAGCAGCACCTCTATGAGCTGTCCAGCCTCTACGCGGACTTCCACATCAAGGCCGGCTGGATCCAGGCCGAGCGCCGCAACGTGCCCTCCACCGCGGACGAGCTGGAGGAGTTCACCGGCCCGGCGCTCATGCTGGCCCACACGCTGGAGGAGGCCTCCCAGCGCTCCAAGGGCTGGACGACGGGCTGAGCTCCCTCAGGAGAGACTCAGGCGCACTGTGAGCTCCTCTCCTCGGCGCTCTCCGCGGCCGGGGGCGGCAGGCCGAGCGCCTCGAAGTAGAGGGCGCGGACGCGCGCGGCCAGGGCCATTGGATCGCTGCCGAGGGACTCCGGGGGCAGCGGCGGCAGCACGCGCACGCGCACCCTGGCACGCGCATGCATCCGCGGGCCGTCCCCCTCGATGATGTCCGTGGTGCCCTCCAGGACCACCGGCACCACGGGCACCTGCTCCTCGATGGCGAGCCGGAATGCGCCGCGCTTGAAGGGCAGCGGCTGGCCGGGCGGGGCATAGGTGCCCTCGGGGTAGATGAGCACGGCCACCCCGCGCCGGAGCCACCCGCGGCACTGCTCCAGCATCCGCTCCATGGCCTGCGCGTGCCCGCGCTCCACGGGCACGTACTGCATCAGCGACATCATCCACCCCACCATGGGCACCTTGAAGAGCGAGGCCTTGGCCACGAACTTGAAGGGGTGGAACAGGCCCATGGTGGTGACGATGTCCATGGCGGACTGGTGGTTGGAGATGAGGACGGCCGGGCCGCGAGGCAGCAGCTCGCGCCCCTCCACGCTCACCCGCCAGCCGGGCCACAGGCGCAGGTAGAAGAGGTGGCACCAGGCGCACACGAAGGCGTGCAGCAGGGCCCGGTTCCGATCGAACGGCGCCGAGACGAGCCAGAGCACGGTGCCCAGCACCGTGCACACCGGCGCGGTGAGCAGGAAGCAGAGCCCGAACGCGAGGGTGACGAGGTACTTCAGCATGACAGGAAGAGGCCCCTCGGTTCGAGTGTGACGCGGGAGCTCAGTCCGTCACTTGGACGGCTGAGAGAGCTGGACGGCGAGGTTCATCCCGTAGTTCACCTCGAGGCCCCCATCGACGACGATCGTCTGCCCGTTGATGTAGGAGGAGCCCTCGGAGCACAGCCACTCGATGGGACGGGCGATCTCGTCCGCGCTGGCGATGTTGCCCACCGGGACGGTCTCCTTCACACGGGCCTCCAGGGCGTTCCACGCTTCGCCCATGTAGAAGCGGCTGGAGTCGGTGTCGATGTAGCCCGGGTTCACGGCGTTGACGCGGATGCCGGTGCCAGAGAGCTCGGCGGCGAAGTACTTCACGAGGATCTCCATGGAGCCCTTCATGGCGCCGAGGAAGCCATGGAAGGGCAGCGGCATGCGCGAGTCCATGCCGGACACGGCGACGATGCGGCCCTTGCGGCCCGCCATGAGGGGCACGGCGCGCTGCACGCCGAGCACGAAGCTCTTCACCGTGACGTTGAACGTCTTGTCCATTTGGTGGAGCTTCATCTGCATCAGCGGCACGAAGGCGGTGGAGGCCGCGTTGGCGACGAAGACGTCCAGCCCGCCGAACTCCTGCTGGAGGGTGTCAAAGGCGGCGTGAAGGCTCGCGGGCTCGAGCTGGTCCGCGACGACGGTGCGGCAGCGCCGGCCGAGCGCCTCGACTTCCTTGGCCAGCGCGGCGGCAGCCTCGGCGTCACGCCGGTAGGTAGAGACGATGTCATAGCCCGCCTTGGCGAGCCTCAGGGAGACAGCCCTGCCCACGCCGCGCGAGCCACCAGTGATGAGAGCCACAGGAGAGGTCATAGCCCCCTGGGCATACCACCTTCCCGGCCCTCTTGGCGGACTCCCGAGCAGGCGGCAACCCCCGCCTCGGCCGACATGCAGGCGCTCAGGCATGTCCTTGTCCGGCGCCGCTCAGCTACCCTGCCCGGCATGATCGAACCTCTGAGAGCCGCCAGCGTCGCCTGGTACGTGACGGGGCGGTTCTACGCAGCGACCGACCAGACGACGCAGGACCTGGGCTACTTCCTCCACCTGCAAGGGATCGAGGGGAGCCTCTTCGATGGCCCCCCCAGCGAGAAGACCGCCTGCTTCACCTTCCGCTCGGCCCCGTTCACCGCCCAGCCCGTCACCAATGGAGACCTGTCCCTGGGACTCGATGCGGTCGGCGAGTTCACCCTGTACCTGAAGCGGCGCCCGGGCGCGTCCTTCGATCACCCCGACTCGTTCTCCGATGGCGAGCCCATCGCCACGTTCCGCCGTGCCAGCGTCGTCATGGGAACAACCTTCAGCGCCCCCAAGAATGGAGGCAACCTGCTGTCGCTCAACGTCTTCACGGCCTCCCTCACCTGGAGCCAGGAGTTCGAGTTCCGGGGCGCCAGGTATGATCTCCGCCAGCTGCTCCCGCACGGCATCACCCAGTGGGGAGAGGCGAGCGCCACGCTGCTCAACGCCCCACAGGGCTTCGAGAAGGTGTCCGCATTCGTAGGGTCCGCCATCGCGCTCGGGAAGTGAACGCGTGACGACACTGCTGGCGGTTCCCAAGACATCCGGGGGCAAAGCCTCTTAAGGTGACGCCTCCATCCACCGCTTCAGTTCCAAAGGAAGCCAGCATGGACGCTCAGGGCCTCCACATCGAGACCATCCCCCGCGAGGGCGATCCCATCGTCCGCGCGGCCCGGCCGGACCCGTGCCTCGTCGTGCTCTTCGGAGCCACCGGAGATCTGGCCCAGCGCAAGCTCTTCCCTGCTCTCTTCGAGCTGGCGCGCTCCGGGCTGCTGCCGGAGCAGTTCGGCGTGGTGGCCTTCAGCCGCTCCGCGCAGGACAACACTGCCTTCCGTGCCCAGGTGAGGGAGGGCCTCCAGAAGTTCGCCCGCACCCAGCCGCTGGACGGGCCCACCTGGGAGCGCTTCGCCTCGCGGCTGGAGTGCATCTCCGGCGCCTATGACGACCCGGCCGCCTTCACGCGGCTGCGCGAACACCTGGAGGACGCCGAGAAGCGCTACGGCACCCAGGGCAACCAGCTCTACTACCTGGCCACCCCCGCCTCCACCTTCCCCTCCCTGCTGGGGGGGCTGTCCGGCGCAGGGCTGTTGCCGCGCGAGGAGCAGGCCGGGAAGCGACCGTGGCGGCGGCTCGTCATTGAGAAGCCCTTCGGGCGTGACTTGGAGACGGCGCGCGAGCTGAACCGCAACCTGTCCTCCGTGCTGGACGAGCGGCAGATCTTCCGCATCGACCACTACCTGGGGAAGGAGACGGTCCAGAACATCCTCGTCTTCCGCTTCGCCAACCTCATCTTCGAGCCGCTGTGGAACCGGAACTACATCGACCACGTGGAGATCACCGCGGCGGAGGTGCTGGGGATGGAGGGGGGCCGCGGGCGCTTCTATGACGAGACGGGCGTCATCCGCGACATGGTGCAGAACCACCTGCTGCAGGTGCTGGCGCTGTGCGCGATGGAGCCGCCCACCTCGTTTGGCGCGGAGGACATCCGCGACGAGAAGAACAAGGTGTTCCGCTCGCTGCGCTCGCTGGAGGGCAGCGACGTGGCCACCCACGTGGTGGCGGGGCAGTACCGCGGCTATCGCGAGGAGCAGGGCGTCTCGAAGGACTCCCGCACGCCCACCTACGTGGCCATGAAGATGAACGTGGACAACTGGCGCTGGCAGGGCGTGCCCTTCTACCTGCGCGCGGGCAAGAAGCTCTCCAAGCGGCTGACGGAGGTGTCCATCCACTTCAAGCCGGTGCCCATCAGCCTGTTCAGCACCGGAGACGCGTGCCAGCGCCTGGAGCCCAACGTGCTGCGGCTGCGCATCCAGCCCCATGAGGGCATCGCGCTCTCCTTCGAGTCCAAGGTGCCCGGCGAGGACGTGAGCATCGCCGGCGTCACCATGGACTTCGGCTACGCGGAGTCCTTCGCCAGGCCGGTGCCCGAGGCCTACGAGCGGCTGCTGCTGGACTGCATGCGCGGCACCGCCACCCTCTTCGCGCGCAAGGACAGCGTGGAGGAGGCGTGGGGCTACGTCACCCCCATCCTCCGGGCGCTGGAGTCGGGCCTGGGTGGGCACATTCACGAGTACACCTCTGGGAGCGCGGGCCCGGATGCGGCGGCGGCGCTGCTGGCGCGGGACGGCCGGCGCTGGACGGTGCTCACATGAGCCCGGCGCAGAAGATCGTCGTGGAGTCAGAGGAGCTTGCACAGCGAACCGCGGAGTGGCTCGCGGGCGCGCTCCAGCGAGCGCTCTCGGGCGGCGGGCGGTGCAGCTTCGCGCTCTCTGGAGGGAAGACGGTCGGCCCCATCTACCGCACCCTGGCGGCCATGCCCGTGCCGTGGGAGCGGGTGGACTTCTACTTCGCGGACGACCGGTGCGTGCCGCCCGACCACCTGGAGAGCAACTACTTCCTCGCCAAGGAGACGCTCTTCCGCCCCGCGGGCATCAAGCTCGAGCAGGTCCGCCGCATGGAGGGTGAGCGCGAGGACCGGGATGCGGCCGCGCGGGACTACGAGGCGCTGCTGCCCCCCACACTCGACGTCGTGCTGCTGGGCATGGGCGAGGACGGGCACACGGCCTCGCTGTTCCCAGGCCTGGCCGCCGTGGAGGAGCAGCAGCGGCGGGTGCTGGCGGTGGTGGGGCCCAAGCCTCCGCCGTGGAGGCTGACGCTCACGCTGCCGGTGCTGAACGAGGCCCGCCAGGTGCTCTTCGCGGTGGCGGGCGAGGGCAAGCGGGAGGCGGTGCGGCGGGTGTTCGCGGGCGAGGATCTCCCCGCGGGGCGGGTGAAGAACGCCGTGTGGATCTTGGATCGATCGGCGGCGGGGCAGTGAAGGTGTCACGGATCCGCCGTGCGGGCGGATCCACCAGGAGGACGCTATGACTTCAGCAGCGAATTCCCAGGGCCAGTTCCAGTTCGGCGTGGCCGGCATGGGCGTCATGGGCGCCAGCATCGCGCTCAACGTCGCGGACCATGGCTTCAAGGTGGCGGCGTGGGATCGGCACCCGGAGAAGATCGACGCCATCCACGCCAAGCACGGGCACCCGGAGATGAAGGGCACGGGCTCGCTGGCAGAGTTCGTGCAGATGCTCGAGCGCCCGCGCCGCATCCTGCTGATGGTGACGGCGGGCGCGGCGGTGGATCAGATGATGGATCAGCTGGCGCCCCTGCTGTCGCCGGGGGACGTGCTGATTGATGGCGGCAACTCGTGGTTCCTCGATACGCAGCGCCGCGAGAAGGCCTACCGGGAGAAGGGCCTGCACTTCATTGGCATGGGCGTCTCCGGCGGCGAGGAGGGCGCGCGCCATGGCCCCTCGCTGATGCCGGGCGGCCCCGTCGAGGCGTATGCCCTCATCCGCCCGGTGGTGGAGGCCATCGCCGCGCGTGCCGAGTCGGGCCTGTGTGTCACCCACGTGGGCCCGGATGGCGCGGGCCACTTCGTGAAGATGGTGCACAACGGCATCGAGTACGCGGACATGCAGCTGCTGGCGGAGACGTATGACGTGCTGCGCCGCGGGCTGGGGCTGTCCGCGGACGCGCTGGCGGACATCTTCACGAAGTGGAACGAGGGCATCGCCGAGTCCTTCCTGCTGGAGACCACCCTCAAGGTGCTGCGCAAGAAGGACCCGGAGACGGGCAAGCCGCTGGTGGACCTGGTGCTGGACAAGGCGGGCCAGAAGGGCACCGGCAAATGGACGGTGCAGGTGTCGCTGGACCTGGGCATCCCCGTGCCCTCCATCGCCGCGGCGCTGGACGCGCGCAACCTCTCGGCGATGAAGGAGGAGCGCGTGGCGGCCAGCAGCAAGCTCCCCGGCCTGCCGCTGGTGCTCACGGAGGAAGAGAAGACGAACCTCGTCTCGTGGGCGCATGACGCGCTCTACGCCGCCCGTGTCGTCACGTACGCGCAGGGCATGCGGCTCATCCAGGCGGCCTCGAAGGAGCATCACTGGAACGTGTCGCTGGCGGAGATGGCGCGCATCTGGCGAGGAGGCTGCATCATCCGCGCGAAGCTGCTCAGCCCGCTGCGCGAGGCCTTCACCCAGCAGCCGGAGCTGCCCAACCTCGTCGTCTCGGACGCCTTTGCTCCGGTGCTGACGAAGCTGGGGACGGCGTGGCGGCGCCTGGTGGGAACGGCGGCGCGGGTGGGCATCCCCGTGCCGGTGTTCTCCGCCAGCCTGGCGTACCTGGACAGCTACCGCAGCGCCGAGCTGCCGCAGAACCTCACCCAGGCCCAGCGCGACGCCTTCGGCGCCCACACCTATCAGCGCCGCGACAAGCCGGAGGCGGGCTTCGTCCACTCCGACTGGAGCTGAGAGGCACGGGCAATGGACGGCAGCTACTGGACACCCGGCCGGCCTGGGCGTGGCTTCTTGCCGGTGGAGGACCCTTGTCCCTGGTTGCCTGCGGCCTTCGCGCCCTGGGAGGAGCTGGGCCATGAGCTGCCCGCCCTGCTCGCGGCTGGCAGGGCGCGCGAACACCTCTCGCGGCTCCCGCTGCTGGAGACTCTCCATCTGGAGGAGCCCCGGCACCTGGAGCGGGCCATGCAGCTGCTGTCCTTCTTCGGGCACGCGGCGGTCTGGGAGAAGGGCTCTCACCCCCCGGAGCGGACTGTGCCGCGAAGCGTGGCGGTGCCCTGGTTTCGTGTGGCACATCGGCTCGGCCGTCCCCCCGTGCTCTCGTATGCCGCACACGGGCTGAACAACTGGCGGCGGCTCGATCCCGAGGGTCCCATCGCCTTGGGGAACCTGACTGCGCTCCAGACATTTCTCGGAGGCCTGGACGAGTCCTGGTTCATCCTCGTACACGTGGACCTCGAGGCCCGCGCTGCTCCGATGCTGGAGGCCGGGGTGACCGCTCAGCAAGCCGTGACGCGGGATGACCCCGAGGCGCTGGAGCACGCACTGCGGCGCATCGCCGCGGCCCAGCGAGAGGTGCACCGCACCTTGGAGCGCATGCCCGAGCGGTGTGACCCGTCCATCTTCTTCAACAGGGTGCAGCCCTTCCTGCACGGCTTCCTGGAGTCTCCCGTGCGCTACGAGGGCGTGGAGGAGCTGGGAGACCAGCCTC
>NZ_DASPHO010000601.1:0-10934 GCF_035629615.1 Hyalangium sp. | reverse complement strand
TGGGTGGGGAAACCCACCCTGAGTCCACTCAGAGGGAGAACTCGGCGCCCACCGTGAAGCCAAAGCGCAGGGCGGAGGTGCTCCAGGACTTGCTGAACTCGAGGCCCTCGATCGTCTCATTCGTGGCGAAGAGGTAGGTCTTGTCGAGCTGGGCGGACAGATCCGCGCGCAGATGGATGCGCTCGCTCATCTTTCTCCGTCCCCCAAGGGAGAGCCCTCCCAGCCAGCCCACGCGCGGCACGCTCCACACGCCCACTCCCTGAACCTGGAGCCGGTCGATCTCCTGGCTGAGCTCGCGGTCGGGCACGAGCAGCGACATGCCAACGCGGCCGCCGAACATCACCTCCGTCTTGTCCGCGACGGGCAGGCCATACTCGCCCGTGATGAACGCCTGGCTCAGCAGGCCGAAGCCAAACTGCCGGTTCCCGCTCGCGCTGTAGTTGCCGAACAGGCGCACGGCTCCTCCAATGCGGGCGCGCTCCGCGAGGATGGGCGCTGGGATGCTGAGGGAGAGCGTGGCGGAGAGGAAGGTGGCGCTGCTGTAGTCGAAGGACTCGTCCGTGCGTGAGGCGTTGATGGACTGGGAGCCCGCCAGGTGGGAGTTCTCCTTGAAGAGCTCCAGCCCGACACCGACCCGCATGCGCGACTTCGCCTGGGCCCGCTCCTCCGCCTGCACCACCGATTGCGGTTTCTCCGACGGAGCCTCCTCTTTCTCTGGGGGCTTCGGCTTCTGCGGCTGGGGCTTCGGCTTCCTGGCCTTCGTCTTCGTCTGCGTCTTCGACTGTGTCTGCGCCTGCGCCTGGAGGGGCAGCGCGAGGCACAGTGACAGCACGGCGAGGAGCGCCTTCCAGGGGACTTGGGGAACGGGCAGGGTGCGCATGCGGGGCACGAAGAAGTGGGTTGCCTCGCAGCCTAGAACAGAACGCCTGCATTCCGATGCTCGCCTGCTCGCTCACACCGGCAGAGTGGAAAAGTTCCTCCGTGCCGGACGGAAGTCGGCCGGGATGGGCTATCTTCACGGGGCGTCTCGAGCGAGGGGGTGGACCCTGCCCAAAGTCGTCAAGAACCTTGGAGTCGTCCTGGTGCTGGCAGCCATCGCCAGCGCCGTCTACGTCGTGGCGAAGGTGGTCCCTTTCTACGTGGACCACATGGACGTGAAGGAGGCGGTCGAGGCCACCTTCAACCTCGCTGGCCGGAACATCAACGATGGCATCCTGCGCGGGGAGATCCGCAGCCGCACCGGCCGCATGGGGAGCCACGTCGAGACGGACAGCTGGGGCGTCGACCACGTCGTCCCGGGCCTGGGGCTGACGGATGACATGATCGTCATCGAGCGCAGCCGCATCACGGACAATGTGAGCATCGAGGTGAGCTACCAGCGCGAGGTGGAGCTCTCGCTCTTCAACTACGTCCACGTGCTGCAACTCCGCGCCTTCAAGGAAGGCATCCCCCCGCCGTAATGAAGGCGCGCGGCAGGGCGCTCCCAGGGTTCCACTTCAGCGAGCGCCCCGGAGCCTCCAGACGAGGAAGGTGTGCACCCGCCGGCCACGGAACTCAGCAGGCAGCTCCACCGGACCTTCCACCGCCGTGAAGCGCTGGACCAGCTCTTCGGGCGGCTCCGGTCCCTCGGAGTACCAGAGGGCATCCTGCCCTGGAGCCACCACGGGCTCTGGCCATAGATCGTACTGGCTCTTCCTCCCACCACCCGCCGTGTCCACGAACACTCCCGCGTGGCGCGCCGCCTGCGAGGCGAGCTGGTAGCTCGGCGCGTAGACGATGGCGATCTCCTTCGCCTCAGCGTCCGGGAAGAGTCGCGCGGGCTCGGCCAGCGTCGAGAGGGTGGCCCACCCATGAGTGCGCGCCAGCGGCACATCCCGCTCGAAGCGCAGCAGGGGGAACAGCAGGTGTGAGCCCACCGCCAGCACCACGGCCAGCCCGCTGAAGGCCGCTGCCCGGAACCACACGGGCCGCATGCCTGCCACGCCGACGCAGGCTGCCACGTAGGCTGCCGCGGGCCAGTTCGCCTCTCCCCGGGTGCGGAGCGCCGCGTACCCGAAGAAGAGCAACGGAAGCACCGCCGCGGCCCGGAGGAGGAACTGCTCGCGTGGGCCGCGGAGCGCATACACCCCGGCCAGCGGCAGCAGCACGGGGCCGCCCAGCGCGAGCTGGCCCCCGAGGAACTCCGCGAAGGACTCGAGCCCGCCAGTGCCGCCCAGCCCATGCCGGAGCTGGAAGGCGAACCCCACCCACTCCCGGTTCGCGTTCCACAGCACCACGGGGAGGAAGAGCAGGACGCCCAGGAGCGCCGTCACCCACGCGCCCGCCGGCAGCCGCCGCAGGCGCACCGCTGTGGCGAGGAAGGCCACTGCGAGCAACACCGCTGGGTACTTCGACAGGAGCGCGAGGCCTGAAGCCAGCCCCGCCAGCACCCACCGCTCGCGCCACAGCGCCCAGAGTGCCAGCGTCCAGAACAGGAGCAGGGGCGAGTCCGGAGTGGCCCACACCCCGGCCAGGATGGCCACCGGCACCACGCTCCACAGCGCCGCCGCGCGCCAGGCCGCCTCGGCGCTGCCATGCACGTCCCGCGCGAGTCCCCACACCGCCGCCACCGTGCCCGCTCCGCACAGCAGCGCCGCGGGCCGGATGTCCACCGCGGCGATCAGCCAGGCGATGAGCGGCGGGTGATCGTAGTAGCCCCACGCGAGGTTGCGCGCCCACTGCCAGTAGTAGGCCTCGTCGAAGTAGGTGTCCGTGCCCAGCGCGAGCGCGAGCCGCACCCCCGCGCCCAACGCGACCAGGGCGAGACAGAGGTTCCGAGAGGTGGACTGGGCGGCGGGAACGGCCACTCCCCGGACAAAGCGCAACCCGCGCCCGTTGGCCAGTGCTCTCTTGAGGGGGCCTCGGGTCGGTGTCTCCCAAGTGGGGCTTGAAAGGAGGGAAGCCGCCTGCTCGCATGGCCCCATGGTCCACCCGCCGTCGTCATCTCCTGGTGTGAGCAACCGCCTTGCGCGCGAGCCCTCGCCCTACCTGCGTCAGCATGCCAACAACCCCGTCGACTGGTACCCCTGGGGAGACGAGGCCCTCGCCAGAGCCCGCGCCGAGAACAAGCCCATTCTGCTGTCCGTGGGCTACTCCGCGTGCCACTGGTGCCACGTCATGGCGCACGAGTCCTTCGAGAGCCCCGCCATCGCGCAGCGGATGAACGAGTGGTTCATCAACATCAAGGTGGACCGCGAGGAGCGGCCGGACCTCGATCAGATCTACCAGGGTGTGGTGCAGCTCCTGGGACAGGGGGGCGGCTGGCCGCTCACGGTGTTCCTCACCCCGGACCTGCGGCCCTTCTACGGTGGCACCTACTTCCCGCCGGAGGAGAAGTACGGGCGCCCGGGCCTGCCTCGGCTGCTGGAGGCGCTCCACGACGCGTGGGTGAACAAGCAGGACCAGGTGCTCGCGCAGGCAGCCGCCTTTCACGACGGACTGGGCGAGCTGGCCACCTACGGGCTGGACGCGGCCCCCGCGGCGCTCACCGGGGCGGAGCTGGTGACGATGGGCGAGAAGATGCTCCGCAGCATGGATCCGGTGAACGGCGGCTTCGGCGGCGCGCCCAAGTTCCCCAACCCCATGGATGTGTCCTTCCTGCTGCGCGCATGGCGGCGCGGCGGACCTCCCGCGATCAAGGACGCGGTGATGCGGACGCTGGAGCGGATGGCGCTGGGTGGCATCTACGACCAGCTCGGGGGAGGCTTCCACCGGTACTCGGTGGACGCGCGGTGGCGGGTTCCGCACTTCGAGAAGATGCTCTACGACAATGCCCAGCTCCTCCACCTGTACTCGGAGGCGGAGCAGGTGGAGCCGCGGCCGCTCTGGCGCAAGGTGGTGGAGGAGACGGTGGAGTACGTGCAGCGCGAGATGACGGACGCGCGCGGCGGCTTCTATGCGGCCCAGGACGCAGACAGCGAGGGCGAGGAGGGCAAGTTCTTCGTCTGGAGGCCCGAGGAGCTCGCCACCCTTCCTCCGGAGCAGGCCGAGCTGCTGCGGCGCCACTTCCGCATCACTCCCGAGGGGAACTTCGAGGACAGCGGCGCCACGGTGCTGGAGGCGGTCGTCCCTGTGCCGGAGCTGGCCCAGGAGCGCGGCGTGCCCGTGGAGGCCCTGGAGCGCGAGCTGGCCGCTGCTCGCAGAGCCCTCTTCGCGCTGCGCGAGAAGCGCGTGAAGCCGAGCCGGGACGACAAGCTCCTCTCAGGCTGGAACGGGCTGATGATCCGCGGGCTGGCGCTCGCCTCGCGCGCCTTCGGGCGCCCGGAGTGGGCCCTTCTCGCGGCCACCGCGGCGGACTTCGTGCTCTCCCGGATGTGGGACGGGACGCGCCTGGTGCGCTCGTATGAGGAGGGCGGCAGCCGCATCGATGCCTTCCTGGAGGACTACGGCGATCTGGCCGCCGGACTCACCGCGCTCTACCAGGCCACCTTCGATGCGAAGTACCTGGAGGCGGCCGTGGCGCTGGTGAAGCGCGCCGTGGAGCTCTTCTGGGACGGGGAGAAGCAGGCGTACCTCTCGGCGCCCAAGGGCCAGAAAGATCTGGTGGTGGCCACCTACTCCCTCTTCGACAACGCCTTCCCCTCGGGAGCCTCCACGCTCACCGAGGCGCAGGTGGCGCTCGCCGCGCTCACCGGGGACAAGGCCTGGCTGGAGCTGCCCGAGCGCTACATCTCCCGGATGCGGCAGCAGCTCGGGGACAACCCTCTGGGCTACGGGTACCTGGCGCTCGCGGCGGACACGTTCCTCGACGGAGCTGCGGGTGTCACCTTCGCGGGGACGCGTGAGCAGGTGGCGCCGCTCCTGTCCGCCGCGAACCGCGTCTTCGCGCCCACCTTCGCCTTCACGTGGAAGGAGTCGGGCACCGCCGTCCCTCCGCTGCTCCAGGAGCTCTTCGAGGCGAGGGAGCCTGTGGACGGCCAAGGCGCGGCGTATGTCTGCCGCGGCTTTTCCTGCGAGCGCCCGTTAACCGCCCCGGATGCGCTGATCCAGCGCCTCCAGGCTGCACCTCGCGACTGAGGCGGGTGGCTCATGCAGCAGGGTGGGAGAAGCGGGTGTGCTCTCCCACCTGCTGAACCCTGAGGGTGCACTCGGTCTGAGCGAAAACCTGTTTCAGCAGATGGCCACGAGTGCGGTTAGAATCCGAACAGGGGGCAATTCTTCGATGAGAGTGAGCAGCGCCACGAGTGACCTGCTGACGGCGTTTGAAGACAGCAGGGTGCTGCTGGATCACGGCAGACCTGTGGCGGTCTCCACGCATCACGTCGGCACGTTGGTATTGACCAGTGGGCGAGTGGTGGCCTGCAACCCGCTCACGCTGCCCTCGCGTCCGCTGCCCCGAGCCCACCTGCTGGCCCTGCTCGCGCTGGACCACCGCGAGCCGTTCTCTCGCACCGTCCGCCCGGGCCGCTACCCCGTGGTCCTCAGCATCATCCGGACGGGACGCGGGAGCGCGCGCACCGCTCAAGAGTCCATCGCCATGGCCATGGTCCGCTTCGAGGACGAGCGCCCGGTGCGCTGGGAGATGGCGGCTCGCGGTGAGCGCAGCCCGCGCTCGCTTCGCCCCAACGAGCGCTATGGCTACCGGGCGGATCCCGACATCACCGCGTTCCTCGACGCGGACGTGGTGGAGCGGGTGTCCGAGAAGAGCCGCCAGTTCGTGGAGACCTTCACCGAAGGCGCGCCGCCCTCATGGTCGAGCACCGTGCTGACGCTCGAGCCGAAGACCGGCGCCAACATCGTCGCCTTCTCGTCCGGCACGCTCGCGCCGGCGTCCATGGGCCAGAGCGCCTACTGCTCGTGGTGGGGGCTCGCCGAGGACGGCCGTCCCGTCTGCCTCGTCACCGATCTGCAGCACCTGGATCTGCCGCGGCCCGCGTTTCCGGATGATGCGGAGGCAAGGCTGTCGCGGGTGCGCGAGCTGATGGGGCAGCTGCGGTATGGCGACGCGGACATGCGGGGCCGGGCGCTGCGCGAGATTGGCGGCTACGGGGGAGAGGCGAGCGAGGCGGTGGGCGTCCTCATCGGGCGCATCCTGGCCACCGAGAGTGATCCCGCCGAGCGGGAGTATGCCGCCGCCGCCATCGCGCGCATCTGCGCCGAGGCCCCGGAGCAGGTGGAGCTGATCGCGAGGGTGCTGGCCTCTGGTGTGAAGGGAGAGCCCCTGGCGGCGCTGATGCGGGCGGTGGCGAGCATTGGCATCTGCTCCCGGGATCCGCAGCTGTTCCAGTCCATTGCCGAGCGCATCCTCACGGTGCTCGTGCACCGGCTCGAGGAGGGCGACCGGAACATCTCGGCCGCCATCAAGGGGTTCGTGTGGGATCTCGGGGAGCACCGTCCTGAGGCGTGGGAGCTGCTGGTCCGGCTGCTGCGCACGGGGGACCTGGAACTGCGCGTCTCCGCGGCTTCGAGGCTCAGCTACTCGCGGTCTCGCACGCACCATGAGGCCGCCCTCGAGGCGCTGGCGAACATCATCATCGATGAGTCCATGGAGCTGGAACTGCGGGTCGCGGCCGCCAACTCCTTGAACGACTTCCCGTGGCTCTCGGCGACGGCGCGCACCGCGCTCTGGCACGCGGCCTCCAGTAAGGAGCCGCTCCTGGCCTGGTATGCCCGGGACCTCCTGCGTCACCACGCGTGAGCCGGGCGCTCCGGCGCCTGCGTGCTCTTGAAGGTGTCCAAGTGATTTTGGGAGAGCTCGCCTGTTGTCAGACAGGTTCATTCCGGGCCCGCCGCCAGCTGACCCTGTCTCTGACTGCAGACAGGCTCCAGGCAGAGACAGTCCGTCTCCCGTGCGGGACGGAGGGAGCGCGTGGAGGACGCCCGCGCCCCTTGGGCTCTCTTCGCGGCGGTGCTGGCCCGCTTTGTGCTGATGCCGGGGCCATGTCTGGCCCGCATGATCGCCTGGTACGCTTCACCTTCGACCACCCCGAGCGGGCGGCGACCGAGCTGCGCGCCGCACTGCCGGCTTTCGTGGTCTCCCAGGTGGACTGGGCGAGCCTGCAACCGGAGCGGGGTTCCGTTGTGGATCCGGAGCTGCGAGAGACGGAGACCGACTTGCTGTTCTCGGCTCGGCTCCGTGGAGGCCGTGCGGTGCTGTTCTACATGATACTGGAGCACCAGTCGTCCGTGGATCGGTGGATGGCTCTGAGGATTCTGCGATACGTGGTGCGCCAACTGGAGCATTGGCGCCAGGAGCACCCGGGAAGTGAGCTGATGCCCATTGTCATTCCCTTGGTGATGTACCACGGGCCTGGAGGAGCTTGGAGCGCGCCTCGGCGGGTGGAAGCGCTGTTCGACGTGCCGGACGAACAACCGGAGCAGTGGAGAGCACTGGTTCCACACGCCGGGTACCTGTTGGACGACCTGACGACCGCGCGAGAGGAGGCCTTGAAGACACGCCCAGGTCCTCCGATGGCGCGGCTGGTGCTTCTGGCGCTGGTGTATGGACGCAGCGAGCAGCTGGCGCAGCGGTTGCCGGGTTGGGGGGAGCTCTTCACCCAGGCTCATGGGGCCCCGAACGGTGCAGAGGAGGTGAGCGCCATCTTCCACTACCTGCTGTTGGTGGGAGAGGAAGGAGCCAAGGGAGTGACAGTGGACATGTTAAGATCCGTAGTAGGTGCGCAGCGAACGGAGGAACTCATGTCGGCCTGGTTTGAGGAACACTTCGAGCAAGGACGTCAGAAGGGTAGGGACGAGGGGCTGGCCAAGGGGCGGGCTGAGGACGTGCTCCGGATCCTCGCCGTGCGAGGTGTGCACGTGGACACTTCGGCGCGCCAACGCATCCTGTCCTGTACGGACCTGGCCACCCTGGGGCTATGGCTCGAGCGGGCGGTGAATGCCACCCACATCTCGGAGGTCCTGGCGCAGTAGCGGCCCCGCGCTCAGCGGCCCGCGGGAGCCTGAGAACCCGTCGCACCCGAGGGCCTGTCGCGGACCTCCACCACCTTGAGCTGGCCGATGAGAGGGGTGATCTCCGCATTGCCCTCTTGGCCCACGCCGAAGTGCGTCGCGTCCGCCACGATCTGGTTGAACGTCGGGTCCATCTGCGTCCACTCGCCCACGTACGCCTCGATCCACTCGTGCCAGTAGAACGCGGGCACCCCGTCCTCGTTCATCATGTACACCACCCCGTCCACCCGCCGCGCCGGAATCCCCAAGGCGCGCAGCATCGCCACCGCCAGCAACGAGTGCTCCGTGCAGTCGCCCTTCATCTGCCGCAGCACGTCCGAGGCCCGGTCCGCGCTCGCGCCGTAGTCCTTCTCGAGACTCGTAGCCACCCAGGTGACGATCTTCTTCGCCACCGTGTACGCATCCTTGTCCGAGCCCCCCAGCTTCTTCGCGAGCTTGCGGATCTCCGCGTTGTCGCTCTCGACGATGATCGTCGCCTTGAGGTTCTCCCCGCCGTCTGGGTCCGCCAGCGGCGCCGGCTTGAGGCTGGCCTGCCGTGGCAAGTCCGCTGACAGCGTCACCTCCACGTTCCCGTCTGGCAGCTTCACGAACTTCTGCCGGTACGAGTTCACCTGGAACTTCTCCGGCAGCCCCTTCATCACCAGCACCGCCCGGCCTGGGATGGAGCGCGCCTCGGCGGGCAGCTGCCGCGGCAGGACGATCCGCGTGAGCCCGAACACCTCCACCACATCCAGCCGCTTGGCCACCGCCTCCGACTCCGAGCGCGCCTTCATCGTCTCGCCGAAGTCCACCTCCACCATCTCGCCCTCGTCCGTGACGTAGGCCACCACCGGCACCTTCTCCTTCTCGGAGAGCGTCTGTGCCTTGTGCAGCCGGACTTTGACTCCGCGCACCATCCGCTCTTCCTGCCGCTCCAGGGTCGTGGTGACCTTGTAGCTCTCCAGATCCGTCCCGTCCGTGATCGTACCCACCACGGTCGCCTTCCGGTGGATCGCCACGCGCGCCTGATCCGCGTCCTCCACCGTCTCGCGGCTGGCCGGGAGCATGCGCACCTCCTCCGGCAGGCCCGGGCGCTTGCGCACCACTCGGAGCCCCTCCGCCGTCTGGGTGGCCTCGAGCCGCTGCTCGCCGCCGTCGCCTCGCTGCTCCACCACGAAGGACAGCAGCCGGCCCCCGGGCTTCGCCTCGTAGATGCGCTCCTCGCGGTGCACACGCTCGGAGGGCTTGCTGCCCACCGTGGCCTTGAAGACCAGCTCGTTGATGCTCTTCACCTGGTTCGGACGCCCAGGCACCGGCGCCAGGTCCGTGAAGAAGTACCCCACCTTCTTGTCCATGAGGTACAGCCCCAGCCACTCGCCTCCCTTGGGACGCGGTGTCTTGAGGACATCGGAGATGGCTGGAGAGACCGCCGCGGCCTTGGCGGTGGAGCGAGCGGCAGGAGCAGGGGCCTGGCCAAGCGCCGGAGCCGCGCTCAGCAGCACGACAGCCAGGCCCAGCAGGGGAGCAACGAGGGGCGTGCGGGTCATCACCCCCCTCTTAACGGAATAAAGCCGCGTTTTGTTCGCGGATTACAGCCGCTTGGCCAGGATGATCAGGTCATCCCCGACCTTGTAGAAGTCCCGGAACCGGGCCTCCTCCGTGTACTTCATGGAGGCGTAGAAGCCGCGGGTGGGGCCGTAGGCCTCCGTGGCGCTCGTCTCCACGCGGATGACACGGGCCCCGCGCCGGCGCATGTCCGCCTCCATGCCCGCAATCAGCGAGGCCCCTATCCCCTGGCCCCGCACATCCGGGTCCGAGGCGATCCAGTAGAGATCGTACGTCCCCTCCGTCATCGGCGTCGGGCCGTAGCACGCGTAGCCAACGAGGGGGCCCTCCCGGTCCGCGACGAGGATGGTGTAGTCCTTGTTATTCGGCGTGAGCGCGAGATCCACCAGCTCGACGGCGCACTCCACCTCTTCCGGGGAGAACGTTTCGATTCTGCGGATGAGTGCTGCGAGCGGCTCCCGGTCCTTTTTTTCGATGGGGCGGATTTCCATGGGCTCTCTCGAGAGCGATCTCCACGAGGCGGGCCGCCAGCGCCGGGTACTCCATGCCGGCCAGCGCGGCGGCCTTGGCGAACCCGGCAGTCGGGTGGAGGTCGCAGTTGGGGTTGATATCAATGACGTAAGGCACGCCCTCGGGCGATACACGCAGGTCTACGCGCCCGTAGTCCAGGCAGTCCAGCGCCGCGAACGCGTCCATCGCCGTGCGCACCAGCCGGGCCTCCAGCGCAGCGTCCTCCAGGTGGCACGGGACAGAGGTGCTGTCGAGGCATTCGGGGGAGTCCTCCTCCCACTTCGCCTTGTAAGAGACGATGTTCGGACGGTTCTCGAAGGCCTTCCCGAAGACAATCTCGGTCAGCGGCAAGGCGCGACGCGGTGCGTTGCCCAGCAGCGGCACGTAGATCTCCCGGCCGGAGATGAACTGCTCCACCAGGGCCGGCTGCTGGAAGGTGCTCAGGACCTTCTCGACAGCGCACGCCAGGCCGGCCTTGTTCTCCACCACCGAGTCGAAGTCGATGCCCATGCTGGCGTCCTCGCGCACAGGCTTGACGATGAGCGGGTAGGCCAGCTCCACCGCCATCACGTCCTCGAGCCGCTCCACCACCGCGAAGGGAGGAGTGGAGATGCCTCGGGAGCGCAGCAGCTCCTTGGCCTTGTGCTTGTGCAGCGCCAGCCCCAGCGAGAGGGCAGACGAGCCCGTATACGCAACCCCCAGCATGTCCAGCAGGCAGGGGATCAGCATCTCGCCCCGGCTGTCGGCGGCCAGGGACTCGCAGAGGTTGATGACGAGGTCCGGCTGCAGCCGCCGCAGCGTGTCCACGAACTCGAAGCGGTCGCCCTCGACGGCCAGCGGCTCCGCGAGGGTGTCTCCTCGGGAGAGGGCTTCGCTGAGGGCCGAGGCGACTCGCACTACATCCTCGCGGGCCTCCCTCCCTGGATCGTCTG
>NZ_DASPHO010000600.1:0-33490 GCF_035629615.1 Hyalangium sp. | reverse complement strand
TGCCCCCTATTCGTCGAGCAGGTGCGTCCAGAAGGAGACGAGGCTCCAGATGTCGCTGAAGTGGGCGCTTCGGTCGACCTCTGCGTGGGTGATGAGAGGGGTCGGGAGCACGTGTACGGGCGCATGGGGCCGCAGCGCCTGGCCCAGCAGGGTGGCCTCGATCGCGGGGATGACCGTGTCGTCTGCGCCATGCAACAGGTAGACGGGAGCGAAAGGGGGCGGAGAGAGCTCCGGCGAGACGGAGGGCTCAGCGGCGAACGCCCGGACATGGGGCAGCAACAGTGGGCCCAGCGCCTCCACATCGCGCGTGTTGACGTATCCCATCAAGCGCGAGGCCGGCTCGGGCAGGTGTCCCTGCAGCTTCCGAGCCTCCTCGAACATCTCCTCCGCCTGCTTCGCGTCCCTGAGGGTCAGGTGGGAGGCCCGCAGGAAGGTGCGGATGGCTGCGCGCAGCGGCTCCACTTGCTCCGGAGGGACCAGCCGATCGGCTACGTTCAGGAGGATGACCACCACACCATAGTCATGAGGCTTCAGGTGGCGGCCGTCCGGCAGCACCCCCGTGCACAGGAAGGAGAGCACGCGCGCGAGCTCGCCATGGCCGCCCAGCGAGAGGGTGGCCGCCACCTTCTCCTTCAGCCCAGGCCGCCCTGCCGCGACGATCGAGAGGCCCCCCGAGAAGCTGATGCCAAACAGGCTCACCTCCCCGTCGGGGGCGAGCTCCTTCTGAGCGGAGAGCCAGGTGGCCGCGTCCTCGATCATGTCCGTGAGGCGCGGGGTGATCTCATAGCGGAGGAGATCGATCGGCTCGGGGGTGAGGACCCCCTGGCCGCCGGTGGCCAGGTCCTTCGCCAGCTTCACCAGCCGCGGCTCGTCGATGCCGTCCGCGTGGACTCCCGAGGTGAGCACGATCGGGTGCCCGCGCGCTTCCCGAGGGCGATAGAGCCGGGCCCGGAGCGGCCCATGCCGCGAGGGGAGCTGGAGATCGCTCACCTCGAAAGGCACGGTCTGCCAGCCGGCGAGGGTGGTGGCCCAGCCCTCCTGCATTCCCGCGGCGCGGACGACCAGGGAGAGGCCCCGCAGGTACTTCGGCACCACGAGCACGCCCACGAGGAGCCCCAGGCCCAGGACTCCCAGGAGCGCTGCTCGGAGCTTCCGCCGCATGTCGCGCCAGTCCTCAGCCGAACTTGTAGCCCTTGGGCACGACGACGACGCCGTTGTCCGCGAGGATGAAGCCGCGCGCCTTGTCCTGCTCCAGATCGTGGCCGATCTTCGTGTTGGGCGGCACCCGCACGTCCTTGTCGATGATGGCGTTCTTGATCTGCGCGTGGCGGCCGATGTCCACGCCCTCGAAGACCACCGAGCGCAGCACCTCCGAGTACGAGTTCACCCGCACCCACCGGAAGAGGATGCTCTCACGCACCACGCCGCCGGAGATGATGCAGCCGCCCGCCACCAGCGAGTTGAGCGCCCGGCCTAACCGATCTCCGGACTCGTGGACGAACTTCGCCGGCGGGCTGTACTCGTTCGCCGTGCGCAGCGGCCACTCCGGGTTGTAGAGATCAAACTCCGGGTTCACGGACACCAGATCCATGGAGGCCTCGTGGTACGCCTGCAGCGTCCCCACGTCCCGCCAGTAGGTGTTCGGCGCGTCCCGCCCTGGGATGGGGTTGCGCGTGAAGTCGTACGACTGGATGTCATACCCGTCCTTCAGCGCTCGCGGGAGGATGTTCTTGCCGAAGTCGTGCTGCGAACCCTCCTCGCGCGCATCCATCTCCAGCAGATCCTGGAGCACCTGCCGGCGGACGATGTAGTTGCCCATGCTGGCCAGCGCCATGTCCGGCCGATCTGGGATGGGCTTGGCGTTCTCCTGGGGCTTCTCCTGGAACTCCGTCACCCGGCCCCGAGCGTCCACCTGCATGATGCCGAAGCGGCTCGCCTCTGCCAGCGGCACCGGGTACGCCGCGATGGTGATGTCCGCCCGCTGGCTCTCGTGCAGCTCCTGCATGTGCGCGACGTTCATCTTGTAGATGTGGTCGCCGGAGAAGATGGCCACGTGATCCGCTGCGTGGTTCTCCACCAGGTGCAGGTTCTGGTAGATGGCGTCCGCCGTACCTCGGTACCAGACGGGCCCCAGCTCCTCGAAGCGGTACATCTGCGCCGGCACCAGCGTGATGAAGTAGTCCGACAGGAAGCTGCCGAAGCGCCAGCCCCGCTGGATGTGCTCGGTGAGCGACTGCGCCTTGAACTGCGTCAGCACGTAGATCGAGTAGATCCCCGAGTTGATGAAGTTGTTGAGCGCGAAGTCGATGATGCGGTACTTCGAGCCGAAGGGCACCGCGGGCTTGGAGCGCCGGGAGGTCAGCGGTGCGAGGCGGGTTCCCTGGCCACCGGCCAGGATCATTCCGAGGATGCGCTTGGCCATGATCCCAGAGGATTGACGAGTTACGGGCTCGCTTCAACTAAACCGCCGCCAGCATGGGGCCCAGCACCTTCTCGAGCTCCACGGGCTTGAAGGGCTTCGTGAGGAGGGGGGCAGTCATCCGCGCGACAAAGTCCAGGGATGCGGGGGTGTAGGCGCCGCCGGTCATGAAGATGACGCGGTGGGCCAGCTCTGGTGAGTGCTGGCACAGATCCTCATAGAACTGCCTCCCCGTCACCTCCGCCATCATGAGATCACACAGGATGGCGTCATACCGGTTTCCCTCCTGGATCCAGGTCAGGGCCTCACGAGCACTCGGGGTGTAGGTCGCCTCGTGCGCTGTGGCCAGGAGCATCCGGAGGGTCCTCCCGAACTGTGGCTCGTCATCCACAATGAGGATCCTCTTTCGCTGTGGGGAGGCGGCCGGTTTCTCGCGAGGCGCGAGGACAGCAGGGGAGGCGCGGAGCGGCGGGGCCGCTGGGAGCCGGACGGAGAAGGTGCTCCCCCGGCCTGGCTGGCTCTCCACGGTGATGTTCCCGCCCATCTGGGTCACCAGGCTGTGGCTGATGGCGAGGCCGAGCCCCATAGCCCTCCCCGCCGGCTTGGTGCTGAAGAAGGGATCGAAGATGTGCTCGAGGACGTCCGCGAACATGCCCTCGCCCGTGTCCTGGATCTGCACGAGCACGTCTTGCTCCGAGGCGCGGATCCTCAGACGGATCTCGTTTTGATGGGCCGTGCCCTCCGGAATGGACTGCGCCGCGTTGACCAGCAGGTTGAGGAAGACCTGACCCAGCTGGGCACCATCGGCTACGATCTCCGGTGCCTCGGAGTAGTCTCGAACGACGGTCGCGCGGTGGCGGATCTCGACCATGGCCATCTTCACGGACAGCTCGAGCACCCGCTGGACGTTGACCTGGGAGCTCTGCTTCTCGGTGGGACGGGCGAAGCTGCTGAGATCCTTCACGATGTCCCGGATGCGCTCGGCGCCGGACTGAGAGTCAGCCAGGAGCCTGAGCGGGGAGTCCGCCAGGGCGTTCCCACCCCTGGAGCCAGGGGGGGCCTGCTCCTGTGTCTTGGGATCCTGAGCTTGCAACGTACGCATGGCAAGCTCGAGGTTGGCCATGAGGAAGGCGAGCGGGTTGTTGATCTCGTGCGCGATGCCCGCCGCGATCGTGCCGACGGCCGCCAGACGCTCGACGAGGCTGAGGCGCAGCTGCATCTGCCTCAGCTCGGTGATGTCGAGGATGGCCGTACGGCACATGCGCCCTCGCGACACCCCGTCCTGGAGCGGAGCGCTGTGGAGCCGGACCTCGAGCTGGCGCCCTTCGATGCGCAGCCGCAGCTCGGTGCTGGCGGTCTCGCCCGCGATGCATTGGCGCACGTGAAGCAGGAAGCGGCTCACGTCCGACGGATGCACGAAGGGGGTGAAGGGCAGGCCTTGAAGAGAGGCCCGGTCCTGGCGCAGCAGGGCCGCGCCGGTGAGGTTGAGATCCTGGATGCACGCGAGCTCGTTCAGGCTCACGCACGCCATGGGCGCGAAGTCGTACAGCTCCATGTACCGGTTGCGGGACTCTTCCAGCGCCTTGTGGGCTGCCTGGAGCTCGTGGTTCTGCACCTCCAGCTCGAGCTGGTGGCGCTGCAGTTCCCGAAGCACGTGCCTGAGCTCATTCGGAGCCTTGGGATCGGATTCCAGCGAGAGCAGGGCCCGCGTGAGCTCCGCTCGCGTCATATCGGCATGGTCGTTCATGATTCCCCCCCCACGGCGAATCTGTAGCGCCACTGTAGGCAACGGTTCCTGGCGAGGCCAGTCCCGTCTATGGGATTGGGCGTGATTTGTTTGTTTTCCTGGATTCTTCGAGAGCGTGGGCTCTCACCACTGGTAGTCCAGGCCGAGGCCCAGCTCGAGCAGGTTCGCACCCTTGCGCTCGGGGTCATCCTGCGTGCCGTTGAACGAAACAGGGGAGTGGAGCCAGACGAGCTCGGGGGTGAGCGCGAGGCGCTCGGTGAGCTGAGCCGCGAAGGCGAGCGACAGGCCCCCATACCCGAGGAGCAGCGGGTTCTGTCCCTGGCTGGTCCCGAAGGCGGCGCCGGCCCTGGGGCCGAAGATGAGCTGGTGCCGCCCGAGGTTCCAGCCGCAGAGCAGGGGCACGGTGAGCGTCGCGCCATGCCAGGGCCAGCCGCCGAGCGTGGCGCGCTGGTAGGCGAGCGAGGCCCCCACGGAGAGATCGAATCGGTCGTCGAGGCCCCCTGCCGGGTCCAGCTGATATTTGGCATCCGCCGCGAGGCCGAACGTGGTGGCGCTGAGCAGCGAGGAGACCCAGACTCGGCCTCCCACCTCGAGGCCGCTTCCGAGGCCCTCGTGGTAGCCGAGCCCGAACTGCACCCAGGGGAGTGGGACGGGATCTCCCGGGCCGAGCTTGACGCTGGTGATGGTTCCCTGTGCGAGTCCTCCAAACTCGCCTGTGTCTTCCGGCAGGACCCGCGCCCGTCCGAAGCCGCTCTGGGTGGCGCAGCCTGCCGCCAGGAGCGCCGTCGCGCACAGACTCAGGAGCGCCTCGTGGCTCACGGCGCCTCCGTGAAGGCGAGGAAGCCCACGCACATTTCCTGGTTGCTCTCGCCCCAGGCGATGTCGCGAGGCTCCTGTCCGGGAGGCTGGCGGGCGGCGGAGTTGTCGAAGTGGCACTCGATGTAGAGCTCGTCCTCGGGGTGCAGCTCGATGGGCTGGGCGAACCAGAAGGGCTGCTCCCAGCCAAAGTCCCACCGGGGGATCTCCAGCAGACACTGGCGCGAGCCGTCAGCGCGGAGGATGCGCATCGTGAAGCGCGTGGCGAACGCGTGCATGTGCGGCGTCACATTGCGCAGGTACACCGTCTTCTTGCCGCCCGTGAACACCGTGGGCTGGAAGTGGAACCAGAACGCCGCGTCCGGATCGCCCGCCTGGATCCGCATGGCGTCCCCCACGAGCCAGGCCGGGTTGGCGATGACGATGCCCTTGGCCTCGCGCGCCTCCTCATCGAGGCGGAACTCGATGGCGGTGCGGTCGGCGGTGGCCGGCGTGTAGGCCATGCTGTAGTGGACGTTGAGGACGATCTTCGAGCCCGGCTCGACGCGTGTGCCGATCCCCTCCGGGAAGTCGCTCCCCACGAGGCTGCCGCCCAGCACCTTGATGTTGCGGACGCTGCCGAAGCCGCTGGTGCAGTCGAAGCCGGGGCGCCCGTCCTTGCCCTCGCGCGCGCGGAGCTGCTCGGCGTCGTCCTTCGACACGGCGCCGACGATCAGGTGGTGGACGATGGCGCGGTTGCCCGGGCGCGGGTTCAGGCCGGTGACGTAGGCGGGGCGATCCAGTGGCCAGTCAAGCACGAAGCAGCGCAGCTCATCGACATGGCCCGCGGGAGGCTGGGGCACGAAGTCCTCCTTCATCTCCACCGTCACGTCCACGCGCGACAGCCCGGAGAGGGGAGGCGGCGTCGTGGAGTCCTGGGGCGAGCCCTCCGGCATGCCGTCGCCCAGCCAGCGCTCGAAGGCGCCCAGCTCTTCGTTCGTCAGCGACAGATCGTTGCGGTACTCGGCGCAGCAGCGCTCGGCGAGCCAGGGCGGCATGTGGCGCTGGAAGACGGCGGTGCCGATGGCGCTCGCCCGGGGGGTGAAGTCCTCGTACTGCTGGAGGGGGAAGGGACCGATGCCGCCCTCGACATGGCAGCCGCCACACTTCGCCGCGACGATCGGCTTGATGTCGTGGTGCCAGGTGACGGACTGAGAGGGGACGACAGCCGGCGGCCGCGAGTCGCTGCACCAGGGGCCTTCATCCGGCTTGCCCTTGCAGCCGAGCACCAGCACGAGGACCGGCACAGCCAGGAGCAGCGAGAGCTCGCGAGGAATGACCATGTCCAGCCTCCATGGGGCATGGCACGATACCCTTGTGGCTCTTTCCTCGAACAGGGCACTTCCCATTCTCTGTCTCTCCCTCTCTCTGGGAGCGCGCGCCGCTGCCGAGCTCCCCGCGGAGGCGCCGCCGCGAGCGCTGGCGTGCCTGTCGAAGTGGTACCCCGTAGAGCCCGTGAAGGTGGAGGGCGCGTGGCACTTCAAGCTGGGTGGCACCACGTATCCCTGGGACGACGGCAAGCAGAAGTCCTTCGAGGAGAAGCTGGAGAGGCCGGATCTGCAGGACACGTTCTCCATTCCGTACACCCCCGGGCCGATCAAGCCGGTGACGCGCGAGAACGAGGATCCGGGGCGCATCCGGTTCGATCCCCTCTTCCACGCGGCTTATGGCAACACCGAGGCGAAGGTGGACGTGGTGGGCATCGACTTCCTGGGGCAGCGGCTGAAGGTGAACCGGAAGGCGGCGCCGGCCTTTGAGCGCGTGGCGAAGCGGCTCGAGGCGGCGGTGAAGGAGGAGCCCTCGCTGCGGCCGTACCTCCAGAACCTGGGCGGCACCTTCGTGTGGCGGAAGATCGCCAACACGAACCGGCAGAGCGCGCACTCCTATGGCATGTCCATCGACGTGAACGTGAAGCGCTCGCACTACTGGGAGTGGGCGAAGCCCAAGGAGCCCGTGCGCTGGGCCAACCAGATCCCTCAGGTCATCGTGGACGCCTTCGAGGCCGAGGGCTTCATCTGGGGAGGTCGCTGGTACCACTACGACACGATGCACTTCGAGTACCGGCCCGAGCTGCTGGACCCAGCCTGTGCCGCCACCTCCGCCCGCTCGGGACAGTGATGGCGGCCCGTCGCGGTGTTCACTCGAAGCGCTCGGTGAACTCCACGAAGCTCGACGGGAGGAGCTCGGTGCCCGCAAGGTAATAACGGTAGAGCGGAGAGCGAGTCGCCGGGTTGCAGGGAATCCCACCGGGCTCCGGCGCTCCCTGCTGGTAGATCGGCCCCGTGTGCTCACTTCCCACGTTGAAGACCTGGAAGCGCGGATTGGGAGGGACGACGAAGCCGGAGATGTCCTCGATCGCGAAGCGCGCCGTCTGACCTGGCGTGGCCACTCCCCCGGGAATGAACAGCGCGATGCTGCAGGCTGCGTCGGCAAAGGAGCCGGTGCGGATCACGATGTCCGTCGAGGGCAGACAGCGGAGGCGCTCGTCGGCCGCATTCAGGGCGACGCAGCGGGTGTTGAGCTCCGTGTCCTGGAAGACATCCTGGGCCACCGTCACTCCTCCCTGGGACACGGTCATGGCCTTGAGCACCGAGCGGCTCCCATCTGACCCTGCGTAGACCCTCAGCTTGAGCCGCGTGCCGCTCGACGAGCCGCCCGTGCCTGCATCGGGTGTGCCGCCTTGTGGCCCGGTGGGCCCCGGGTCTCCCTGCGGCCCTTCGGGGCCCTGCGGCCCTTCGGGGCCCTGGGGGCCTTCGACACACGCGCTCATGCTCAGGGCCAGCGCCAGCAGTGATCCTACGACCGTGCTTCGTCGCCGATACGCCATCGGTGTTTGTCTCCAGGAAGTGAGGGCAGGTTACGACTGGGAGGGGGGCTGAGGGTACAGCTCACGGGCTCTGCTGCTGCGCGAGCTGCCCCAGGTGCCGCTTGATCAGCGGAATGCGCGGATGGCCGGGGGCCATGCCCAGGAAGAGCTTGTAATGGTGTGCGGCCTTGTCCTGCTGGCCTGGGATCGAGGCGTAGGTGGCGCCAGCGAGCAGCTGGCAGTCCGCATCATCCGGGGCCAGGGTGATGCACCTCGAGACGAAGATCGCGGCCCGGTCGTAGTGCTTCTCCTCGAAGAGGCGCATCGCCTGATCAAAGGCGTTCTGCACCTCGCTGCTCTTGGTGGGGGTCACCAGGGCATAGGGTGAAGGGCTGGTCCACTCCGAGCCTCCGCTCGTGCGGGTGATCGAGATCTGGAGCTCGCCTTGATTGTCCGTGGGGTTGTCATCGATGACGCCGCAGAGGAGACCGACGGCGCCCGACACGGTGACGCTCGCTCCGGCGCGGAGGAGAAACTGCTGCTCGCGGTGGGAGCGCCCTGGCTCCGCCGTCTCGGAGGCAGTGTCTGGGGCGGAGAGTCGAGCGCAGGCCAGCTGCTCCAGCCTTCCTCCCTGCTCACCCCGGGTGTAGGCGCCGGCCTCGAGCGTCACCAGCGTCAGCTGGTACGCGGAGGCCGGATCCAGGTTCTTGAGCTCGAAGGCCTGGTGCGTGCTGGCCGCGGCGCTCAGCGCGATGGCGACTCGCTTGCGGGTCTTTGCCTGGACGTTCTCCACCAGCACCTCGCGCTCCCTCGTCCCCTCGGGCAGAGGGCTGATCGCGAAGGCCTTGAAGGCAGTCGCTCCTTTGATCTGGAGGGGACGCTGCGAGAGGACGCCCACGCCGTCCTTCGCGCGCAGCTCCGAGCCTGAGAGCCAGAAGAACAGCGGGGGGCTGTCCGCGGGGGGCGTGGGCTCGGAGAGGCGGTAGGTGGTGCCGGGCTCCAGCGTGAGCTCCACCGCGGCACCCGGTGGGGGGATGACGTCCTTGCGCGCGTCGAGCCGGATGGCCGCGACAGGGTACGAGGCGGAGGCGCGTGCGTAGGGAAGCTCGGGCTCCTGCGGCGTGGTGGGCTTGGACGTCTCGGCAGGAGGCGCCGTGTCCTCGGGGGGCGGGCTGCCTTCCTCCGAGGGAGAGGGGGCGGCCACCACCGGAGCGGGGGGCGGCGGGTGGGGGGAGGGGGTTGAGGGGGGCTCCGCCCCCTTCACGAAGAGGATGGCCGTGAGCGCGGCTCCCAGGAGCGCCGCTCCGAGTCCCACGCCCACGTACAGCGCCGCGCGGGCCGAGGGAGGGGAGGAGGTTGCCGAGGGGATGGCGGAGGGGGGCGCAGCGGGTGTCTGGAGCGGCAGGGGCGCCATGGGAGCCGTGGGCAGATCCCCTCGCCACTGGGCGAGCTGGTCCAGGAAGGAGTGAGGCACCTGCACGGTGTGCCCCTGGCTCGTCAGATCCTGGCGAAACAGCTCCTGGACGAAGTGCGAGAGCGACAGGGCCGAGAAGCGCGGCGTGGTGGAGTAGAGGAACTCCGTCAGCGCATCTCCGAAGGCATGGCTGGACTCGTAGCGCTCCTCCCGAGTCACCGCGAGGGCCTTCATCAGGATGGCGTCCAGCGCCGCGGGCAGCTCCGGCCTCAGCGCGACGGGGCGAGGGAACTCGCCCCGGGCAAGCCGGTGCATCGCCACATGCGGCGTCTCTGCCTCCACGGGCATGCGGCCGCACAGCAGCTGGTAGAGGACGATGCCGGTGGCCCACACGTCCGTGCGCGCATCCACTTCCTCCCCCTGGGCCTGCTCGGGGGAGAAGAACAGGTACTTGCCCTTCACGACGCCCGGCTCGGTGCTGAAGCCGCGCAGCTCCCGCGCCTTGGCGATTCCAAAGTCGACGATCTTGACCTGCCCCTCGTAGCTGACGATCACGTTGTCCGGGGAGATGTCCCGGTGGACGATCCCCAGGGGCCTGCCGTTCTTGTCCAGGCGGGTGTGGGCGTAGTGCAGGCCCCGGCACAGCTCCAGGGCGATGAAGACGGCGATGGGGATGGGGAGCGAGGACATCCCCGAGCGCAGCGCGCGCTTGAACATGCGGTGCAGCGGCTGGCCGTCCACATACTCCATGGCCAGGAAGTAGTCCCCATCCACGCGCCCGAAGTCGTAGACCTGGG
Source organism: Hyalangium sp. (assembly GCF_035629615.1). Lineage (GTDB taxonomy): Bacteria > Myxococcota > Myxococcia > Myxococcales > Myxococcaceae > Hyalangium. The sequence continues at coordinate 23,452 of NZ_DASPHO010000600.1, read as the reverse complement.
CGATATTGCCGTGCGACAGCGTGGCGGAGATGCGCGCCTCGCTGATGAACATGGCGATGAAGGCCTCGTCGTTGGCGTACTCGGGCAACACCTTCTTGATGAGCACGGGCTTGGTGACGCCCGCCTCGCCCAGGAGCCGGGCACGCCACACCTCGGCCATGCCACCCCGGCCGAGATGGGACACCAGCTCATAGCGGCCGAACTGCTCGCCCGTTTGGAGACCCATTCGGCGCGCATCCTACCTGCGGGGGACGGGAGTGGACTAGTGAGGTAAGGTCCCTCCCGAGGCCGACGAGCGCGCGGCTTCAGAGGCGAACAGGAGCCTCATCGGGAAGGATTCATCATGAAGAAAGCTCCAAGCGCAGGGAACCCTGCGTTGCTGCCCATAGTTCAGGAGTGTCTTGGGGGATTGCTCAGGGTCGAGCAAGCGGTAGGCGCGCTGAGGCAGATTTTTGCGGGAAGCGCCCAGCTCGTCCCGGAAAGTGGCACTGTCAAACGAGGCAGGCCTGCCTCGCCCGGGCGCCCGGGACGCTCGGTGGCCCTGAAGAAAAGGGGGCAAAAGTCGGAGCAGCTCCCGTTGCTTCCGACCCCACCGGCACCGGCGCCCACCACAACCCAGGCCCGTCAGGTACAGGGGCCTCGGCCGCCGTCACCCGCGGAGGAGTTCACGCGGCGCTGGGCCAGGGAGAACCCTGACCTGGCAGCCAAGCTCGGTCTGACGGCCCCTCCCGGCCCGAAGCGCTGAGCTCCGGCTCGGAGCGTGGCACCCATCCTGCCCAGCCAGAGCGCGCAGGATGGGGCCTGCCGGGGCCTTCACGGGCTCCTGCCAAGCGGCTGGGCGAGAGCTCCTCCCGTCAGGTGAGCGACGCCTTGGCCGCGACGCCGCGGGCCCGCTCACGGACTGCGAACTCCTCCTCGGGTGAGCGGACCAGCCGCTTGCGCCCGACGAGCGCGAAATACGCCAGCCAGACCGTGTACCAGATGGCCGCCCCGATGACGCCATGGCGGTAGGTCTCGTCGGCAAACTGGAAGTAGAGCGTCAGCAGCGCGATCAGCAGCGTCAGCACCGCGCCGGGAACGCCAAAGGGGCTGCGGAAGGGCCGCTCGATGTGCGGCAGGTTCGCGCGCAGGAAGATGAAGGCCAGCGCCTGCATCGCGTAGGAGATCATCGCGCCGAACACGGCCATGTTCAGCAGCGTGCCGCCCACGAAGCCTTCCGCCCGGGTGGCTCCCACCCCGAACCAGACGATCAGCATGACGACGTAGCCCATCACCGCGCCGGTGATCAGCGCGACATGCGGCACCTTGCGCGTGCCGTGGGTGACGGAAAGGACGGTGGGGAAGTAACCCGCCCGTGACAGCGAGTAGATCTGCCGCCCATAGGCGAAGATGATCGTATGGAAGCTGGCGATCAGCCCGGCCACCGCCATCAGCGACAGGGCGCTGGCCAGCCAGGCCCATGGGCCCGTGAAGATCGCCTTGAACCCGTCGAGCAGCGGACTTCCGCTGGCGCCGATCGCCGCCGCGCCGCCCGCCACTCCCGAGTTGAGGAACAGCACCAGGAAGGCGCTGACGATCAGCGTCAGGATGCCGGAGATCAGCCCCCTGGGCATGTCGCGCTTCGGATCGTGGGACTCCTCGGCCGCCAGCGGCAGCTGCTCGATGGCCAGGAAGAACCACACGGCGAACGGCAGGCATGCGAGCGCCCCAGCCCAGCCGAAGGGCAGCCACTGCGCCGTCCCGGCCGGCGCCGCGAACAGCTTGCCGTCTGCCGTCTTGCCGCCGATGTTGAGCGCCTGGTCCAGCGAGAAGTGAGGGGTCGCGAACACGTAGAAGATCGCCAGGATCGAGAGCGCCAGCAGCGTGATGAAGACCGAGAAGCGGAACGACACCTCGACGCCGATCAGGTTCAGCCCCACGAACAGCGCGTAGCACAGCAGCCACCAGACCGGTGCGAACGCCACGGGCGTGCCGAAGATGTTGCCCAGGTACGCGCCGATGAAGAACACGATGACGGCCGGGGTGAGGACGAACTCGATGTTCTCCGCCAGGCCCGTCACGAAGCCGCCCCACGGCCCCAGCGCCGTGCGCGAGAAGGAATAGGCGCCCCCCGTGTGCGGCAGGGCCGGCGACATCTCGGCGATGCTGAAGCACAGGCCCAGGTACATGACCATGATGACGGCCGTCGCGAAGAGCAGCCCGCCGAACCCGCCCTGGCCCAGCCCCAGGTTCCAGCCTGAGAAGTGCCCGGAGATGACGGCGCCGACGCCCAGAGCCCAGAGAGACCAGACGCGCGCGTGCTTGCGCAGCGTCCGCTTCTCGAAATAACCGCTGTCGACGGCGCGGTAGGAAACTCCCCCCTCTTCTTCCTCCAGCTGCTCTGGCATGGGGAGAGTCTCCTGCGAGGCCACACTCCAGGGCAAGCGCCTTAGATGGGCGGCTGTCCGGCGCAAGCCAGTGAACGCTGCGAAGATGGGATCTTCCCGGCGTTCAGCCTGCCAGGAGCAGGGAGCGCGCGGCCTCAGGCGAGAGGTAGCTCTTGCTCTTGACGGCCAGGCGGAGTGTGTCCAGCCGGGGCTGCCGCTCTTGCCGGAGCATCGCGAGCGTGAGCGCGTTGTGGCAGAAGACGCTCACGAGCCGGGGGAGGCCGCCACTGCGGAGGTACAGGATCTGCCGGGAGGCGGTGTCGAGGGTGAAGCCCGCAACTCCGCCGACGGCCCTCATCCGGAAGTCGATGTACTCGATCATCTCCTGCTGCGTCATGGGGCGCAGGAGCACGGGAGAGCTGCCCTCGAGCAGGCTTGGGGGCGCGTGGTTCTGGACGAGCTTCTCGTAGAGCGTCTCCGTGCCCACCAGCACGATGGAGAACCTCCGCCGCGACGGGGTCTGGAGGATCCTGTTGATCTCGGCGAGCAGCTCCGAGTCATTGGGGTCCACTCCATCCACGACGATGACGGCCGCGGCCTCGGGCCGGTCCTGGAGGACCTGCGCCAGGAAGGCCTCGGTGAGGAAGCGCTGGCTGGAGCCTGGGTTGACCTGGACGCCGGCCTGTCTGCAGAGCGCCAGGAAGAGCTTCGAGCCCATCAGGAGCTGGGGCTCGATCGAGAAGACGGAGATGCTGGGGAGCTTGTGCTGCAGCATCTCGCAGAGAAAGGTCCTGCCACTGCCCGAAGGGCCCACGAGCATACTGAGGCGCTGCCCCGCCTCCATCCGCGAGGCGAGGGCGAGCAGGGTGGCCCTGTATGGGCCTCCCTCCCAGAAGGAGGTTGGCTGGCGGATGTCGCTAAAGGGGTATCCCCTCAGGGCGAAGTACCGGTGATAGCTCTGCTGGCCCAGCACCTCGATGTTCCGGCTCGAGGACTCGAGCATCGACGAGGAGGTAGGTCCCAGCCTGTTCGAGCGAGAGGAGGACGAGACACCTCCTGGCCAGCTTGAATGGGAGGCGGAGAGCGAAGACGAGCGCGAGCCGGGGTGCGTACCGGGGCCGGTGGCGGGGCCCTCGGGAGTGGCTGACGGCGGCGGGGGGCTCACGATCGGAGGCGGGGTGGCTCTCGCGCGGGTGGCGCTGCGCCACCGCGCCAGGAGGTCATCGAGCCGCTGGACGAGCTCCGCGGCCGGGGGCCGCTGCTGGGGCTGCTTGGCCATGCAGCGCTTGAGCAGCTCCGCGAGGGTCGGCTCCAGGTCCGGCAGCAGAGAGCGCGCATCCGGCACCGGGCTGTTGCAGTGAGCCTGCATGGAGCCATAGAAGTCATTCGCCGGGAAGGGTCGGCTGCCCGTGATCAAGTGGAAGAAGGTGCAGCCGAGGCTGTAGATGTCCGCGGCCGGGGTGGGGGTGATGCCCGCCCACTGTTCCGGGCCCATGTAGAAGGGAGTCCCCTCGATCTGCGCCATGGCCTGGCCGATCGTCCCCGAGGGATCGACCTGGGCCGCCAGCCCGAAGTCCGTGATCTTCAGCGCTCCCGCCGAGTTGAGGAGGAGGTTGGCCGGCTTGATGTCTCGATGACAGATGCCCATCAAGGCGGCGAGCCGGAGCGCATCGGCCGCCTCGCGCATCTTCTCCAAGGAGAAGGGCATGGGCAGCCGGCCCCCAGACTGCCTGGCCACGTGCCGCGTCGAGGCGCCCTCCACGTACTCCATGGCGATGAAGCGGTGCCGTGCCGTCTCACCGATCTGGAAGATCTGGACGACGTTGGGATGAATGAGCCGCGCGGCGGCCCGGGCCTCACGCAGGAAGCGCTCCTGCAGCTCCGGGTCGAGCTCATCGGTGCCCTTGCTGAGCAGCTTGAGGGCCACGTCTCGCCGCAGCATGTTGTCCCGGGCCAGGTACACCCTCCCCATGGCGCCTGCGCCAAGCAGGCGGACGATCTCGAAGGCACCAATGCGTTGTCCCTTCGCTTCCATAGGGCGTCATTCCCGGGAGGGCATTATCTCTGGCGATCCGAGCCGCGGCCGCGGCCCCAGAGGTAGCCGACCGCGAGCGCGGCCAGGGTGAAGAGGGGAGCGGCAAGTCGGGGCAGATCCGTCAGGGCCAGCGAGGAGGCCGCCTGTCCCAACGGCCCGAGGGCGATGACCGTGCTGACCGAGACGAGGACGCACAGCGCGACCAGCAGTACGGGGGAGACTGTTCCTCGCGGAGACACGGCAGGCTCGGGAGGGGAGGGCCTGGGCTTGGCGGGCTCGGGAGCCACGGCGCGGAGCGCCAGGGCGCTGAGGGCCTTATCCGCCTCGAGCTTGAGGTTGAGGTGGATGTTGAGGGTCACTTCCCGCGGGACGTTCACGGGAATGGAGACCGAAGCCATGGAGGGCACTGCGGCGGGAGCGCCAGGAGATCTGGGCTCGGCAGGGGGTTCGTCTCGTTCTGGGGTCTGGGCATAGGGCTGGAGCCCCAGCAGCCGCGTCTGTGCCAGCAGGTGATAGGGGATGGTCTCATCGCCCACGGCCTGCGAGGGCAGGGGTGGCAGGGAACGCGCCACCGGGACTTCCTCCGGCACGGGTGGAGAAGAGCGGGGCAGCTCGGGGCCGCTCACCGGGGGCCTCGATGCAGCGCTCGAAGCGGCGGCCTTCTTCATGACACCGGCGACGAGGCCGTAGACCTCACGCCAGGCGGACTCAGCTTCTGGCGTGAAGGCGTCTCCGAGGCCCTCGCGAAGGGTCCACAGGAGGGCCTCACCGACCAGGCCATAGTGGTGGTCCTGGACCATGTAGCCCGCGTGGCGAACCCCGAGCTGCTCGAGCACGGGCAGCAGGCGCTGAGGGTGGGTCAAGCCGTCCACGGCGACGCTGAGCGTCTGCATCAGCTTCTTCTTCTGCTGCGCCAGGTCGCTCTTGAAGAGAGGACGGACCGAGGGGTCCATCTCGAAGAGCCGGTCATAGAAGAGGCTGGCGGCCGCGTCGGAGATGGGGAGGACCTGGGACCAGGTGCCCTGGACGAGCTCCACGGTGCGTGGGCTCAGGGGCGCCTTGGCTGGCGCCGCGGTGGGTGCAGCCGCCGCCGTGTTGGGTGGGGCGATCGGCGCGGCGGGGAGCGGAGGCGGCGGCGCGGCCGGGCGGACTGCAGGCAAGGATCCGGCCCCATAGGACACAGTGCTGGAGGCGTTGGGGGCGGCAGGTGCCGGAGCAGGCTGCTTGGGGTCGGACATGGGGGGATTCTCCCTCCATGCCCTGGGGGGTCGAGGACCTGGACGGTTGGCATCTCCCCAGAGAGCCAGGAAGCGAGCGACTCGCCTCTACTCTCTGGGGCTCAGCCCCCTCCCAGCGCGTGTCCCCAGGCACTGGGAGGGGCCGCACCTGGCGTATCACCCAGCTCGGAGAGGTAACCCAGTGGGTGGGTTACTACCGGGCGGCGCTCACTTCGCCTTGGGGCCTGCGACCTTCTTCGTCGGCTGGTACTTGAAGCCCAGCTCGTTGAAGAGGAACGAGTACACGTCCACCTCCTCCTCGATCCGATCGGACAGGGGCGTGCCCATTCCGTGGCCGCCTCCCGCCGCGCGCAGGAAGATCCGACCCTTGCCGCCCATGGCCGCCTGCATCCGCGCCACCATCTTGCGCGAGTGGAACGGATCCACGCGCGGATCGTTCGCCCCCGAGGTGAAGAGCACCGGCGGGTACTTCGTCCCATCCTTCACGTGGTGGTAGGGCGAGTAGGCGTGGAGCGCCTGGAACTGCTCCGGATCCTTCACCGTGCCGTACTCGGTGGTGTTGAACTGGCCGTTGGGCGTCTGCTCCACCCGCAGCATGTCGTAGATGCCCACGCGCGCTACGACGACGCCGTACATCTCCGGGTGCTGCGTCACCGCCGCCCCCATCAGCAGGCCGCCATTGCTGCCGCCTTGGATGGCCAGCTTCTTCGGCTGCGTGTACTTCTGATCCACCAGCAGCTTCGCGCACGCGTAGAAGTCGTCGAAGACGTTCTGCTTCTTCGTCAGCGAGCCGTTGGCGTGCCACTCCTCGCCGAACTCCGAGCCGCCGCGCAGGTTCGCGATCGCGATGACGCCGCCCTGCTCCAGCCACGCGCGGCTCAGCTTGTTGAAGCCGGGGGTGATGGAGATGTTGAAGCCGCCGTAGCCCGTGAGCAGGGTGGGGTTGTTGCCGTTCAGCTTCACCCCCTTGGGCTTGAGGATCGACAGCGGCACCTTCGTCCCATCCTTGGAGGTGGCCTCGGTGCGGATCACCTCGATGTCGCTGAAGTCCGCGGGCGGCGTCTGCGCCAGCGCCGTCTTCGTCACCTTGCCCTCCTTCGCCGAGTAGCGGTACCACGCCAGCGGCTCCACATAGCTGAAGTTGGCGAAGAGGATGTCATCCCCGCCCTGACTCACCACGCCGCCCACCGTGGACACTGGCAGCGTGGGCACCAGCCCCAGATCCTGTCCCTTCAGATCCACCATGCGCAGTTGCGACGGGCCGCCGAGCTGCTCGATGATGTAGAGCCGCCCCGGCGTGGGCTGGAAGCCCACGAGGGTGGCATTCCCCTCGGGGACGACCACCGTGGCCTTGTCCAGCGACGGCGTGGCCAGCGGCAGGCGCAGCACCTTGCCGCGCGGAGCGTCCTTCTGCGACTTCAGGTACAGCGCTCCGTCCTGGCCAAACCGCGCGCCCACCACCTTGTCCTCGAAGCGCGACACCTGCTGCCACTGCCCCGAGGGCCCGTACAGGTACAGCATGAACTCGCCGCCGTCTCCGTTGGCCACCATGGCGAAGGTGTGCTTGCCGTCCTTGGAGCTGTCCAGCACCGTCATCGCGATGCGCGGGAAGTCCTTGCCCAGCGCGTACGTGTCCTTCTCCGTCGGCGTGCCCAGCCGGTGGTAATACACCTGCTGGTAGAAGTTCATGTCCTCGGCGGAGCGCTCCGTGCCCCGCGGATAGCGCGTGTAGAAGTAGCCCTTCCCATCTCCCGTCCACGCGAGGCTGCCGCCCGCGGTGCCGCCGTTCACTCGCGGCACCACCTCGTTGGGCAGCGCCTGGCCGGTGGCCACGTCGTAGATGGAGACGTCGCCGCTCTCCGTCCCGTCCTTGGACAGCGACACCGCCACCTTCTTGCCATCGGGCGAGGGCACGAAGAAGTCGATGCTCGTCTTACCGGAGGGATCCACCACCATTGGATCGAGCAGCACCCGCTCGCTCGAGGTGTCATTCATCGAGCCAATCGTCACCAGGAACGGCTGCTGCCTGGGCGGCTGGGACTTCAGCGCGAACAGGGTCCCACCGCTCTCCTCCAGCCCGAAGTGCGCTGGGGACTGCCAGGTGAGCAGCTCCGTGACGCGCTGGCGGATGGCCACACGCCCCGGCAGCTTGTCCAGCATGGTGCGCGTATAGGCGTTCTGGCCATTGGCCCACTCCTGGACTTTGGGGTCCGTGGAGGACTCCATCCACTGGTAGGGGTCCTCCACCTTCGTGTCGTGGTAGCTCTCCACGACGACCTTCTTCTCAGCGACGGGTGGGATCACAGTGGCCTTGCCCGCCAGGGCGGTGAGGGGCAGCAGCAGCGGAAGCGCGGTCAGCGCGAACTTGAGCTTCAATCGGCACCTCGGGAAAAGGTTGGGCAGCCTGTCATGACTCCCAGGGTCGTCAACAGGCTCCGGGGCTCCCAACATTCTTGAGGCCGGTCTCTTCCCGAGCAGCCACTCGCTCCCGTCCGCTCAGCGCAGCGGCTGGGTGACGAGGGCCTCCACGAAGCGATCGAAGACGGCCGTCGCCGCGAGGGCGGGTTGCTCGTCCATGTTGCCGAGCATCAGGGAGAAGACGACGCGTGGATGCTCTGCGTCATCGGGGCGCTCGGCGACGCCCACGTAGGCCTTCTGGCTGGAGAGCGTCCCCGTCTTGGCGCGGACACGCCCCACCGTCTGCGCGGAGGTTCCACTCCGTGCCAGGGTCCCATCCACTCCGGTAATGGGCAGACTCTCCACGAGGGTGGCCGCGTACGGTTCCTGCAGGCTGGTGAAGAGCATCCGCGCGAGCCCGTAGGCCGTAGCGAGGTTGTAGCGAGACAGGCCACTGCCATCGATCGGTCGCAGATCCCGTCCGGAGATGCCGCGGCGTGTCAGCTCGTCCGCCATGGCCTTGCGCAGATCGGAGTAGCGCTCGCCGCCCGTGCGCTCGCGAGTGAAGCGCAGGGCCAGCCGCTCCGCGTAGAGGTTGTGAGATTCCTTGTTCGTCGCCTTCACAATCTCCGAGAGCGGTGGGCTGATGAGCTCGAGGAGCGCCTGGCTCGTGGGGCGGGCGGGCGCGGGGGCTGCCTCTCGAGCAGGCGCGGAGGAGGGGAGGTGCTCGAGGCCACGCCGGGTAAGGGCGTCCTCCACACAGGCTGTGAAGAGCGCCTGGGGATCATCGATGGAGAGGCGGGTCGAGTGGGCGCGGGGGCACTCGCTGGCCGTCGATCGCCACACGCAGCGCACCCGGGAGGGGTTGTGATCGCGCAGGCAGGCGAAGCCAGAGCGGGGGCCGTTCGTGTCGATCTGCACCACGGTGGGGAAGGGGGCGAACCTGGGGGAGAGCTGAAGCGTGGGCTGGGCCGAGCAGGGCGCACCCTCGGCGCGCAGCAGGAAGAGGTCGACCACGTTCTCGCGGAAGACGAATGGCATGGGCGCGGCGCTCATGGAGTACGCCGCGTCGTCCCAGGCCCAGCCGGGGCCAAGTGGTCCATCCAGCCCTGTGTCCGGGGACCGGACCTGGAGCGCGCCTCGCCACCGCCGGATGCCGCGCCCCCACATCGCGTCCGCGATCTGATCGCAGGCGAGGGCCGTCTCCGGGAAGCGCCATGAGCCCAGCGAAGGATCGCCCGAGGACTCCACCACGAGGTTGCCCTCGAAGAGCTCGCCCTGGTGCTTGCCCTCGAGCGTCACGGGCGTGCGGAAGCGGAAGTCCGCCCCGAGGGCGGAGAGCACCGCGGCCGTGGAGACGACCTTCATCGTCGAGGCCGGCAGCGAGCGGGCGTGCTCGCGGTGCGCGTAGAGGGGCTGGCCCGTCCGCGCATCCAGGACGATGACGCTCGTCAGGGCACCCTCGGCCTCGAGGGTGGCGAAGAGCTCCTCGGCGGTCTGGGAGAAGGGGGGGGAGGCCGGGCGCGTGGCCCGAGGGCATCCCGAGAGGATGAGAGCCGCGAGCAGCAGCGGAGCGAGCGAGAGGCGGCGCATGGGCGCGGGCACGTTACCGCCGGCCGGATCGGGTGTCGATGCCGGCTATTCGCGGACGCCCTTCAGGAGCCAGGTCTTCACGCGGCCGATGCTCTTCACCTCGATCTCTCCGCGCGGCTCGAAGGCGAAGCGATCACGGAGCGCCACCCAGGTCGCCTCGCTCACGTGGATGCGGCCGGCGACCCCATGGGACTCCAGGCGGCTGGCCATGTTCACGGTGTCGCCCCACAGATCGTAGGCAAACTTGTGCGTGCCGATGATGCCCGCGACGACGGGGCCGCTGTGCATGCCGATCCGGACATCCAGGGACGTCCCCAGCACCCGGTTCAACCGGCGGATGGCATCCACAATCGCGAGCGCCATGAGGGCCATGACCTCTCGGTGATCGGCGCGCGGGGCGGGCAGGCCGGCCACGACCATGTAGGCGTCCCCGATCGTCTTGATCTTCTCCAGCCCGTAGTGCTCGGTCAGGGCGTCGAACTCCGTGAACACCTGGCCCAGCACCTCCACCACGTGCTCTGGAGGTAGCAGCGTGGACCAGCGCGTGAAGTCCACCAGATCCGCGAACAGGACCGTGACGTCGTCGAAGCGCTCGGCGATGGCGTGCTCGCCGCGCTTGAGCCGCTCGACGATGGAGTGGGGGAGGATGTTGCGCAGCAGCCGATCGGAGCGGTGGGTGGCCTCGGACAGCTCGCGGGTCCGCTCGGTGATGCGGACCTCCAGCAGCCGGTTCGCATCCCGGATCTGCGCGTCCAGCTGAGCCCGCACCACCCGCGCGGCCATCATCGTCGTCACGGTGGTGAGGATGTGCAGGTGCTCCTCCGTGAAGAAGCCCTCCTGCGAGTGCTCCGAGTCCAGCACGCCGATCACCGTGTCCTGGGAGAAGATCGGGATGGCCAGCTCGGACAGCCGCTGCTGATCGTCCTGGATGTAGCGCGGATCCTTCCGGGTGTCCGAGATGAGCTCCGCCATGCCGGTGAGCGCCACGGTGCCCGCGATGCCCATCCCGGCCTTGATGCGGATGGGCGCGAGGATCTCCCGCTCGCGGGGGTTCTTCGGCCCGAAGGCCGCCCGCTGGACGAGGTACTCGCGCTGCTCGTCGAACAGGTAGATGACGCAGTCCTCCAGCCCGAGGTGCGCCACGATGCCCTGGGCCACATCCCAGAGGATGTCGTCCACGTCCGTCTGCGGCTGGAGCAGGGACGCGGCCAGGCGGTTGATGGCGTCCAGGCTGCGCGCCTTGGCCTCCAGCTCACGGACACGCTTCTCCAGAGCGTGCTTCTCTGCCAGGAGCGGATCCTCCGCACGATCAGGGCTGTTGGGTGGGGCGCGAGAGGGAGACATACGGCGTGCACATCGTCGCACTTCATCTATGGTTTACACCATGAGCCATTCATCTCCGCAGCGCGGACTGGGGGCCGAGGCACGTCGGCTGGCCGAGGATGAGCGCCGCTCGAGCAACTGGAAGCGGTGGGGACCGTACCTCTCGGAGCGCCAGTGGGGCACCGTCCGCGAGGACTACTCCCCCGGAGGGACGAGCTGGACGGACTTCCCGCACGAGTATGCCCGGAGCCGCGCCTACCGCTGGGGAGAGGACGGGTTGCTGGGCATCACTGACCGGCAGTGCCGGCTGTGCTTCGCGCTGGCGCTCTGGAACGAGCAGGATCCGTTCCTCAAGGAGCGCCTCTTCGGGCTCGCGGGGCCGCAGGGCAATCACGGCGAGGACGTGAAGGAGGAGTACTTCTACCTCGACTCCACACCCACCCACTCGTACTTGAAGGCGCTCTACAAGTATCCGCAGGCCGCATTCCCGTACGCCCGGCTCGTGGAGGAGAACCAGCGCCGTGGCCGGGACGAGCCCGAGTTCGAGCTGATGGACACGGGCCTCTTCGACGAGCGCCGCTATTTCGACGTCTTCGCCGAGTACGCGAAGGCGGGCCCGGAGGATCTGCTCATCCGGATCACCGTCGCCAACCGGGGGCCGGAGCCGGCGCGGATCCACGTGCTGCCGACGCTCTGGTTCCGCAACACCTGGGCCTGGGGCCGGAGCGGGGAGGGCTACTGGCCTAAGCCGAGCATGTCCACCGTGGGAGAGGACGGCATCCTCGCCGAGCAGGAGTCGCTGGGGCGCTACCGGCTCCACGTGCGGGCGCCAGAGGGAGGCGTCCTGCCGGAGCGGCTCTTCACCGAGAACGAGACGAACCTCCAGCGGCTCTACCAGGTGCCCAACCGCCACCGCTACGTGAAGGACGCCTTCGATGACTGCGTCGTCCACGGGCTGCGGGGGGCAGTGAACCCGGACCGGGTAGGCACCAAGGCGGCCTTCCACCATGTGCTGGAGGTGCCGGCGGGGGGCACGGTGCTCCTGTCACTGCGGCTCTTCTCGGACACCCAGGCGCCACGCCAGCTCTTCGGCGCGGACTTTGATCGGACATTCGAGCAGCGCATCACCGAGGCGGACGAGTTCTACTCCACGCGGCTGCCGCACACGCTGCCGGAGGAGGAGCGGCGGGTGGCGCGGCAGGCGTACGCGGGGCTGCTGTGGGGCAAGCAGTTCTACCACTACGCGGTGCAGCCCTGGCTGGAGGGCGATCCCAACTCGCCGCCGCCGCCGGACTCGCGCCGCCAGGGGCGCAACCGGGACTGGGGCCACCTCTACAACCGGGACATCATCTCGGTGCCGGACAAGTGGGAGTACCCCTGGTACGCGGCGTGGGATCTGGCGTTCCATACGATCCCATTCGCGCGGGTGGATCCGCTCTTCGCCAAGGAGCAGCTCATCCTGTTCCTGCGCGAGTGGTACATGCACCCCAACGGGCAGATGCCCGCGTACGAGTTCGAGCTCTCGGACGTGAACCCGCCGGTGCATGCCTGGGCGTGCTGGCGCGTGTACAAGATGACGGGCTCGCAGGGGAAGCGGGACAGGCTCTTCCTGGCGCGTGTCTTCCACAAGCTGCTGCTCAACTTCACCTGGTGGGTGAACCGCAAGGACGTGGATGGGCGCAACCTCTTCTCGGGGGGCTTCCTCGGCCTGGACAACATTGGCGTCTTCGATCGCTCCAAGCCGCTGCCCACCGGCGGCCACCTGCACCAGGCGGACGGCACCGCGTGGATGGCCTTCTTCTGCACCACCATGCTCTCCATGGCGCTCGAGCTGGCCCAGGAGGATCCAGCCTACGAGGACATCGCCTCCAAGTTCTTCGAGCACTTCGTCGCCATCGTGGACGCGATGAACCACCTGGGCGGCAGCGGCCTGTGGGAGGAGGACGACGGCTTCTACTACGATCACCTCTGGGTGGACGGGAAGGACGTCCCCATGCGGGTGCGCTCCATGGTGGGGCTGGTCCCCCTCTTCGCCGCGGAGGTGCTCCCGGATCGGCTCCTCGAGCGCCTGCCCGGCTTCGCCCGCCGGCTGCGCTGGTTCCTGGAGAACCGGACCGATCTGGCGCAGAACACCTCCTATATGGCCGCCTCAGCGAACTCGGGGACAGGCGGCCTCCGGCTGCTGGCCATTCCCTCGCGGGAGCGGCTGGTGCGGGTGCTGCGCCGCGTGCTGGATCCGCGCGAGTTCCTCTCGGACTACGGCATCCGCTCGCTGTCCCGCGTCCACGCCGAGAAGCCCTTCGTGTTCCGCGTGGGGCGCGAGGAGCACCGCGTGGGGTACGTGCCCGGCGAGTCCGACAGCGGCATGTTCGGGGGCAACTCCAACTGGCGCGGCCCCGTGTGGTTCCCGCTCAACTACCTGCTCATCGAGGCGCTGGAGCGCTACCACCACTTCTATGGGGAGGGGCTCAAGGTGGAGTGCCCCACGGGCTCCGGGCAGATGATGACGCTGGCCGAGGTGGCGCGGGAGCTGTCCTCCCGGCTGTGCCGGATCTTCCTGCCGGATGGCTCGGGTCGGCGCCCCTGCCACGGGGACGATCGGCGCTTCGCGGAGGATCCAGACTGGCGCGAGCTGGTGCTCTTCTACGAGTATTTCCACGGCGACTCGGGCCGGGGGCTCGGCGCTGCGCACCAGACGGGGTGGACGGCCCTGGTGGTCCAGAGCCTGGCGGACGCTCACAGGTCGCCCGGCTCCTAGAGCTCTTTGTCCGAGCCGAGCCCGCGCGGTATCTCGAACTCCGCGGTGCGCCGCCGGGAGGTGCGGAAGATCGTGGTGCAGTTGGTGCAGCGCAGGCGCACGAAGCCTCCCGCGACGAGGCCCTTCGCGGGCCCTGCGCCAGGCTCGCGGGAGTCCATGTCCTCCATCCGGCCTCGGCACAGCGGGCAGGGATCTCCCACGTCGGCGCGGACCGCCGGATCGCGCAGCCGCCGCCAGCGCTCCAGGGCCTCGGGCGTCGACGCCAGCGCGCAGTGGACGTGGTCGTGCCAGGAGGACTCGCCGTACTCGTTCTCGATGCGCAGCCCGAGCTCCCGGCGGAACACGGAGATGATGTTGGACTCGGGGCTCATGCCCCGCGCGGACACCCGGTGGCCCTCCAGGAAGCAGGTGCCGTACCCATCGGAGCTCAGCAGGCTGCGGGTCAGGGCCCAGAAGGGGTGCATCACCCGCTGGGAGGGGGGCGCCAGGGAGTCCAGCCCAGGCACCTCGCCAATGCGCGGCATGTCACCGCCAAAGCCGATGCGCGCCTTGTCCTCGCTCCGGGAGATGGACACGGTCCTCCGTCCACGGCCGAAGCTGATCGCCGCGGCCTCGTCCTCGTCATGGATGAGCGCCACGCCCGCGCCATGGTCCCAGGCCTCGGGCAGCTCGGGGTGCTGGTTGATGCAGAACGGCACGCAGACGATGCGCCCGGAAGACACCGGAGGCCGCGGCAGCGCTACCACGTCCTCCTCTAACGCGCGTCCCCAGCTCAGATCAGGCCCGCCGAAGTGAAGGGACTCGAAGCGCAGGACCGCGCTCTGCAGCCGCGTCAGGATCTCTCTCGAACGCTTTCCCGGGGCGTCGCTCTGAGCGGCCCCCAGCTGCGTGGCACGTCGGACCAGTGCCTCGGCGAAGGACTCCGCCCACTGCTGGAGGGCCGAACGGTTCATGGGACAGCGAGGATCCTGAGATTCACGAGTTGTACTAAAAATCAGGTCATCCATGAAAATCAAGTTTAGAGGCTACAGGAGTGTTGCGCGGGGGGCGAGTAGCGACCGTCCAGCCGCCTCTCACGACCGCTCAGGGGCCTGGGGGCCTGGGTTGCGGGTGCATCCGGCACCCTGGCTCCTATGACTGGCCGCTCTGCTCCTGGAGCGGCGCCCTGGGGAGCTCTGCATGCGACTGCCACCGTTGCTCTGGACGGGCCTGCTGGCCCTCGTGCTCGAGGCCGCTCCCCCCGAGCCTTCCCAGGGGCCGCGCTCGAAGGAGGCGCTCGCGGCGGCTTCCACCGCGCCTCCGGCGGCCTCCAGGCGCTTCGCCGTCCCCGCCGAGCCGCAGCGCCCCGGAGATCCGAAGGCGGGCTATGACACCCTGGTGAACGGGAGCTACGTCAGCTGTGGCGTCCCGTGGTCCATCTACCGCATGGCCTTCGGCGACGCGCCCGCGAGCCGGCGCCTCAAGGGGAGGCGTGGCCACAACGCGAAGCTCTCCTATGACGTGACGGCGCTGAAGACGCCCCGAGGCGTTCAGGTGGTGACAGCCAACTGCCTGGGCTGCCACGCCACGCCTACGCGGGAGGGGATCCTCATCGGGCTCGGCAACTCCGCGCTGGATCTCACCGAGGACTTCTCGATCTTCGCAACGGCCGCGGGGCTGCTGGTGCAGGACGGAGCCGAGCTGGCCGAGTGGTGGCGCTGGTCCGGCCGGGTCCGCGCTGTCGGCCCTTACACCCGGCCGGACACCATCGGGGTCAACCCGGCCGACAACCTCGCGGCGGTGCTCGCCGCACACCGGGATCCGGAGACGCTCGAATGGTCGGACGAGCCCCTCCACGAGCTCCCCCCGCGCGAGCCCGTCCCCGCGGACGTGCCCGCCTGGTGGCTGCTGCGCAAGAAGCACGCCCTGTTCCACTCAGGCATTGGCCGGGGGGATCACGCGCGGCTGATGATGTCCGCGTCCATGCTGTGCACCGACAGCGTGGAGGAGGCCGAGCGCATCGACCGCGACTTTGACGACGTGCGGGCGTACCTGGCCACCCTGAGGCCTCCTCCGTATCCGCACCCCATCGACCGGGAGCTGGCCGCCCAGGGGCGCGACATCTTCGAGGCGTTCTGCTCCGAGTGCCACGGCACCTACGGTGCGAAGGAGTCCTATCCCAACCTCATCATTCCCCTGGAGGAGGTGGGGACGGATCCGCTGCTGTGGCAGTCCACCGCGCGCCAGGGGCTGCCCATGGTGGAGTGGTTCAACCGCTCCTTCTACGGACGGACGGCGCGGCTCGAGCCGGGCCCCGGCTACGTCGCGCCACCCCTGGATGGCATCTGGGCCACCGCGCCCTACCTGCACAACGGCTCAGTGCCCACGGTGGAGGCCCTGCTGGACAGCCGCAAGCGTCCTGCCTTCTGGCGCCGCTCCTCCACCCGCAGCGAGCTGGATCCGGTCACCCTGGGGTGGAAGCACCAGGTGCTCCCGCACGGAAAGGCTGCCGAGCCCGACCCCGCCCTCCGCAAGCGCCTCTACGACACGACGCTTCCTGGGTACTCAAACAAAGGCCATACCGTGGGTGATGATTTGTCGGATAGCCAACGCCACTCCCTCATTGAGTATCTTAAGACACTGTAAAATGTTAGAAGAGGTGGAAACAGGTGAGGGCATGTCAGCCCTACGTGTTGGATTACTCACGGTCGGGCCATGGAACTCCACTCTGGGTCGGCGCTGTCCCGTGAGGGGAGCTTGCGCTTCTTAATGTCCATACGCTGCGTGTGATTCATATCACCCAGGGTCAGTTATCCGGGAGGGGAACTGAACATGCTCAAACTACAGCTACAGCAGAATATTATGTCCATGACGCTGGCAGTCATGGTGTGTTTGGAGCTTGGGTGTGGGACTGAGTCAGGGGCTCCGGCGGCTTCGTTCGATGTGGATGCCGTCATCCGGCAGGTGCACTTCTCTTATCGGCCCGAGCAGGGCGGCTGGCGGGGAGGGCACTCCACCTATGAGGTGAAGGCGACGGCCCAGGGACTGGCCCTGACGCCGGTCTACACCCGGCAGGTGGAGCAGGGAGAGCCGGAGCACCCGGAGTCCTCCGCGCGCTTGTCCCTGCCGCCCACGGTGGAGGTGGCGCAGGGGACGCCGCTCCTGCTGGGGACTGCGCGGGTGGCTCGGGGGGACGTGCGGCTGAGTGTCGAGGCACCTCAGGGCCAGGTGGAGGCGGATGGGCACCTGAGCTTCACTCACGGCGAGGTCGTCGAGCACCTTCGCAACAGCGAGCAGGGCGTCGAGCAGTCCTGGGCCTTCGAGAGCGCTCCGAGCGGCAGCGGCGAGCTGCAGGTCGACATCTCAGTGAAGGGGCTCGGCTACACGCAGACCTCCGAGCACGGCCTGCACTTCACGGACGCCCAGACGGGGCTCGGGTTCCGGTATGGCCATGGCACCTGGGTGGACGGGCAGGGGCGCCGCACGCCCATTCCCGCTGCGTACGTCGATGGTCAGATCCAGCTGCGGGTTCCCGAGCAGGTGCTTGCCACGTCCGTATACCCCGCGGTGCTCGATCCCATCGTCACCCAGGAGATGTTCATCGATGGCCGGCTGGTGACTGCCGACACGGCCGTGAGGACCCACGCGGCGCTCGCCTTCAATGGGACGAACTACCTGGTCGTCTGGCGGAATGTGCGTGGGAACCTGTCCAGCATCTACGGGACACGAGTCTCGACCACGGGGGCGGTGCTCGACTCGGCGGGCATCGTCGTGAGCAATGGGCCAGGCTTCGTGGCGATGCCGTTCGTGGCCTCCAACGGGGTGGACTTCTATGTGGTCTGGGCGCAGAACTCCTACGCCTGGAAGGTCATGGGTACCCAGGTGACCGGTTCCGGCACCGTGTCCAACCCTGGGGGCGTGCGCCTCACCACGGCCAGCAACAACCAATACTGGCCGCGGGTGGCCTCCAACGGGGACGGCTACCTCGTGGCCTGGTACCAGTACTCCTCCTTCTATGATGCCGACGTCTATGCCCGGCAGATCTCGAGCACGGGTCAGCTGGCCTCCACGTACATCCCGATCGCCATCGGGTCGGCCTACAACGAGTCCACGCCCTCGGTGGCCGCGAATGACACCGTCTACCTCGTGGCCTGGGAGGACGAGCGGGATGGCTATTCGCGCGCCTACGCCACGCGCGTGTCGTACGAGGGAGGGGTGTTGGATGTGACGCTGGAAGGGACGGGCTTTCCGCTGTCGATCGCCGATCTCCAGTACAACCCGACGGTCGCCTCCAATGGGGAGGACTTCCTGGCCGTCTGGTTGGACTACCGCAGCGGCATTGGCAGGGATCTCTATGGGACGCGGGTAACGGGCTCGGGCTCCGTGCTGGACGGCCCGGGCTTTGCCGTCGCCGCGGATCCCAACGTCCAGGAGTCCTACGTGGCCGTGGCCTCGAATGACACGGACTATCTCGTGGCCTGGACTGCGTGGGATGACTCGAACGCGACCTTCCAGACCCTGGCAAGCCGTGTCTCGTCCGCGACCGTCAGCTCGAGCCCCGTGCAGGACACGACCAGCCTCGTCCTCTCCCCGAGCGGGGGCACCTACAGGTACCCGGCCGTGGTGAAGGCGGGCACGGACTACCTCGTCGCTTGGGATGGCAATGGTTTGACCCCAGGGACGACGGACCTCTACAGCGCCTGGGTCTCCTCCTCGGCGGGGACGATCACCGCGGGCAGCGGCTTCCCCGTGACGGCGACCGTCACCTCCCTGTACCAGACAGAGCCCGCCGTGGCCTCCAACGGGACCAACTACCTGGTCGTCTGGACGGAGACGGCGGGCGGCTCCATCCAGATCTATGGCGCACGGGTGACGCGCGAGGGCGGGACGATCGATGTGCCGCCCCTGGTCATCACGGCGGAAATCCGGGAGCGCCAGACACCGGTAGTGGCCTCCAACGGGGTGGACTACTTCGTCGCGTGGATGGACTACCGGGACGTCGACTGGAACATCTACGGCGCGCGGGTGCTCGCGACCGGTCCCACCTCCAGCGCGGTCCTGGACACGAGCGGGATCGCCATCTCGACGGACTCGGCTTTCCAGAACGCGCCGGATGTGGCCTCTGACGGGACGGACTACCTCGTGGTGTGGCGCCAGGACGCGGGTGGCAACCGAGGCGACATCTACGGCGCGCGGGTGACGAGCGGGGGCGTGGTCCAGGACACCAGCGGCATCGCCATTGCCACCAACACCGTGGAGCACTACACGCCGAGGGTGGCCGCCAGCCAGACGGGCTACTTCGTTGTGTGGGCCGAGTACCAGAGCTCCACGGCCTTCGATGTCCATGGCGCTCGGGTCTCCACCGCGGGGCTGGTGCTGGACAGCCCGTCCATCCCCATCTCCAACTCCATCGGGGAGCAGTACGACCCGGATGTGGCCTCTGACGGGACGGACTACTTCGTGGTGTGGACGGACTACCGCTCAGGCACCAACAATGACATCTACGGTGCGCGCGTCTCGGGCGCCGGAGTGGTCCAGGACACCTCGGGGCTTGCGCTCTGCACGGAGACCGTGAACCAGCACGCGCCTCAGGTGGTGTACGACGGCACGAGCTACCTGGCCGCCTGGGCGGACTACCGCTATGACACGTACTGGGACGTCTTCGCCACGCGCGTGACGCTCTCCGGCTCCGTCACCACGCCTGGGGGGTTCGGGGTCGTGTACAACGCTCGCGAGACGGACCCGCACCTGGCGCTGGCCTCGGGCCTTGGCGGGCAGTCCTTCGTCACCTTCTCCCGCTATGACACGGAGCCGGGCGTGGGCAGCCGGCGCATCCGAGGGCAGTTCATCTCCTTCTGATCGTCTGGGGGCTGGACTGCGGCGAAGGCTTGCGAGTGGCGGGCAGGTGATCCAGCCTGCTTCGCCTCTCACGGGGACCTCATGCTCCTGCCCTCGCAACGCTCCCTCTTCGACATCCCGGACGACATCACCTGGCTCAACTGCGCGTACATGTCTCCCCAGCTCCGTGCCGTCCGGGCGGCGGGAGAGGAGGCGCTGGGGCGCAAGTCCCAGCCCTGGCGTGTCCGGCCCGACGACTTCTTCACCGAGAGTGAGGCGCTGCGAGGGTCGTTTGCCCGGCTGGTCCACGCGGAGGTGGAGGGCGTGGCGCTGGTGCCCTCGGTGAGCTACGGCATGGCGGTGGTCGCCGCCAACCTGCGCGTCCAGGAGGGGCAGCGGCTCCTGGTGCTCGCCGAGGAGTTCCCTTCCAATGTCTATCCCTGGCGGGATCTGGCACGGCGCACGGGGGCCTTACTCGTCACCGTGCCCCGGCCGCCGGATGGGGACTGGACGAGCGCGGTGCTGGCGGAGTTGGATGCGCGGTGCGCGCTCGTCGCCCTGCCGCACTGCCACTGGACGGATGGGACGTGGGTGGATCTCGTGAAGGTCGGAGCACGCGCGCGGGAGGTGGGCGCGGTGCTCGCGGTGGACGCCACGCAGTCGCTGGGCGCGCTGCCGCTGAGCGTGGAGGACGTGCAGCCCGACTACCTGGTGGCCGCTGGCTATAAGTGGCTGATGGGGCCCTACAGCCAGGGCTATCTCTACGTCGCCCCGCGTCACCGTGAGGGCCGGCCCCTGGAGCTGAACTGGATCACCCGGAGAGGCAGCGAGGACTTCACCCGCCTCATCGACTACCAAGAGGAGTTCCAGCCCGGCGCGCGCCGCTTCGACGTGGGCGAGCGCAGCAACTTCCTCCTGGTGCCCATGGCCGCCGCCGCGCTCCGCCAGCTCCTCTCCTGGGGCGTCGGCTCCATCCAGGACACGCTGCGGGAGCTGACACGCCGGGCGGCCCGTGGCGCCGAGACGCTGGGGCTCGAGGTCTCCCCCGAGGCGCACCGGGCCGGGCATCTCGTCGGCCTGCGGCGCCGGGGCGGCTATCCGGCGGACATGACCGCGCAGCTTGCGGCTCGCCAGGTCTACGTCAGCGTGAGGGGAGAGAACCTGCGTGTGTCCCCGCACCTGTACAATACCTCCGCGGATGTGGACCGGCTGCTCGAGGCCTTGAGCTCGGTCTCGAGCGCCAGGGCTGCCCGCTAGTGGGGCATGTTGAGCTTGATGTGGAAGTTGTAGATCACGCTGATGGGCCGGCCCGCGTACTGCACCGGATCGTAGCGGCGGGTCTCCAGCGCGGAGACCACGGCCTCGCTCATGTGGGGCTGGCCTTTGAGGACGCGGCAGTTCTCGACTTCTCCCTCCCGGGTGATGATGCACCGGGCGATGAGGAGGCCGGTGACTCCGGACTTGAGCGCCTCGCGCGTGTACTGGATGGGTGCTCCGGACAGGAGCTTTGGTGACGTCATGTTGCCGCTGACGAAGGGGAGCACCTCCTCGCTCGGAGGGGGCTCCACCACCTCGCCCGTCGGGGGCTCGCCGATGGGGCACGTCATGCAGGGGCCTTGGTCTCCGACGCCATCCGGGCGTCCGTCGGGATCGAAGGGCAGCGTCTCGTCGGGGGGCTCCGTCGGCTCGGGGTTCTGCGCGACCTCGGGGGGCGGCATGGTGGGAGCCTTGGTGGGGGCCTTGAGATCCTTGGGCTTGCGGCGCTCGGGCTTGGGCTGCTCGGCCATCGCCTTCTGGGTGACTGGGGGGACGGGGGTTCCGCGAGGGGGGGGGCGCTTGAAGACGACCACCACCGGCTCTTTCTCCACCTGCTCCGCCACTCCCGCCGTGAGCACCATCACGGCTGCGAAGAGCCCCGCATGCACCATCAGGGACACTCCGGCGCCCGTACCGAGACGACGCATCCTCCACTCTTGCTGCTCGATGACCGACTGGAACATGACTGGCCTCCCTCAGGCGGGCGCTCCCGACAGGGGCAGGCCGCACCATGCGGCCTCTCACCCACGTGGGCTGAGGTCTGGAGCGCCCCTGTCCACGCACCACTCAAGGTAGGGAATCGGGGCGCGTTGATGGCCGTGACCGGTCCATCTTTCCGTCATGATTTCGTCATGGACTCGATCTCCATCCGGTAGCCCACCCCGCGGAGGGTGTGGATGGTGAAGCCGGAGGTGCTCGTCCAGCCGAGCTTCTTCTTCAGGTTGGAGACGAAGTTGTCCACGGTGCGCGGGTCCACCACGACGTCCTCGCCCCAGACGGTGTCCAGGATCTCCTGCCGGGTGAGGGCGCGATCCCGGTGGCGGACCAGGTAGGCGAGCAGATCGTACTCGGTGCGCGTGAGATCGATCAGGCCGCCATCGGCCCGGGTGAGCGTGCGCCGGCTCAGGTCCAGGGTGAAGCCCGCGAAGCTCAGCGTCTGGGGAGGCGTCGTGCCGGCCCTGCGCACGAGCGCCCGCACCCGCGCGAGCAGCTCCCGCAGCCGGTAGGGCTTGGTCAGGTAGTCCTGGGCGCCGGCCTCGAAGCCACGGAGGATGTCGTCCTCCAGCGTGCGCGCCGTGAGCATCATCACCATGCTCTGCAGTCCCCCCGCGCGCAGGCGCCGGCAGAGCGAGTAGCCGTCCTCGCCCGGGAGCATGACGTCGAGGATGAGCAGGTCGAAGGTGCGCCCGCTCAGGAGCGTCTCCGCCTCACGGGCGTTGGAGGCGGCGGCCACGTCGAACCCCTCGTCCTGGAGGTTGTCCCGCAGGCCCACCCGGAGGTTCGCATCGTCCTCGACGATGAGGATGGAGGGGCGGGTGGAGGGAGGAGGGCTCTGGGTCGTCATGGGTGCGGCTCGGGAAAGGTCAGCGCGAAGGTGGTGCCCTGGGGGCCAGAGGCGGCGACGCGGAGCTGCCCCCCGTGGACATGCATGATCTTGCGGCAGAGCGCGAGGCCCAGCCCGCTGCCGTGCACTTCAGGGCCCGGAGGTGTCAACCGGTAGAAGTCCTGGAAGACGTTCTCCCACTCGCCCTCGGGGATGCCGATGCCGTTGTCCCCGAAGAGCACCGTGCAGCCACTGCCGGGCGTGACGTGGACGCGCACGGAGATCTCCACGGGGTCTCGGCGGTTGTAGGCGCAGGCGTTGCGTCCCAGGTTGGACAGGAGCAGGCGCAGCAGGGCCGGATCGGCCCACAGCTCCACCTCGCCCACGTCCGCGGTGAGCTGCACCGGGACACGGGTGGCGCTGGTGAGATCCGTCCGCAGCGTGCCCATGAGCTCCTCCAGCCGCACCTGGGAGAACTTCGCCGCCCAGCGGCCCTTGTCGATGCGGTTGAAGGACAGGATGTTCTCCACGAGGAAGTGCAGCCCGTCCGTGGCCTGGATGATGCGCGTGGGGTAGTCCCGCACCTCGGGGGAGCCACCGGCGCGCATCTCCAGTGTCTCCGCCAGCAGCCGGATGGAGGCCAGGGGCGTGCGCAGCTCATGGGAGACGGTGGCCACGAAGTCGCTCTTGAGCTCCAGGAAGCGGTACTTGCGGTGCTGCGCGAGCCCGGCGAGCGCCACGATGGCCACGGCCAGCGCGCCGCAGCCGAGCACCAGCAGGGTCTTCAGCCCATAGCGCTGGACGATCTTCTCCTCCTCGGCGGCCCAGCGAGGGATGACGGCCTCGAGCTTCAGGGACGAGAGCGGCTGCACCGCGTCGACGCGGCCCAGGCGCACCTGATCGTCCTCCCCGAGGAGCTTCCGCTTGCGCATCTCCCGGGTGATCGTCTTCAGGAGCTCCTGGGGCTGGAGGGCAATGCCGCGGACAAACTCTCCCTCCTGCTCCAGGTACCAGCGCTCGCCAATGAGGGTGGGCTCGGAGAGGTTGCTCGGCAGCACCAGCACG
>NZ_DASPHO010000599.1:0-3520 GCF_035629615.1 Hyalangium sp. | reverse complement strand
GGGTGGGACGGCCGGGATCGGGCAGCGGCTGCGGGGGTGGGGCGTGGCGGGAGCTGTGGCCGTGGCGGTGCTGCTCGGCCTGGAGCTGCAGCGGAGGCAGCTCCTCCAGGGGTGGAAGGGCGGGGGGATCGTCGTTGTCGTTGAAGAGCTCATCCGCCAGCTGGAGGGAGGGCGAGGGCGCCTGCTCCTGCACCGGCATCAGATCCTGGGTGGCGCGGCGGCGCACGGAGGGCACTGTGTTGGCGGGCACCGGGGAGGCCGGCGCGGGCTGAACGGGCATCGCCACGGGGACGGGCACGGGCCGCGGGGCGTGGGCCACCGCGGGGCCACCGCGCGAGGCAGCGGCGTGCGGGGCCAGGTGCTCGGGGGCCAGGGGCTGGGCAATGGGGACGACGGCCGCCTGGGGCGCCGCGCCCCGGGGGATGCTCTGGGGCGCCTGGGCCGTGGGGACGGTGGCGGCCATCAGGGGTGCGGCTTGCGGCGGCGGCACGGCGGGCATCCCCGACGCGGAGGGGCGCGAGGGCATCGTCGCCTGAGGCGCGGGCCGAATGGGACGGACGGCTGCCTGGGGATGGGGCGTGGCCGGCTGCTGCGGGGCACCCCCGAGCAGGGCGGCCACCTCGGCGGAGGGCGGCAGCTTCTCGGCGGGCTTCTGCGAGAGCACGCGCGTCTTCAGCACGAAGGGGCCGCAGAGCACCTCGTCCACGGAGCGGATCTCGCACGCGGAGACGCGGTGGCCGTTCACGTAGACGCCCTGCGTGGAGCCGGCGTCCTGGATGGCCGAGCGCCCGTTCTGGAAGTACAGCATCGCGTGGCGCGGATCGATGGACGCATCATCCAGCCGCAGATCCGAGGACGGATCGGAGCCGACGGAGTAGGTGCCGGGGACGAAGACCTCCGTGCCGACGAGGAGCCCGTCGCGGAGGATGACGACCTGGAGGACGGAGGGCTGGGCGCTCACGTGGACACTCCCTTTCGAGGGTGGTGGGCGAGAGCCCTACTGGTCGTAGACGGTGGAGAGGGTCTCGGAGCGGAAGCTCTCCCGCTCTTTGATCATCGACCGCGTCGGCAGCTCCTTGCGGTCGTACAGGTACACAGCGCCGGACTTGTTCGTCTGGCCCTGGATGAGGCGGTCATCGAAGTCGATGCGTGCGGGGCCTCGGGCGGGCGGCGGGGCCGAGGCGGAGCCACTGGTGGCCGCCTCGCCGGTGACGGGGTCCGCCACCGTGTCGGCCAGGTCCGTCTTGGACTCGAACTTGGGGACGGGCTTGGAGGACGTGGCCTTCTTGGCCTTGCCTTTCGACGAGGACTTGGAGGCACGAGAGCGTTGTGCCCATGCCTCCGAGCTCAGGAGGGGGAGAGGGGACATGCCAAGGAGGCTGGCGACGAGAGAAGCGAGGAGAAGGCGTCGCATCGGAGTTCCAGGTTAAGCGATGTTTGTACCGATCTGTCAACGCACGCCCTTCATCGGTTCCCACGGAGAGCAGGCAAGCGGTGTGGGGAGCAGTCCACCCCAGCTGGGGGATGGATTCCCCACCTGTGCTGACCTTTCAGGCAGGGTAGCTTGCAACATCCATGAAACACACCTTCGCAGTGCTGACAGCGCTGATCCTGTGCGTGGCAGGCGTAGCGGTCTTCGTCATGCGCTCGCGCGAGCCGCAGGCACCTGGCACCCCGGAGCAGGTCCAGGCGCCGGTCCCAACCCGAGCGCCCCCGCGGCTGCTGGCGGTGGGGCCGCGCTTGACGAGCAACCAGACCTCGGAGCCGCTCTCGGTGTACGGCGAGGGACTGGAGGAAGGGATGCGCCTGGCGCTGGGGCCGCCGGTGTCGCGCGAGCTGCCGCTGAGGGTGGTGGACGCGCGGCATGCGTACACGAGGCTGCCGGCGGAGGTGGTGCTCCCGCCGGATCTGCCGGTGGCGAGCGTGGTGGTGCGGCTGATCACTCCCCCGGGAAGCCCCGCTCCCCTGGGGGAGGCGCGCCTGGACGTGGTGAACGACACCGCCTTTCCGGATCCGTTCGCGCTGGCGCTCTCCCCGGATGGGCGCACAGCCTTCATCGCGTCGCCGCCGACGGACACGGTGTTCGCGCTGGAGGTGGGCTCGGGCCAGGTGACGCCGCTGGCGACGGCGGACGGGCCCTGCGCGATCACCACCTATAAGGATACGCAGGGGCACGCGTGGCTCGCGGTGGCGCACCGGTTCAGCCCGGAGCTGCGCCTGTATGCGTTGGACACACCCGGCAGTGCCCCGCGAGTGCTGCCGGCGCCGGCGGGGGCCGCGGGGGTGGTGGTGGACGCGCGGGGGGAGGTGGCGTTCGTCGCGGAGCAGGTACGGGACACGGTGCGCGCGGTGTCGCTGGTGGATGGGAGGGAGCGGTGGTCCGCGGCGGTGGATCCGAACCCGCGTGAGCTGGCGCCGTGGAAGGACCTTCTGGCGGTGGGGAGCCTGCAGACGGGGCAGGTGGAGCTGCTGCGCCAGTCGGACGGTGGGCTCGTGGCGACGCTGGTGCCGGGGCCGGGAGTGCCCATCGTGGGAGGTGGGACGGAGCGCTTCTCGAAGCAGGTGATGGGGGGCAAGGCGCCGCGCGGGATGGTGGCGAGCGCGCGGCTGGGACGCCTCTTCGTCTCGAGCCTGGGGCCCAACGTGGGGCCCAATGCCGAGCGCATGGAGGTGAGCCCCAACGGTGGGGTGAGCGTGCTGGATCCGAAGCGGGGCGAGGTGGTGCGCCACCGGGGCTTCGGGGCGGGAGTAACGGAGGGGCTGGCGCTGGATGAGGCCTCGGGGTTGCTCTACGCGGCGGACATCGGGGTGGGCCAGGTGCGGGTGCTGGACGCGAGGAAGCTGGCGGAGAGCGAGGAGGGGGCGCGCAAGGCACTGCTGCAGGAGCTGCCCATTCCACTGCCCGAGCGGACACTGCGGGCGCGCCCGGACGAGGACTATGGCAAGCAGGGGCGAGCAGGCGTGGAGCTGCACTCGGGGCCGCGCTCGCTGGCGCTGTCGCCGGAGGGGCGGACGCTCTACGTGCTCAACCGGCACACAGGCACGGTGGCGGTGGTGGACGTGGCCGATGCGCGGAAGGGACAGGCACGCGTGGTGCGCCAGCTCGCGGTGGCGGAGCTGCGCACGCAGGCCAAGCGGCGGCTGGGACAGGTGCTCTACTACGCGGACATGGGGCGCACGGCGATGAGCTGCGACGCCTGCCACCTGGAAGGCCACACGGGCGGCGTCTTCTTCGAGAAGACGCATCCGATGCGCATCTACCGCTCCACCACGGTGCGCGGCAGCCGGGACACGCCGCCGTACTTCACGCCGGCGAGCACACACAGCGTGGCGGAGACGATCAAGACGGTGGGCAACCGCAACCGCTTCCAGAACCCGCAGCTCACAGACACGGAGGTGGAGGCGCTGACGCTCTACAGCTCGCTCATACCCACGCTGCCGAACCCCTTCGTGGGCGAGGACGGGGCGCCGCCGGAGACGCTGGCACTGCCGGACGGGCACACGGGCCGGCCCGCGGAGG
>NZ_DASPHO010000598.1:0-32982 GCF_035629615.1 Hyalangium sp. | reverse complement strand
CTGCGGCCAGGCTCGCGCCGTGACGTCCGGGAGGATGACGTAGTCGAACTCCAGGCCCTTGATGCTCTCCACATCCGTGACGTCCACGCCCGGCTCGAACGAGAAGTCTCCCTCCAGCACCAGGCGCACGGCGGGCATGTCGTCCACCACCTTGTGGAAGGCCTTCGCCGTCTCGGGAGTGCTGGCGATGACGGCCACCGAGGCGCGGGGCTCCCGGTCGAGCAGGTCCTTCAGCGCATCCCGGACGAACAGCCACGCCTGCGCCTCCTCCGGGAAGTGGTGGAAGCCTACCGGGACACCCTCGCGAGCGTTCCTTGGCGGAGACTCGGGCGCCAGGGAGCCCAGCACGTGCCGCGCCAGCTCGATGACGGGCCGAGGGCAGCGGTAGGAGACCGAGAGGCGCACCGTCGCCGCGTCCTTCACCCCCAGCTCCGCGAGGGCGGCGGGCCAGCCGGCGAAGCTCGTCGTGGTCTGCTGCAGCTCGTCGCCCGCCAGCGTGCAGCTTCGCGTCTTGCCGAGCTGCTGGGCCACCACGGCCAGCTCGAAGAGCGAGAAGTCCTCCGCCTCGTCGAGGACGGCGTGCGCCAGGGGATCCGCGCCGAGGTGCCCGTGCCTCAACTTGAGGAAGAGCAGCAGCGACAGGTCCTCCACATCCACCGTGCCCGCGAGCTCGTCCGGCGTGGAGTCCTCCACGGAGAGCCCGTCGATGGTCGCCAGCGCCTCCGGGTGGTAGCCCTCCAGCTCCTTCGCGAGCGGGGTGGCGAGCTGGAGCATTGTGTGCCGCACGGTGTCGTCGATGGCCGGGGTGGGCAGGTCTCCCTTCGAGGCCGCTACTACCTCGGCCAGCAGCGTCCGGTCCGTGAGCACCTCCGCGAGCCGCTTGCGCAGGCGCTTGAAGGACGGATCCGCCATCTTCCGCTTCCCGAGCTGGCGCTCCAGCACCGGCCGCAGCGCTGGGTGACGCTTGAGCCGTGAGGTGAGCGCGGGCTTGTCCGAGGAGAGCGCGATGGACTTCAGCCCGAACGCCGTGCAGGCGGTGGCGTAGGCCCAGGCGTCCAGCGTCTCCACGGAGACGTTGCGCAGCTCCAGCGGCGCGAGCAGGCGCTTGGACAGGCGCGCCAGGCCCTCCTCGGGGACGAGCACCTTCATCTTCGAGGGGGCCGAGGCCGCACGCAGCTCGAAGGTCAGCTTCGCCAGCCGGTGCAGGGCCACGGTGGTCTTCCCACTGCCCGCGCTGCCCAGCACGAGAAGGGGTTGATCCGCGGCCGTCTGGAGGGCCTCGAACTGCTCGGCATCCAGCTGTGCGGTGACGTCGAAGCGGGCCGCGCGCCCGTCCTCGCCGGTGCCTACGCCGAGACTGCCCGCGCGCACCGCCGTCCCCGCTCCGCCCGAGAGAACGGCCGTGGCGCCCACCTCGCGCCACGGGCCCTGGGCTGTCCGCTCCAGGTGGAGGGCCCCGGCGCGGATGCGGGTCAGCACGCCGCGCTCGATGACCACCAGCCGCCGGGCCTCGACGACGCCCTCGGAGAGCCGATCGCCGAACCACTCCTCGTAGTCGTCACCCTCCTCGTAGCTGTAGAAGACGCGGGCGACGGGGGCATAGCGCCAGTCGATGATGCGCACGCCCGCCTCCGAGTCCGTGAAGGTAGTGCGCCCCAGCAGGTACTCCTGAGAGGTGCCCTCGTGCCGCCTCAGGCGCAGGTGGGCGAAGTAGGGTGTGTGGGGCTCGGGCAGCTTCGCCACCGCATCCCGCTCGAGGACCGCGCGCGTGGTGTCCAGCTGCTGGAACAGGGAGGGCAGATCGCTCTCGACGGCGGTAGACGCCTCGTCGCGCAGCTCCGTGAGCCGCTCGAGCAGTGCGCCGCGGGCCTGGCCCTTGAGCGACTGCTGGCGTGCCGTCTGGAGCGCGGAGAGCACACGTCGGAGCAACGCCTCCTCTTCGGCGATGAGGGCCTGAGCCTGCGCGGAGAGTGCTTCCTTCGGCTCGTTCATGGAGAACCTCGCGCGCGCAAGGTGAACCTCGGTAACTGATTGGTCAACCCCTTGTATTTCCAAGGGGATTTGGTACTTTATTCATGCAGGTCTTGAAGCCGCAGCTGCAAGAACCACACACCGCGTGAATCACTCCGTGAGTTGTGCTTGCTTGCGCGCGCTCATGCCCACCCCGCTCGTGTACCGCCGCTATGGCGGCTCTCTCCAGGTCGACATTCCCCACTTCGAGGCGCTCGTCGAGGCCATCCACATCCCCGAGACGCAGTGGATGGCGACCGCGTGCCCCGTCGAGGGGCTCCAGTGCGATCCGCGCTTCCTGTCCTTCATGGACACGGACGAGAACGGACGCATCCGCGTGGCCGAGGTCCGCGACGCCGTCCAGCACACCGCGAAGCTCCTCCAGTCCCGCAAGGGCGTGGACGCCCGGAGCGAGGTGCTCGAGCTCGAGGCGCTCTCGCCCGAGGGCGTGAAGATCAAGGCTGCCGCGCTGCGCATCCTGGGGGCGCTGAAGGCTCCGGACACCGCCCGCATCTCGCTGGAGCAGGTGCGTGCCAGCGAGAAGGTGCTGCGAGACGCGGGCATCAACGGCGATGGCATCGTCGCGCCCCCGTTCCTCCCCGAGAAGGTGCGCGGCCTGGCCTCTCGCATCATGGCCGCGTTCCCCGAGGTGAAGAACCGCGCGGGCCTGGCGGGAATCGATCCGCCGATGCTCCAGCGCTTCCGCGAGGCTCGGACTGCCCTCCTTGCCCACGTGGGCCAGAAGGCCGCTGTCCACGTCTGGGGTGAGCCGAGCCTGGCGCGCGCCCAGCGCATCCGCGAGGTGAGGCCGCTGCTGGATGCGTACTTCCTCCAGTGCCGACTGGTGGCCGCTCAGCCCGAGGCCGCCGCCAGCCTCAAGCTGCCCGCGGGTCGCGTCGAAGGTGCGCTGGGAGACACCGCCGCGCTGGAGAAGGCCGCCACCGCGCTCCCCATCGCTCTGGCGGATCCCACCGGCGTGCTCACCTGGGCCCGGCTGTACCGGGGGCCTGCCTTCGAGGCGCTGGAGGCGTTTCGCGGTGACGCGGAGAAGCTGAGCGACGCGGACTGGAAGGAGCTGTCCGCCAAGGCCGATGCCGTGCTGGCATGGCAGGCCGCGTTCGATGCCAACCCCGTGCGCGGCATGCTGGACGGGCTGCCCGCTGTCTCCGATGCGGACCTGGAGGCCATCGAGGCCACCTGCAAGGTGGACCTGGCCCTCAAGGAGGAGCTGGACGCCATCACCGCGCTGGAGCGCCTCCTCCTCTACCAGCGCTGGCTGCTGACGTTCGCCAACAACTTCATCAGCATGCCGGACCTCTACGCCGCCCAGAAGCGCGCGATCTTCGAGAAGGGGACGCTCATCCTCGGAGGACGGAAGTACACGCTCGCGGTGCTGGCCCATCCCCGCGCCTCCCACGCCGCCCTCACGAGCCAGGGCACCACCTGCATCCTCTATATCCACGTGACGCCCAGGGATGGCGGGGCGGGCTACGAGGTGGCCGTGCCCGTCACGCGCGGGCGCAGCTCCAACCTCGAGGTGGGCAAGCGCGGAATCTTCTACGACGTCGACGGCAAGGAGTACGACGCCCGCGTCACCGAGGTCGTCCGCCAGCCCGTCTCGCTCTGGGAAGCGATGATCATGCCGTTCCAGCGCATCGGCTCGTTCATCTCCTCGAAGGCGGAGGTGTTCGCGGCCTCGGGAGACAAGGCCTTCTCGGAGCGGTTGGATCAGGGCTATGCGAGCACCACCGCCGTGGTCTCCACCGCCGTTGCCGCTCCCCCGCCCGCTCCCACCGCGGCTCCAGCGCAGGGGGGAGGCGCGGCGGGACTCATCGCCGCGGGTGGCATTGCGTTCGCGGCCGTGGGCTCGGCGCTCGCCTTCATCGTGGGACAGGTGAAGTCGCTCACGCTGGTGGATGTCCTCTCGGCAGCCATCATCATCGCGGCCATCGTCATGCTGCCCGCGGGGCTGTTCGGGTGGCTGAAGCTGCGGCGGCGCAACCTCGCGCTGCTGCTCGAGGGCTCCGGCTGGGCGCTCAATGACCGGCTCAAGCTCACGCGAGGGCTGGCCGCGCTCGTCACCCGCAAGCCACGGCTGCCCAAGGAGGCCCGGGTGGACCTCGTGGATCCCCTCCGCTCGACCGTGGCCGGCCTGGATGATGAAGAGGAGGAGGGGACCTCGCTCGGCGTGAAGCTGCTGGTGGCCCTGGTCATCCTCTCCGTGCTGCTCTGGCAGGTGCGCGTGCCCATTGCCCGGTTCGCGTGCGGCCACGAGTGGCTGTCCCCCGAGGCGTGCGGCGCGCTGCTGCCCTCGGAGCCTCCTGGTGGCAGAGGTGGGTGATTATCTGACCCGGCTGGATTAACAGTTTCGCCGTAGAAAGATATTTAAGATGGATTTCCAGAGAAGGATGGTCCAGAGTTTCACCTCAGCGGATAAATGAAGCACCCCTGTGTAGTCCATCCTTATAGGGGTGCCTTCCGCTGGGAGGACGTTCATGAGGGCCACGCGTCAACAGGGGTGGTGGATGTCCCTGCTGATGGCCAGCGCTGCGGCGGCGGGGTGCTCGCGCGGCAGCGTGGGTCCGGCGGAGCTCTTCCTGGACTCGGTGGTGAGCGCGGTCGCCACGGCCGGGAAGCCGGACCTGTGGGTGTCTTCTGTGTCCGGGCCCGCCAGCGCCACCTCGGGCAGCGGCTACTTCGTCACGGTGATGGCGTGCAACCAGGGCACGGGCCGGGTGAGCTCCCAGGTGAAGCTCTATCTGTCCGAGGACTTGAGCATCAGCTCCGAGGACACCCTGGTGGGCAGCGCGTCGACGGGGCTCCTGCACTCGAAGCAGTGCACCCCGCTGCACCTGCAGACCCGCGGCTCCGTCCAGGTCTCTCACGGGCTCTGGTTCCTGGGCGCCGTCATCGACTCCGAGAACTCCGTGAGCGAGGTGTCCGAGACGAACAACAGCCGCGTCGGCACTCGGATGGCCATCGGCTCCGGCGCGGACCTCGTCGTCGCTCGGGTGAGCGCGCCCACCAGCGTCAATCCCGCCGCTCGCTTCGAGACGGCGGTTCAGGTGTGCAACTCGGGCAATGCCAGCGCCTCGGCTGACGTCGAGATCTTCCTCTCGGAGGATGCGGTCATCACCGCCGAGGATGTGAAGGTGGGCGGCAGCTCCACGGGCCTGCTGCGCGAGGGCCAGTGCACGACCTTGGAGATTCCTTCTTCGGCGGGTGCTCCTCGCGGCCGGTGGTACGTGGGCGCCTGGGTGGATGGCGCCAATGCCGTGACGGAGCTGGTGGAGAGCAACAACACGCGGCTGGGTGAGCGCGCGGTCGTGGATGATGGGCCGGACTTCTCCCTGGCCTCGGTGAGCGGACCGGCCCACCTGCCGAGCGGCTCCTCTGAGCCCATGACGCTCACCGCCACCGTCTGCAACCAGGGCAACGTGGCGGCCTCGACGCGCGTGGAGGCCTGGCTCTCGGCGGACTCGCTTCTGACGGAGGGGGACGTCCTCGTGGGCAGCGCTCCCGTCGAGGAGCTGGCGCCCGGCCAGTGCGCTCCCGTCAGCATCCGCGGCGCCGCGAGCGTGAGCAGCGGGCTCTGGCACCTGACGGCGTGGGTGGATCGCGCCAGCGCGGTGGCAGAGCGGGTGGAGAGCAACAACACCCTGTTCGGCAGCCGGTTGCCCGCGGGCAGCGCGCCGGACCTGGTCGTCTCCGAGGTGAGTGGCCCTGGCAGCGTGGCCGTCTCGCAGCCGGTGCATGCCACCGCCACGGTGTGCAATCAGGGCACCTCGGCCAGCTCCGCGGCCACCGTGGCCTTCTTCCTGTCGCTGGATGCGTCCATCACCTCCGTGGATGCGCTGGTGGGCAGCGCGCCCGTGCCCGAGCTGCAGGCTGGAGCGTGCGCGCCGGTGGAGCTGACGGGGCTGGCTCAGGTGGAGGAGGGCTCGTGGTACGTGGGCGCCTCCGTCGATGGCGACAACCGCGTGGTGGAGCTGTCGGAGAGCAACAACACTCGCGCTGGCCGAGTCCTCGGTGTCGGTGACGACGCGGACCTGTACGTGTCCAGCATCTCCGGGCCCGAGCACCTGTCCGATGTGCAGGCCTTCACGGGCCAGGTGACGGTGTGCAACCAGGGCACGCGGACCACTCGCGAGAGCGCCCGCGTGGGCCTCTTCCTCTCGACCGATGCGTCCATCACGGCCGCGGACCTCCTCATCGGTGACGTGAGCCTCTCTCCGCTGGGGGTGGGCGAGTGCACCACCGTCTCCGTGCCCGGCGGCGCGCGGCTCCCGGCGGGCACCTGGTACCTGGGCGCCATCGCCGACCTGGATGGCCGTGAGCCCGAGCTGCTCAAGGACAACAACATCCTGGCGGGCGGCTCGGTGGCCGTCAGTGCCACGATCGCGGCCCTGGGCGCTCCGGCCCACATCCAGTCGGCCAACTGAGCGAAGCTTCGCGGCACCTGGGGCGCTGGGATACAACGCGCCCTCATGATGACGCTCCCTCCGCTCCGGCCGGTCGTGTGGGTCCTCGTGCCCCTGCTGTGCGCCGCCTGTGCCACCACCGCGCCCACCACCGCACCCACCTCCGAGCCCTCGACTCCTATCGCGGAGGCGGCTCCTGCCCGGACCGAGCCACTCACCGCTCCCACGCCTCCCGAGCTGCGCCTCCCGAAGACCGCGCGTCCCCTGCGCTACGCCGCTGAGCTCACCGTCATCCCCACCCAGGACTCCTTTCAGGGGAAGATCGACATCGATCTGGAGGTGACCGAGGCCACCTCGCTCCTCTGGCTCAACGCCACCGAGCTCAAGGTCTCCTCCGCTCAGCTCTCTCTCGGCGGTACCACCCTGGCCGCGCGCGTCGTGCCTGGAGACAGGGACTTCGTGGGCTTTGCCTTCGAGCGCCCCATCGGGCCAGGGCTCGCACGCCTCTCGATCTCCTACGAGGGCCTCATCGACAAGGAGCGCACCCGCGGCCTCTACCGTGAGCAGGAGAAGGAGGCCTGGTACGCCTACACCCTCTTCCAGCCCGTGGACGCCCGGCGCGTCTTCCCCTGCTTCGATGAGCCCGAGTTCAAGGTGCCCTGGCGCCTCCGTCTGCGTGTGCGCGCCGGGGACGTGGCGCTCGCCAATACTCCCGTCGAGTCCCAGGGCGCTCCACTCGCGGATGGCACAAAGGTTGTCACCTTCGCCGAGACGAAGCCGCTGCCCAGCTACCTCATTGCCTTCGTCGTCGGCCCCTTCGAGGTGGTGGATGCCGGCACCTTCGGCCGGAGCCAGACGCCGCTGCGCTTCATCCTCCCCCAGGGCCGCCGCGGCGAGCTGGGCTATGCCCTCAAGGTGACGCCGCGCCTCGTCACTGCGCTCGAGGACTACTTCGACATGGCGTACCCCTTCGGCAAGCTCGACGTCGCCGTGGTGCCGCGCTACCAGGGGACGTTGGAGCACCCAGGCCTGGTGGCGCTCGGGCAGCCGCTCACGCTCATTCCTCCAAAGGAGGAGACACTCCCGCGCCAGCAGATGTACGCCCGCATCGCCATCCACGAGCTGGCCCACTACTGGTTCGGCGACTACGTCACCATGGCCTGGTGGGACGAGCTCTGGCTCAACGAGTCCTCGGCCACCTGGCTCGAGGCGAAGCTCATCGATCGGCTGGAGCCCTCGTGGAAGGAGCAGCAGGACCGGCTGTGGGAGCACCTCTCCGCCCTCTCCACGGATGGGCTCGCCTCCTCCCGCCCCATGCGCCAGCCGCTCACCTCGCGCACCGACTTCGAGAGCGCGTTTGACAACAGCATCACCTACTTCAAGGGCTCGGCCGTGCTCGGCATGTTCGAGTCCTGGCTGGGAGAGGAGACCTTCCAGCGGGGCATCCGGCGCTTCATGCACAAGCACGCCTGGAGCACCGCCACCTCCGCGGATCTGCTCGCCGCGCTCAGCGCCGAGTCCGGGCGCGATGTGGCCACTGCGATGAGCACCTTCATCGATCAGCCCGGAGCCCCGCTCGTCTCCGTGGAGCTGGAGTGCGCCCCAGGCAAACCCCCGCGCCTGAAGCTCGCACAGGCCCGCTTCTTCGCCAGCCCGCCGAAGAGTGCGCCGCCCGCTCAGCGGTGGTACATCCCCCTCTGCGTCCGCTATGGCGGGGCGGGGCCGCAGGGCCGCGCCTGCACCTTGCTCACCGAGCCTGAGGGGGAGCTCGTGCTCTCCGAGGCCAAGGCCTGCCCCGCCTGGATTGCCGCCAACGAGGAGGCGCGAGGCTACTACCGCGTGGCCTACAGCGAGCCGCTTCGCCAGAAGCTCGTGAAGGCGGACCTGAAGCCGCTCACACCCCGCGAGCGCGGTGCCTTCCTCGCGGATCTGCGGGTGTTCGCCAGCACGGGCCGGCTCCCCATCGGCGAGGCGCTCGCCATGCTGCCCAAGCTGCTGAGAGAGCAGGACCGTGCCTCCACCGAGGCGGGACTGGCCATGCTGGGCCTCCTTCGCCCCGTTGATCTGCCGGACGAGTGGCTTCCCCACTACCAGCGCCTCGTGCACGCGCTGGTGGTGCCACGGGCTCGCGCGCTGGGCTGGCGGCCGCGCCCAGGAGAAGACGAGGACACGCGGAGGATGCGGAACATGCTCGTCGGCACGGCCGCCATCAGTGGAAGGGATGCCGCGCTCCTCGCCGAGGCTCGTGAGCTGGCCAAGGCGTGGCTGAAGGACCCCTCGGCCGTGGCTCCAGACAGCGTGGACGCGGTGCTCTTCGTCGCCGCCTTTGCCAGTGACCGGGCCTTCTTCGACGCCGTGTTGAGCCAGGCCAAGAAGGAAGAGCAACCCGAGAAGCGGGGCCTGCTCCTCGCGGTGCTTGGGAGCTTCCGGGACCCAGGGCTCGCGCGGGAGGCGCTGGGGCTCATGGTGGATGGGACGTTCTCACCCCGTGACAGCTTGGGCCTGCTGTTCTCCGCGCTGAACAGGCGGGAGACTCGGGCCGTCGCGTACGCCTTCGTGAAGGAGCACTTCGACATGCTGGCCGAGGGGATGACCGCCATGGAGGCGTCGCAGGTGCTGTTCGGGGTGCCGGGCGTCTTCTGCGACAAGGCCTCACGGGACGATGCCGCGGCGTTCTTCTCCCCGCGCGCGAGCGGTGTGGATGGAGCGCCGCTGGTGCTCGCACGGTCGCTGGAGCGCGTGGACCTGTGTGTCGCCTCGTGGGAGCGCAACAAGGCGGACATCACCGCGTTCCTGCGACGGTATTGAGCAGGGGAAGCCCCCTCGCAGGGAGGCGTGGATGTCTCCCTGCTCGAGGAGAACCTGCAGTTGACTCCCACCGAGCGAATCGAACAGCTACAGCGCATGACCGAGCTCTACGAGACGCTGCGGCCCAAGGGATCAGCCGACGATGCAACGAACCCCTGAACTCCTCCGCCTGTTGCTCGACGCAAGGGTCGAGTTCGTCATCATCGGGGGCGTTGCCGCCATCGCTTATGGGTCTGCTACCTTCACACAGGCGGAGAAGCCCTGAGGAGCTCTTGAAATCAGTGGAGCAACGGGCCGTATAGTCAGGAATTCGCGCGGGCTGCCCCGCGCCCATGAGGAGACGGATACCATGTGGTCACTGCTGAGTTGGATCGTCTTCGGCTTTGTCGTGGGGCTGATCGCCCGCTTCATCATGCCCGGCCATCAGCACATCGGCTTCATCCGCACCACGCTGCTGGGCATCGGAGGCTCCTTCGTGGGCGGCTTCCTCTCCGCGCTCATCTTCGGCGGCAACTGGCGCAACCCCGGCCCCTCCAGCTGGATCGGCGCCATCATCGGCGCCGTCGTGCTGCTGGTCCTCTCCGAGACCGTCTTCTCCCGGCGGCGGTAGTCCCCAGGGCCGGGCGCAGACTTGGGAGGCAGGAAACCTGCCGGCCTGTCGCCTCAGGTGGGGGGGGCAGCCAGGAAGATGGACGGAAAGCGCGAGCCGTGCCCGGTTCTGTAGTAAGTGGCCCCTGCTGGCAGCGGCCATCCGCTGCCCCTACGCAAGGAAAGGCGAAGACATGCGGAAAATCTGGGTATTGGCCTTGGCGCTGGCGGTGGCCGGCTGCCAGAAGCCAGCAGACAACAAAGGCACCGAAGGCACCGCGGGCACCACGGGCGCCAGCGCCGGCGCGGGCTCGCCCGCCAACCCGCAGACCGAGGACCAGAAGACGCTGTACGCGCTGGGACTCTCCATCGGCCGCAGCGTCGGGATGTTCAACCTCACCCCCGAAGAGCTCGAGTTCGTGAAGGCCGGCATCTCCGCCCAGGTGAAGGGCGACAAGGCCCCGGTGGACATCCAGGAGTACGGGCCGAAGATCCAGAGCCTGGCCATGGCCCGCCAGTCCGCCAAGTCGGCCGGTGAGAAGGAGAAGGGCAAGGCCTTCCTGGAGGCGGCCGCCAAGGAGGAGGGCGCGCAGAAGACCGAGTCGGGCCTCATCTACAAGGAGACGCAGGCCGGCACCGGCGCGCAGCCCACCGCCCAGGACGTGGTCAAGGTCCACTACCGGGGCACCCTCACGGACGGCAAGGAGTTCGACAGCTCCTTCAAGCGCGGCGAGCCCGCCACCTTCCCGCTCAACGGCGTCATCCGCTGCTGGACGGAGGGTGTGCAGAAGATGAAGGTGGGCGGCAAGGCCCGGCTGGTGTGCCCGTCGGACATCGCCTACGGCGACCGCGGTGCCCCGCCGGACATCCCGGGCGGTGCCACGCTCATTTTCGAGGTGGAGCTGCTGGACGTCACTCCGGGCATGGCGCCCCCCAACCCGATGATCCCGCAGAACACGCCGGGCTCCCCGCCCCCGGGCAAGTCGGCCACGCCGCCGACGGGCATGGGCTCCAAGGCCCCGCCGCCCCCGACGAAGTAGTCCCTTCGGAGTCCCTTCTGTCGTCGGGTGAGCATCCCGATCCTCCAACAGTCCACACGTGGCACCCGGAGCCCTGACTTCTCTCCGGGTGCCCCTTGGAGGTTGGCGAGGCATTCCTAACTTCCCAGGACGTAAGGGGGAGGGGTGCCATGAGTCTGATCAACGAGTGGACGTTCGGAACCCACAGCGCGCGCTGGGAGGAGCCGGATCTGCTGCGGCTGACCTGGCGAGGGCCTACGCGGGTCGAGGATGTGGACAGCCTGGTGTCCATCGTCCGGACGGTGGCCGCCGAGCGGCCCATCTTCGTCATCTCGGATGTCACCGAGTCCACGATCGACAAGGCCGCGCGGGAGCGGCTCTCCCAGAGCCTCCACGCGCAGTGGTTCCACGGGCTCATCTACGTGGGGGCGGATGCGCTGCAGCGCGCCATCACCAAGGCCATCGTCATTGCTCTCTACCTCACCGGGAAGTGGCGGGTGGACATCGAGTTCGCCGACACGGAGCAGGAGGCGCTTCGGATCGTCTCTCGCATCCGCCGGGCGCGAGGGGTGGAGGCCCCCTCCCGCCGTGAGCACGCCGCGCACCTGGGACTGGAAGAGCCCCAGGCCCAGGCCTGAGGGCCGCGCGTCTCACCGTCGGGCCTGATCCCTCACCCAGGAGCGTAGCGCCGAAGGCTCCAAGGGCAGCTCGTCCCGCCAGCTGCGCACCGTGCCGTCCTGTCCGGCGGACAGCACGTAGCGCCCATCCCGCGAGAAGGCCACGTGAAGAACAGGGCCGTCATGGCCTCTCAGGACTCGGCTCTCGCCGCTCTGCAGATCCCACACGCGGAGGGTGCCGTCCACGCTGGCGGTCGCCAGACGCTGGCCCTCGGGTGAGAAGGCCAGCTCGAGCACGTAGTGGGTGTGGCCTTGGAGGGGCTCCAGGAACTTGCCCGTCTGGAGCTCCCAGCGCCGCACCATGGGGTCTCCCATGCTCGCGATGAAGAGCTCTCGCCCGTCCGGCGAGAAGCGCAGCTCGCGGACGCCAATGGCGCTCAGGTCCAGCCGCTGCCCGGAGTCCGGGGTCAGCGGCAGTTCGGAGCGCGGATCCAGCCGCTGCACCCAGGCCGTGTGGTCCATGCTTCCGGATGCCAGGAAGTGGCCATCAGGCGAGAAGGCCAGGATCGAGATCTCACCCCGATGACGGTACACCCCGTGCTCCGTGCCGCTCGCCAGCTCCCAGAGGCGCAGGGTCCCATCTCTCCCTCCCGAGGCCAGGTGCCGTCCATCCGGCGAGAACGCCAGCGTGCGCACGAGGTCCTTGTGTTGCCCGAGGGCACGCCCCTGGCCCGAGGCTGCGTCCCAGAGCCAGATCGCGCCCGAGACATCTCCCGCGGCCACCCAGGCTCCGTCGGCCGAGAGGGTCAGTGCCTTGATGGGGTGGGCGGGTCCACTGAACTGCTGGAGCCGCCGGCCCCGGTCATCCCAGAGCGTGACCGTGCCGTCCTTCGCCGCGATGACGAGCTTGCTGCCCGCCGGGGGCGCGAAGGCCGCAGTCAGCTCGCTGGGATGAGCTCGCACTTCCTGGGTGGAGCTGTCCTCCAGGCGGGACAGGAGGAGGTGAGCATCCGGCCCGCCGACGGACAGCACGCGCTGCCCGTCAGGCATGACCCCCAGCACGAGCACCTTGTTCAGCATCACCCCTTGGAGCTCCGGCAGGGTCTGGGATTGCAGCTCATGCGGGGCAAGGCCCACGGGAGGCTGTGGCTCGTGTCTCGCCAGGATGCGAGTCGAGCGCTCGTTCACCTCGTGGATGCGGGCCGAGCCGTCATGGCTGGCGGAGACCAGCCGCTGCCCATCGGGAGAGAAGCTCACCGTGCTGATCGCGCCGGTAGCGCCGTGCAGCACGCGACGCAGGTCGGTCCCCAGCTCCCACAGCCGGACCTTGCCATCCCGCCCGCCGGAGGCCAGCCACCGCCCATCCCTGGAGAAGCCCAGCGACGACCACCAGCCGGGGGCGCTCTCGAAGGTCTGCGGGTCGCCGCTCGCCAGCTCCCACAAGAGGACAGGCCCTTTGGCGGCGTGGGCCGCGAGGTAGCGCCCGTCTGGGGAGAACTCGAGGGACTGGATGGAGCCGTGCTTTCCTTCGAGCGTGCGGTGGCGTTGGTCCGGGGCATCCCACAAGAGGACCTGTCCCTGGGTGGTGGCGACCGCGAAGGCATTGCCCCGTGGGGCGACAGCCAGGATGGTGAGGGAGTGTGAGCGGGGGGCGAGGATCCGGCCTGAGCCGCTCTCCACGTCCCACAGCCGCACGGTCTGGTCCCGTGATCCCGCTGACAGCAGGTGCCGCCCGCCGGACAGGAGAAGGACGTCCACCACCTCTCCTTCATGGGTGCCGATCTGCCGGCCCTGACCGGACGTCACGTCCCAGAGCCAGATCTGTCCGGCGGTGTCGCCGGAGTAGATCAGGCGCCCGTCCGGCGAGAAGCGCAGGGCTCCAACGGCGCCGGTAGGACCGGGGAACGAGCGGGAGGTGCCCGTGGCCAGCTCGAGCAGGCGCACCTGCCCGTCCTTGCTGCTGGAGGCCACGTACCGTCCATCCGGCGAGAAGACGCCTCGCCACACTTCATCCTCGTAGCTCTCCAGGATGCGGCCGGTGCCGGAGGCCACGTCCCAGAGGCGGACGGTGTAGTCGTCGCTGGCGGTGACCAGCTGGCGTCCGTCCGGCGAGAAGAGGGCCTGGTTGAGGGCGCCGGTGTGGCCTCGGAGGGTGGTGGGGATGCCCTGCGCCAGCGCGGCCTCCGCCAGCGTGCGAGCCCGGCCCCACTCACTGAAGCCCGGCGACAGCGAGTCCAGCAGGGGGAAGACGCGCTCGGGAGACTGCGCCACCGCCGAGCGGGCCTCCATCACCGTGAGCGAGTCGGCGCGCTGGGTGGCCTTGCGCTCGGCCTCCTCCGCCTCCTTCTGCTTCTGCTCGGCGCGATCCCGCTCCCGATGGAGGCGCTGGTGGTCCAGCACCTCGCTCACCAGGATCGCCGCCAGCGCCACCGTCGAGACGGTGAGGGTGGCCCGGTGCTTGCGGACGAAGCGCAGCAGGCGCTCCCAGGGGGTGTAGCGGTGTGCGTTCACCAGCTGGCCGCGCAGGAAGCGGCGCAGATCCTCGGCCAGCTCGCGAGCGGTGGGGTAGCGCTGTGCCGGCGCGCGCGCCATGGCACGGGAGACGAGGTCCAGCACCTCCTGGGTGAGCCGGGGCTGGAGCCGGGCCAGCGGGGTGGGATCCTCGGAGCGCACGCGCTGGAGGACCTCCTGAGAAGTCGCTCCCAGGTAGGGCGCCCGGCCCGACAGCAGGTGATAGAGGATGGCGCCCAGCGCATACACGTCGGCGCGCTCGTCCACGGGCTCGCCCGCGGCCTGCTCCGGAGGCATATAGGCCGGAGTCCCCAGGATGGTGCCCAGCTGGGTGCGCTCGGGCTCCGGTGAGGCGAAGGGAGCGGGGTCGGCGGCATCCGGTGGAGGCTCCGGCTTGTCGAGCTCCTTGGCGAGCCCCCAGTCGATGACGACAGTCTCACCGAACTCACCGACCAGGATGTTGGAGGGCTTGAGGTCGCGGTGGATGACGCGCTGGGAGTGTGCGTAGGCCATGGCCTCGGCGACGGCGAGCACGTGAGGCAGGGCGGCCAGGCGCTCGTCCAGGGGGCCCATGGACTCGATGAGGCGAGCCAGGGAGCGTCCGGACAAGAGCTTCATGGCGTAGAAGGGCTCGCCGCCGGGCCAGCGTCCGGCCTCGTAGACGGGGACGATGGAGGGGTGCTGGAGGCGAGCGGTGATGCGGGCCTCGCGCAGGAACCTGTCCTCGGTGGAGGGGCCCGGGGCGATGGGCTCCTTGAGCGCGACGATGCGCTCGAGGTGAAGATCCTGGGCGCGGAGGATGCGGCCGTGGCCCCCCTCAGCGACGACGCCCTCCAGCAGGTACCGCTCGCGCGCCACCAGCGGCAGGTTCAAGCCACGCGCCTCGCGCGCCACCCCTCCCTGAGAGGGAGTCTTCGGGTTCGGGTCGAGCGTGACGGCGAACGCATCCGAGGCGGAGGGGA
Source organism: Hyalangium sp. (assembly GCF_035629615.1). Classification (GTDB taxonomy): domain Bacteria; phylum Myxococcota; class Myxococcia; order Myxococcales; family Myxococcaceae; genus Hyalangium. The sequence continues at coordinate 18,046 of NZ_DASPHO010000598.1, read as the reverse complement.
CCGCTTCGTTCGAGGGTCGCCGGAGAGTGGAGTCCTCCGCGTCTTGGAGCGGCGGGGAGGACTTGGCGGACTCATCCATTCTTGGGAGCGATCGTAGACCGGGAGCAGGCTTGGCTCCCACTCAGGGTGTAGGGAACCTGCGCAGAATCCTTGCCTGCCCGCGCCTTGAGTAGTGGCCTGTGCGTTGCGGTGACCGCACTGCTAGCTTCCCCGCCCGCGGGTCCACACTGGAAGGAAGGTAGCCCATGGCACGTCTGACACTCTCGCAGGACAAGGTGGCTCCGGCTGTTCATGAGCAGGTCGGCAAGTTCCACCGCGCCATCGTCGAGCACGTGGCCACCACGGTGGCACGTGACAAGGTGGTGGTGGTGGGGATGGCGCAGAACCCGGTGGTGAAGCGGGCGCGCAAGCTGCTGGACGCCGAGGGCATCCCGTTCACGTACATCGAATACGGGAGCTACCTCTCCATGTGGAAGCAGCGCCTGGCCCTCAAGCTGTGGGCGGGTTTCCCGACGTTCCCGATGGTCTTCATCGAGGGGACGCTCATCGGTGGCTTCTCCGATCTGACCGTCCTCAAGGAGCAGGGCAAGCTGCCGAAGTGAGCCATGGCCGTGCGGCTGCTCCCCTCCGCCTGTGCACGTCCACTAAGCAGTCGGTGCTCCAATCATCCACGAGGCAGGCTCCCGGACTTCAAGCGGAGCGGCAGCGACTCATGAGTCAGCCGTCACACCCCTGAAACGTGGCGAGCGTCTCGATGTCGAGGGCGAGTCGTTTTTTTTGAGCCAGCGGGGGCCTCTCCTTTCAAGAAGGTTGGGGCGCTGACACCTTCCATGTCCGCAACGGACTCGGATGAGCGCTCCCAACTCATTCAAGTGGGGGTACCGCATGTCGATGAAGAAGCAGTTGACGCTGGGTGCAGCGCTGGCCATGGCTTGGACGACTCCGGCGCTGGCCGGGCCCAAGGTGCAGATCACCATCTCGGGGGATGTCGAGATCGCCGGCAAGGAGGAGGCTGACGCTGGCGACAAGGCCTTCTCGGCGGGTGACTTGCGGGCCGCCCTGGCCGCCTACGGCGAGGGGTTCGCCGATACCAAGGATCCGGACTTCCTCTATGCCCTGGCCCAGACGCACAAGTCCCTGGGCAACAAGGCCGAGGCCAAGAGCCTCTTCGAGTCCTACCTGGCCGGCGCGGGCGAGCTCAAGTACCGCACCGAGGCCGCGACCGAGGCGGGAGTGAAGGCGGGCAAGGGCCTGGTGGGCGGCGTCGTGGGCGTGGTGGGCGGAGTGGCCAACACCGCGGTGGGCCTGGTGGGCGGCATTGCCGCCAGCGTGTACACGGCGGTGAAGGTGAACGTGGCCGACAAGATGGAGGCCGGCGCCAAGGAGGTGGCCAAGAAGGGCGATGAGGCCTATGCGGCCGGCAAGTTCGCCGAGGCCAAGGCCTTCTATGATCAGGCCTACGAGAAGTCCCAGCAGGGGGTGGCCCTGTTCGCTGAGGGCATGGCCAACGCCCAGGCAGGCAGGGGGGCCGAGGCCCGGGCGGCGCTCGCCGGCTTCCTCGCCAGCGCTCCCAAGGGTGAGCAGGCCGAGCAGGCCCGGCAGATGCTGCTGGCCATGGGGGGCGCGCCCCAGATGATGGCGAAGGGCGTGTCCATCGGCTCGAAGATCGCCAAGGAGGCCAAGGCCGAGGCCACCAGCGGCGACAAGGCCTTCAAGGCCGGGCGCTTCATGGAGGCGGCGAAGTTCTACGGCGAGGCCTTCGCCAAGAAGGCGGATCCCTCCGCCCTCTACGCCCAGGGCATGGCGCAGTACGCCGAGGGGGACGTGAAGGAGGCGGCGGAGACCTTCAAGAGCTACCTGGCCTCCAGCGGGAAGCTGGAGTTCAAGGCCCAGGTCGAGGCGGCCCTCGCGGCCACCGCGCACGCCGAGTAGGCACCCTGAAACACAAAAGGCCCGGTCTCCACAGAGGAGACCGGGCCTTCTTACTTCAACCTCTCACAGGCTCTGGCAGTTGCCCGTGGCCGTGTCGCACTGGCGTCCGAAGGTGCAGTCCACATCGCTCGTGCACTTGGGCGCGCAGATCTTCTCCGCGCTGGTGCAGATGATGTTCTCGTCTCCGTCGCACAGCTCGGTGCCCTGGCACTCGCAGAACATCCGCGCGGCGCTCACGCCCGTGCAGGACTTGGCGGTGTCGGGGCAGTCCGTGGGCGACTCGCAGCTCTTGACGCACACCTTGGCGAGCGGGTGACAGAGAGAGTCGTCAGGACAGAACTCGTCCGCGGTACAGCTCTTGAGCTCATCCGACTGCAATACAGAGCAGCCGGCCAGGGCGAACCCACTCACGAGGGCCCCCAGGCAGAGCAGCGTCTTCAGGCTCATGCGTATTCCTTCCATGGGTAGAGCTACTGGGAGTCGGGACAGCCCAGGTAGTAGTCGCGCATCGGCTTGCAGAACTCGGCGGTGAACTCCCCTTGCACTTGTCCCAGCGGGAGCGTCAGGTTGAAGGTGCCACCGAACTCTTTCTCGTCTTCGGACTGGTCCACCTCGAGCTGGCCGCTGGACGCTGGGCCCGACAGGACCCGGACGCCCTGGAAGTCGAGCCAGCGTGCGGAGAGATCGCCGCCCACGGTCCGCGTGCCCTGCTCGAAGCTCGGGGTGCGGAACACCAGCGAGGTGCCCAGATGCGGCTGCGGCAGGCAGGCCAGCCCATCGAACTGGCTGCAGGCGTCGCCCTGGTCGCTGATGACGGCGACGGTGAACTCGTTGCCCGGGATGGGCACGCGAGCGAAGAGGATGGACTTGGGCTCGAGCTCGTGACCGTCGTAGGTCAGCGTCTCGGTCTTGTGGCCTCCACAGGCCAGAAGTCCCAGCGGTGCGAGCAACAGGAGGCGTTTCATCGGTCTTTCCCCGGAGGCTGGTGGCCCGTCAGACAGACCGGCTGGCCATAGGCCGTGATGCAGTCACTGCTCGACGGGCAGCCACTGGCGAGGCAGTCGGTGCTCCCGCCGGTGACGGTGCCGCCGTCGGGTTCGATATGCGTCCCCTTGTCCACACACAGCCCCTGGCGGACATCGCACTTCATGTCCTCGGTGCAGTGCTCGTCCGTCTCGCAACGGATGAGGGGGGGGGAACAGCTCACGGCGGTGAGCGCGGTGAACACCACCGCGGCGATACAGAGAGAGGTGCGTAGAGACATGTCGATGCTCGGAGCCTTGGCTAGAAACTCACGGAGAGGGAGACAGAGGCATCTCCCGCGGGACTCAGGAAGAAGCCGGCCTGGAGGGGCGGCGGCTCGGGAGCGGTGACGAGCAGCTCCGTGGCGACCGGCTCCGGCGGCAGCAGCAGGGCGTTGGTCACCTCGGTGGCCTTGCGCTCCTCGGGGCTCTGCGCCTTGGCGAGACGCTGGTCCGCCTCCTTCTGAAGCGCGGCCATCTGCGCCTTGGCGGTGAGGTACTCACGCACGGCGCTCTGCGTCTTGTAGGCGGCGAAGGCGCCCACCGCGCCCGACAGACTGTAGAAGCCCTTGGAGATGAGCCCGCCGTAGTGCGCCCTTCGGTAGAGCGACAGCGTCTTGTCCTGGGTGGGGTGCTTGGCGGGATCGCGCAGGTCGCGCTCGGGCCCACGGGAGAGGAACCCCGTCGCATAACCCAGCCCGCTGAAGACGGCCGAGTAGACGTAGTAGCGGATGGGGAGGTTGAGCTTGGGCTCGGGGCCCGTCGGCTTCGTCTCCGCCTTGGCTTTCTCTTCCGCTTCCTTCTGCAGCTGCTGAACCTGGAACTGCTTCTCGAGCTCTTCTTTCTTCCGCTGGGCAGCCTCGAGCTCGGCCTCGGCCTGCTGCTTCAGGGCCTCCGCCTGCCGCGCGGCCTCCTCGGCTTGGCGCTGCTGCTCGGCTTGCTGCTGCGCTTCCGCACTCTTTTTCTTCGACTCCGCCGCGCTCACACCCGAGGCGGTCAGGCACATCAGGACGCTAAGTCCCAAGGCTTGTGGCCGTTTCACGTTTTTCTCCCCCCCCAAGTGGTTTTCCGCGGGGGCCCACTCTCCCCATTTGTCGCATCGAGAACGGTCTGGATCGCGAGACCGTGCGATTCCGCGGATTTTTTTTACCTGCCTTCAGAGTGACGCGCTGCGTCCTGCCCGGTCTGTGGGCCCTACCCGGCCCGCAGCTCCGGCTCCAGGAGCCGCAGCCAGCCGCGCAGATCGGACGAGGCCGCCTCCGCGGGGACGCTCCGGGCCTGCTCGAGCTGCCGGCGGACCTCCTCCCAGCCCCGCGCGGCCTCCGGGCTGCCAGGTGACGCAGCTCGAGCCTCGGCGAGCTTCACCGTCGCAGCCAGCAACGCCTCCAGCGCGCGCAGCACCGGATCATTCCGGATCTCGGCCGCCGCGCTCAGCGCCGCGAACCCCTTGCGCGCCTCCAGCAGCGCTCCCCGCAGCGCCTGGACCGCGGCGAGGTGTAAGGAGAACCGCAGCTCGTGCCACCGCGACACGTGGGCCAGCGTGGACGTAGCAATCATCAGGTGGGACTCAGCCACCTCGAGCGCACCCGAGATGATGAAGGCCCGGCCGAGCTCGCCCACGGCACCTCCCTCCACGAAGCGCATCCCGAGCTGCCGCCCCAGCTCCGCCGCCGCCTCCAGGTGTTCGCACGCCTCCGCGGGGCGATCCGCGTCGAGCAGGAAGCAGCCCAGGTTCAGCCGGGAGACAGCCACGCCGGAGCGGCTGCTTGCCCCCAGCGCCTTGGCGAAGGCCTCTTCCAGGAAGCCCACGGCCTCTGCCGTCCGCCCGGACTCTCCAATGGCGTTGGCCAGGTTGTTGAGGAAGAGCACCTCGAAGGTCCGGTCTCCCACGGCGCGGAACAGCTCCAGCGCCTCATGCAGGTAGGGGAGCGCCGCGCCGGGCCCGCTGCGCACCTGCTCGGTGATGCCCAGGTTGCCCACCGTATATGCCTCGAGCCACCGGTCCCCTCCCGAGGGCAGGCTCCGCGCCTCCTGGAGGAAGCGCCAGCCCAGCGCCACATCTCCCTCGTGCCGGGCCACGATCGACAGATCGACGAGGATCCGCTTCTCCCAGGTCGCCTCGCCCAGGGCGCGGAACGACACCCGCGCCTGCTCCAGATCCCTCCGGGCAGCGGCGAGCTGCCCCGTCTCCAGGTGCGCTCGGCCCCGGACCGCCAGCGCCTCGGCCCGCAGCAGGGAGTCTCTGCAGAGTCTCTCCGCCAGCTCCAGCGCCTGATACAGCTGGGGCAGCGTCATGCCCACCGGCCCCCGCGCGGCGAGGTCCGGCTCCAGCGCCACCAGCGCCTCCAGCGCCCGCTTCACGGACTCCGACGTCGGCGGCTGGGCCGCGAGCGCGTGCTCACAGACGGCCAGCAGGTTCTCTCGCTCCAGCATCAGCCGGCGCAGCGCCTCTCCCCCCGCGCGCGCAGGCCCGTGCAGCCCTCTGGCCAGCGCCAGGTAGTACTCTGCGTGACGCGCCACCAGCGCCTCGCGCTCTCCCCGCTCCGCCAGCCGCGAGGAGGCGTACTCGCGGATGCTCTCGTACAGGCTCAGCCGCAGCTCGCCCTGCAGCCCCTCAGAGGCCCCCGCCCGCAGCAGCGACTTGGAGCGCAGCGCTTGGACAATCTCGAGCACCTCCGTCCCGCCCGGCGCCGGCACGAGCACGGCCTCGGCGGCCTCCAGCGTGAAGCCCCCGCGGAACACCGAACCCTGCGCCAACACGGCCTGCTCGGTCTCGTCGAGCAGCTTCCACGACCAGTCAATGGCTCCCCGGAGCGTCGCCTGCCGCTGCGCCGCGTCCCGCTGCCCGATGCGCAGCAGCTCGAAGCGCCGGGACAGCCGCTCCCGGATCTGCCCCACCCCCAGCAATGCCGTGCGCGCCGCCGCCAGCTCAATGGCCAGGGCAATCCCATCCAGCCGCCGGACGATGTCCGCCACCAGCGGTGCCTCGGCCGCCGTCAGCTCGAAGCTCCCCTGCGCGGCCTTCGCCCTCAAGACGAACAGGCGCACCGCCTCCGAGCGGGAGATCGCCTCCAGCGAGCGATCGTCCTCGCCCGGCAGGCTCAGCGGAGCCAGATCCAGGATCCGCTCTCCCGCAAGGCGCAGCGACTCCTGGGAGGTGAGGAGGAACCGGCACTGCGGCGCCAGGACGAGCCAGCGCCGGAGCGGGGCCGACATGTGCCGGAGCAGGTGCTCGAGGTTGTCCAGGATGACCAGGGCCGGTCCGCGGCTGCTCAGCGCGCGGCCGAGCTGCTCCACCCGCTCCTCACCTGTGCCGCTCGTCAGCTGCACCCCGAGCGCCTGCCCGACGACGTGGCAGATGTCCTCGAGCTTTGCCGCCTCGGTGAGCTCGCACCACCAGACGCCGCCCTCCCAGGCCCGGGTGGCCAGCTCGAGGCTGCCGAAGTGCGTGGCCAGCCGCGTCTTCCCCATGCCTCCCGGCCCCATGAGGGTGATGAGCCGGGCTCCCTCCGCGAGCCAGAGCCGCAGCGTCTCCAGCTCCTCCTCTCGGCCGATCATGTCCCCCGGCTCCTGAGGGAGATTGCCGCGCCGCTCCTCCTGCACGCGCAGGGCCTCGAACCGCCGGCCCGAGAGCGAGACAGGCAGGAGCTCCAGCAGGGGCACGGGCTCGGAGATCCCCCGGAGCCGGAAGCTCCCGAGCATGCGCACCGCGGGCTGGCCCAGGTGCTCTTGGATGCCGGCGACTTGAGCCCACGCCGCCCCGCTCAGCAGCACCTGCCCCCCATGGCCCGCATCCGCCACACGGGCCGCCACGTTCACCATCCGGCCGATGTAGTCGATGCGTCCCGTGCCTGCGTCCACCCGCCGCTCGGGCTCGCCCACGTGCACGCCCATGCGCACGCGCAGGCCTCGGTACAGCAGGCCTCCCGCATCCCGCTCCTCCGCCGCCTCGGGCCAGGCCAGCAGCGCCTCCGGCCACGGCGCATCCAGCAGCACCTCCTGCACGTCCAGGCACCAGCGCAGCGCGTCCTCCACGGAGGGAAAGGCGACCATGAACGAGTCGCCCTGCGTCTTCACCTCGTAGCCGGAGGTGGGCACCAGCAGCGAGCGCAGGATCCGATCGTGGATCTCCAGCGCGCTCCGCATGACGGTGCTGGAGCGCTCCCACATCAGGGTGGAGCCCTGGATGTCGGTGAAGACGAGGGCCACCGTGCCAGAGGGAGCTTCGATGGGCATGGCATGAGGGCTCATGGTCGGCGGAAGCAACTCCAGCACCGCGCCTTCCCCGTGTCGGCAACAGGACGGCCCGGGCACACCCTGTTCACCATCTGGCGGAAAATCATCACCCGACTGGATCCTCGAAGAGACAGGGAAAGCACATGTGTCGGATGCTCTCCAGGCGCTCAGTACAATTTCAACGGTACTGCGTGCATCTCTCCGGACAAAAGGGAACTCATGCAAAGCGTGAACCAGAAGACGGTGTGCAGTACGCGAGGCGAGGCGGAAGTAGGGACGTGTGGCTGGAGGTTGCCAGTGGTGTTGCTGCTGGTGGTGGGGAGCCTGGGCTGTGGCCCCACGGATGGCCTCCCGGATCCACCTGCATTCGAGGAGCAGGAGCAGGGGCTCGGCTCGACCAACGGGTTCTCGGTGAACGGGTTCTCGGTGAATGGGTTCTCGGTGAATGGGTTCTCGGTGAATGGGCTCCCAGCGAATGGGCTGTCGGCCAGCGCCCTGTCCTCCGAGGGGTTCGCGGCCTGGTTCGCGCAGGAGCCAGCGCTGGCCGCGCATGTCATGGGCTACGTCGTGCGGTGCGCCGTCCCTGCGGGGCAGACGCGCTCCTATACGGATCCGGGGACGGGTCAGATCTACACCTGGAGCGGGGGACTGGGACTGGCGCCTGACTGGGCCGGTGGAGCCGCCATCAACGAGGCCGAGCAGGAGGTCATCACCGCGTGTCTGCTGGCGCATGTGAACCGGTACGGGCAGCACCTGCCCATCTCCGTGCTGGGGCGAGACGCTCGAGGCAACCTCATCCCCTACACCTCCAGCGAGCTCAACACCTACTCGGCGCGCGAGGCCTGCTTCTTTGGCAACCTCTTCACGAACGAGGGCCTCTTCTTCGGTGTGGACCGGCTCATTGACCACAATGCCTACCTCTCGCGAGCCTGCGCGGGGATGAGCGGCTCTGGGGCTGGGGAGGGGCAGTGCGCGCCGCTGACCTTCGTCGGCGGCTGCTTGCTGAACTGCCTGCAGCTGATTCCGGAGCTGGGGGGGCCTTTCCACCGGACGTGCATGCACAATGGGAAGAGCTACCGGGCCATTACGACTCGCATGCGCGCGTCGGACTACGAGGAGCTCTTCGCGGAGCAATAGAGGTGGCCTCAGCAGAGATGCCCGGAAAGTGGAGGCGCGAGGCATCCCCTGGTGTGTCATCCCCGAAGTATGCCTTCCGATCCGGCCAGTGCTTCGCCCAGCCGGTCCGCACCAGGACGATGGTCCCAGGATCGATTCGGCCATGCTCCTTCTCGAAAGCCTCCAGATGGGAAGGCAGGAGTTGGGCATCACGGTCCCTGGAGGTATCGGCCGAGATATCCACGACGATGGCCGGCGCGATGAGGCTTAGAAGGACAGCACCTTCCCGTGAGCAGACAGCAGCCTCTGGGCTTCCTCCCAGCCCGGCATGGAGTCCGCCACGAAGGTATATGTCCTGATCTCCCTGCCGAGCGCCCTTGAGCTCTTCATGGCGGTCAGGTGGGCTCCTGCCCTGACGAACGCCCTCATCGCCTCTTCGCTCTCCCAGGCGGTCAAGGTGTAGTGCAGGTACCCGAACCCTCGATTCCTGATCTTGAGAAAGCCGGGCTGCGTCTTGAGCTGCCGGCGGATGTTCAGGCCAAAGAGGCTGAGCCTGAAGTACCCCCAGAGGCTCCTGAGCCGGATGGAAGTCACCGTGATCACCATGCCATCGATCCTTCCGGAGTACAGTGCGGCGCTGGGCGCTACTCTGGCACGAAGCTCTCGGAGGCTCGAAGCCCGTTGTGGGCGCGCTGGAGCTGCGCGTCGGTGACGAAGCTCCCCATCGGGCGCTAGGAAGTGGCCCCTACGGGGGGTTAGCGTCTAGCTCATGCTGGCATTTCCTGAGACTCGGCTGAGCAGCTGCACCCTGGAGCAGGTCAGCGCGGTGCGCAGCCGAATCGAGCAGTTGCCGCACATGCCCACCTTCGAGCAGACGGCCCAGGAGGTGACGCAGGCGATCTACGCCGCGTTTCGGCCCTCGCTGGTACTCGTGCGCACGTTCATCACGGTGCCCTACCGGCGGCTGCCAGTGGACATCCAGCGCGCGGTGGGTGACGCGAGCCAGGTCCAGGGCGCAAGAGCTCTGTTGAAGCCCGACACGCTCGTCCTGGCGCTGGCGGGCACCGCGGGTCGTAAGCTGGCCTGGACCGATCGGAGGGGGAGCCGCGGGCATCAAGGCATCCCGCTGATCTCCTCCCAGCTCGTCAGCTCCATCCCGATGGTCGCTCGCCTGCTCCAGCAGATGGGCGTGGGCCTCAATTGGATCGACACCAGCGACCTCTCGCTCTTCGATAACAGCGTGGCGTCACGCCTCTTCTACGTGCCGGACGCGGCGGCGACGGTGGATGCGCAGCGCCGGAAGGTCATCCCCGACCAGGACTTCGTCCGGACTCACGGGGTGAAGACGGTCTTCGGCGTGGGCGGCAGCTTCCTCATCAACCCGAGCGCCTTGATGGTGCTGATCGCCTTCTGCTCCGAGCCCGTGCCCAAGGGCGTTGCGAGATGGTTCTCCACCATTACCACCGGGCTGATGGCCAGGACCCTCTCCCTGGTGCAGACCGGAGCCCTCTTCCAGCCCTGAGCCTGGGCCTTGCGCGTGGCCGCTCAGCCCTGCAGGTCCTCCGGCGTCAGGCCCGCCTCGTCGAGGTCCAGCTCATCCAAGGGAATGCGCTGGATGTGCTCCCGGGGGTTCTTGACGTCGTCCTTGTACTTGTCCGCCCCGCTCTCGTACGTCACCCAGAGCTCCCCATCGATGATGTTCAGCCCCTGCGCGTATGGGTCGATCTTCCCGTTGCTGATATCGGTCCGGTCATCGATGTCCGCCGTGAAGGAGTCCGTGTCGAATGGCTGGTACACCAGCTTGTGGTCGCCGGTGGTGAACAGCAGCGCGCCGTCCACCACTGCGATGCCTTGAGCCCGGTCTGGCGCGCGGATGGGCCCCTGCGGCGAGTTCTCGTTCTTGATGAGTTCGCCCGTGTCCGGGTTGATCTCGTACCGCCAGACCGCGCCCGCCTTGCCATCGCCGTCCTCGCTGTACCCTCCGACGTAGGCGTAGCCGTCCTTCACGGTCATGAAGCTGCCGTTCGAGATCAGCCCGGTCTTCGGATCGGCGGGGTCGACCGTGTCAGCGGGCACCTCGAGCACCTGGAGCGGCTCGGCGACGGTCCCCTTCTTCGCCGCCTCTTCGATGGCCTCGCGGCTGTAGACGTAGATGCCATCCGTGTCCGAGACGTAGACGGAGTCTCCTTCCGTCGAGACGCCTCCGCCATGCGTGGGGGGCGGGAACTCGCCATTGCCTCCCAGGCGAACATTGAGCGTCTCGCTCCCGCTCTTCTTGTCCTGGACCGAGAGCAGCACGCCGCTATCGTCGTAATACGTCGTGAGCACCTCGCCGCGCTTGGCGTCGTAGCCCTGACCCTGCGGCGTCCACCCCTCGTCCAGGTGCACCAGCTCCGGGCCCACGGGGTCAGGCAGGAGGCGCTTGAGGAACGGCGGAAGGTCGATCGGGGACGCGTTCCCACTGCCGCTGAGGCTCACGGGGGCTGCCTGGGGACGGTCGAAGCCATCCTGGAAGTAGGAGGTCGGCGCGGGCGGGGTCGCCGCGGGCGGGGTCACCGCGGGCGTGGGAGAGGTCGTCTGCGTGGACGCCGTGGTGACGGTGGGGGGGAGCCGGCTCGGGGGAGAGGTGATCATGGGAATCGTTCCGAATCAAAGGGTCATGTCTCAGCGACGTACCCTGGATACGCACCTTGCCCACAAGGGGTTACAACATACGCTTCGAGGCTCCAAATGGATGCATGCGTCGCGAGGCGTCCTTGTCCGCAATGCAGCGCGTCAGGACTGGGCCCGCCTCGCGGTGAGCGCCCAACGCATTGTGAACGTGAATGACAGCCTGGCTCCCGGACTGCAGATGCTCGGCGCGGCGGAGATGACGCACACCTGCGGCAGCATGTGGAACGACCCCGGCGTGACGGCCTCGGACGTGTGCTATGGCAGCCTGACGCACACCATGTGGCGCTCCGGCGAGGTGAACGGCTGGGCCGCGGGCACCTACACGGTGACGTACTCGCTGACCGACAGCGGCGGCAACAGCGCCCCGTCCCTCACCCGCACCGTGCACGTGGTCAACTGCCCCTGGTAAGGCATCCGGCCTGAAGCGCCTCCCGCTCCACTCGTTCCCGCGTGTGCGCGGGATGGCGCTCGTGCTCGGGGCCGTGCTGTGCCTGCCCTCGCTCGGGGTCGGCTTCTTCGGGGATGACTCGCACCGCTCCACCGTCTGGGGCACACGCCGACCCTTGCCGCCCTTCCCATCAGGACGCTGCAGGCGATGGGCCACGGCTTGAGCCTCAAGACCAAAAGTTCTCGGGTGGCCCTCGCGACGGGGCCAACCTTGCACATGCCGTGGCTAAGCCCAGGGGCTCCACTATCCCGCCCTCCCCTCCTCCTCTCCTACTGGACGCCAATGTCGTTGAGGCTCTTCGCGAAGCCAGAGAAGAAGGTGCCCGGGTGATGCTGGGCGAGCGTGCGGTAGTACTGGACGGACTCTTGGGTGGCGGCCAGCGCCTCCTCCCTCTTTCCCATCGCGCTCAATTGGGCACCCAGCCCGTTGAGGCTCTTGGCGAGGCCGGGGAGGAAGGTACCCGGGTGACGCTGGGCGAGTGTGCGGTAGTGCTGGACGGACTCCTGGGCGACGGCCAGCGCCTCCTCGCTCTTTCCCATCGCGCTCAATCGGGCACCGAGGCTGTCGAGACTGCTGGCGAGGTTGGGGAGGAAGGCGTTGGGCTGACGTTGGGTGAGCGTGCGGTAGTGCTGGACGGACTCCTGGGCGGCGGCCAGCGCCTCCTGCCTCTTTCCCAACTCACTCCACAGGTTGCCGAGGTTGTGGAGGCCGTAAGCGAGATTGAAGAGGGCGGCATCAGACTCTGGGTCGGCGAGCCCGCGATGCTGCTCGACGGTTTCTTGGCTGAGCTCCAGCGCAGCCTCCGGCGTTTCTACCTGGAGTCCCATGATGTGGAGGCTCTGGAGGCTGAAGAGGATGCGGGGATCGGGATGACTCTCGGCAAGCGCGTTGAGGTGCTGGATGGCCTCCTGGACAGAGGCGAGCGCCTCCTTCTGCTTTCCCAGCCCGAGCCACACAACGCCGAGGGCTTGGAGTCTCTTGGGGAGATCGATAAGGGAGGCGTGGGAGTGACGCTCGGCAAGCGTGCGATATCCCTCAGCAGACTCCCGGATGAAGACCAGCGCCGCTTCCTGCTGCCCCAGGTGTTGCTGCATCTCGCCCAGATTGCCGACGCGCATTGCGAACTCGGGGAGGAATTTCTCCGGCTGCGCTGCCGTGAGCTTCCGGAGAATCTCCACTGACTCTTCCATCGAGACAAGCCCCGCCACGGGCAGCCCCAGCTCCCTCTGGCAGTTGCCCAGATTGTTGAGGCTCATGGCGAGGTCGTACAGGAACGCCTCCGGCTGCTCGGCCGCGAGTATCCGGCGAATCTCCAGCGCCTCCCGCGTCGAGGCCAGCGCGGCCTCATACTGCCCCAGCGCGCCCTGGCTCAGACCCAGGTTATGGAGACTCTGAGCGAAGGGGGGCAGGAACACCTCCGGCTGTTTTGCCGCGAGCTTCCGGAATAGCTCCACCGCCTCTCGCAGCGAGGGCAGCGCCACCTCGTGCTGTCCCAGCAACTCGCCCTGCACGCGCCCCAGGCCACCGAGGCTGATCGCGAGGTGGCTCAGGAACGCCTCCGGTTGCGCCGCGACAAGCTTGTGGGAAATCTCCACCGCCTCGCGCGCCGAGGCCAGTGCCGCCTCCAACTGCCCCAGCGCGCTCTGCACTGCTCCCAGTCTGGACACACTCAAACAGAGATCAGGCAGGAACACCTCCGGCCGCTCTGTGGCCAGCCCCCGGAGAATCTCTACCGCCTGCCGAAGTAGGGACAGAGCCGTCTCCCGCTGCCACAGCGCTCGCTGCCCTATGACGATGTTTAGGCTCCGGGAAATCTCCACCGCTTCCCGTAACGAGGTCAGCGCCTCCTCATGCTGCCCCATCTCGCCCTGTACGCGACCCAGGTCGTTGAGGCTGCTCGCGAGTTTTTCCAGGAATGCCTCCGGCTGATCCTTAGCGAGCGTGAGGTAGTGCTGAACCTCTTCCTGGGCGGCGGCAAGCGCCTCCTCGCGCTTTCCCAGAGGGCGCCGCGAGGTGCTGAGGCTGTCGGGGCTGCCGGCGGGCTTGGAGACACTCGACTCGTAGAGTGTCTCCATCACCACCTCGCCTGCGGGGTTGGAGACCACCGCCTCACGGTGCGGCTGGAATCGCGGGTTGACTATCAGCACCTCGCGGTTGGAGACCACCGCTTCACGGTGCGGCTGGGGGAGACGGCAGACGATGGATTCCCGGGCCGCGGCCTGCGCCTCCTCCGGGTTGCCCAGTGCGTTCCAGATGACTGCGAGGTTGTTGAAGCCGCGGGCAAGGTAGGAGAGGAAGACTTCGGGTTGCTGCTGGGCGAGCGCGCGATAGCGCTGGACGGCCTCCTGAGCCGCGGCCAGCGCCTCGTTCAGCTTCCCCATCTCGTGCAAGCATTTGCTGAGGTTGAGGACGCTGGCGGCCAGGCCGGGGAGGATTGCAGGGTCCCGCTCGGCGAGCGCGCGACGGTACTGGACGGCCTCCTGGGTCGCGGCCAGCGCCTCCTGCCCCTTACCGACCTCACTCCACATCAGGCCGAGGTTGCTGAGGCTGTTGGCGAGTTCTGGGAGGGCTGCGTCGGGTTGACGCTGGACGAGAGTGCGATGGTGCTGGACGGCTTCCTGCGCGGCAGCCAGCGCCTCCTCCTGCTTTCCCAGCTGAATGCGGGTGAGGGCAAGACTGTCGAGGCTGATGGCGAAGTCCTTGAGGAAGGTGGCGGGGTCACGCTCGACGAGCGCGCGGTAGTGCTGGACGGCCTCCTGTGCGGCAACCAGCGAGTCCCCCAATTCCCCCGTCAAGCGCCACCCCTTGCCGAGGTTGCGGAGGCTGCGGGCGAGGCCGTGGAACGAGGCGCCGGGGTCCCGGTTGGCGAGCGCGCGGTAGTGCACAACGGCTTCCTGGGTGGTGGCCAGCGCCTCCTCCCAGTTCCCCACTGCGCCCCACTCCTCGCCGAGGTTGCTGAGGCTCATGGCGAGGTCGATAAGGAAGGTGGCGTCGGAGCGATTCCGGGCGAGGATGCGGCGGAGCCGGACGGCTTCTTGGAGGGTGGCTAGCGCCTCCTCCCGCTTGCCCAGCTCAGTCCAGAGGTTGCCGAGGTTGTCGAAGCTGGTGGCGAGGCCAGGCAGGAAGTCTTCGGAGCGATTCCGGACGAGGATGCGGCGGAGCCGGACGGCATCTTGGAGGGGAGCCAGGGCCTTCTCAAGCTCGCCCATTTCGCGCCACCGGGCGCCGAGGCCATCGAGGCTGGTGGCGAGGCCGGGCAAGAACGCCTCGGGCCGCGCCGCCGTGAGCTTCCGGTAGATCTCCACCGCTTCCTGCATCGAGGCCAACGCTTCCTTCCGCTGCCCCAACTCGCTCTGCCTCACGCTCAGGTTTCGGAGGCTGTGTGCAAGCGGAGGGAGGAATTCCTCCGGCTGCACCTCAGCGAGTTTGCGATACTGCTCCACCGCCGCTGCCTCCTTCGCCGCGGTATCGCTGAGCGCATCCACCGGGTTCCCACTTCGTTTTCGATGATCCAAGCGCTCCCCTCCTCACGGGTTCTCCGTGAACGCAACGCCATGGCGGCCACGCTACCGTAGAAGACGAAAGAGGAGCATCAGCTCCTGGAGGCCGGTTCAATTCCCAACGCCTCTAAACAGATCGAGGGCCTCTCTATTGGTTGTGCGGGTGCATGGCCACGAAGCGTGGTGGCTCAGCCGCACCCCGACCATGACGCCTTTGGGCATGTTGCTCGCCACGAGGCCCGCGTCGATGTACTTCGGGCATGACAAGCAGGGTTCTGCCTGAAGGCAGACACGGAGGAGAGACGGGATGAACGGACCGATCGTCGTGGCAGGGGCGGGCAGCATCGGCTGTTTCGTCGGAGGATTGCTGGCAGCGGCGGGCCGTGAGGTGCGCTTCCTCGCTCGGCCACGAATGGTCGCGGAGTTTCAGGCACATGGCCTCACCTTGACCGATCTCGATGGCGGCGACCGCCGTGTGCCTGCGGCGAGTCTCTCCGTGACGGACGATCACGCCATGCTGGCGGAGGCCGGTTTGATTCTGGTGACCGTCAAAAGCAGCGCGACGGCTGAGATGGCGCGCATAAGAAGGATAGGGGCACGATTGAAGGGGACGAGGGAGAGCAGAGAGGCAGAGGAGAGCTGCTGACGAGTGCCGGAGGGCGGGAGTGCCAGGTGGGAGCGCCCACCGCTCCACCGTCTGAGGCACACGCCGACCCTTGCCGCCCTTCCCATCAGGACGCTGCAGGCGATGGGCCACGGCTTGAGCCTCAAGACCAAAAGTTCTCGGGTGGCCCTCGCGACGGGCCAACCTTGCACATGCCGTGGCTAAGCCCAGGGGCTCCACTATCGCACGCACCCCTCGTGCTCCCTTCACGTACGCCAAGACCCCCCCCGCCTGCCTCCACACCTCACTCAGGCGAACACGTCGAAGTCGAACCGCCTCCTCAGCAACTCTGCCCAGTCCTCTCGCGGCGTCCTCTCCTTCATCCGCTCCTTCCGGGCAGCTGCCTCAATCCCCGCACTCTCCTCCTCTGAGCCTGCTGGGGGGAGCGCCCGCCCTCACGGTAGCGCTCGCTCTCCGGTCAGGGTGATGAGGGCGAGCTCTGGCCGGCACAGGAAGCGCAGGTCCAGGATGGAGTTCCCCAGGCCCCGGCTCACGTACATCCTCGAGCCCTGGCGCTCGTACCACCCGGCCTCGTAGCTCCCGGAGCCGCGAGGGAGCCACAGCGGCCCGATCCCAGGCAGGCGCACCTGGCCCCCATGGGTATGTCCCGACAGCACCAGCGGGCACCTCCCCGCGATCTGATCGAAGGCAGCAGGAACGTGGCTCAGGGCGATGCAAGGAGCCCCCGGTGGAAGATCGACGAACGCCTTTCCGGGATCCGGCTCCCCCGCGAGCGCATCGTCCAGGCCCACGAGCCACAGGGCCTCCGCGACCTTCTGGCGGGTGTTGACCAGGACCTGGATGCCGGCCTGCTGGAAGAGGCGCTCTTCATCCTCCATGGGAGCCCAGAACTCCCAGTTGCCGCGGACGGCAAACACCCCCTGCGGGGCGCGAAGCCGGGAGAGAAGCTCGTGGCGCACCGCGTCCGGGACTCCGGGAGACGCTGTGTCCCCGGTGATGACAATCAGATCCGGCCGCTCCTCGTCGAGGAGCTGGAGCAACCGCCGCTCGCGCCGCCCCCACTCCCGGAGGTGCAGATCCGACACGTGGGCGACCTTCAGCTCCCGCGGCAGTCCCACGATCTGGATCCGGTGATGGGTCACCTCGATCCAGTACGGCTCGATCCAGGCCGCATAGCCCCACCCCAGCACACCCAACAGGACGAGCCCCAGGGCCACGCGAACGGCCCTGGCGCGGCGTCGACCTCTCATCTCCACGCGCGCTCCCTTCTATGAGGACAGATCCTTCTCTTCCTCAGAGGCACTGTCGTATCCGCCCTGGATCACGTTGCTGCTCCCGTTGAACTTGAACTCCCTGTCCTCGAGGCTCTTTCGCGTCTTCTTCTCCTTCTTTGCCTTCTGCGTCAGATAGAGCGACCGGTACATCTTCGGCTTGATCTCTTCGTCGAGGAACGGATTGATGGGGCCGAGCTTCGACTTCCGCTTCTTCGCGCGCCGCAGCTCGCTCTCCACCGCGTCGCGCAGGTACTTCACGAGCTCTCTCAGCGATCCATCCTTGTTCGCCGCGACGACGATGCGATCGTTCACGTGCATCGCCTGCACTTCGTCCTCCTTCTTGTCGCGGAGCTGAAGCCGATTCGGCTTCTCCGAGGGCGCGACGCAGCCGAGAACACCTGGATGTTCTGTGCCGCGGCATCGAGGATGAAGATCATGCAGAAGCCGACGGTGCAAGTCGCGAACATCCCGAGCAGCGAAGCGAGAGGGACCGTGCGCCCCCGCAGCTGGGTGTGCCGTTCGTTCTCCGCCGCGCCGATGGGTACTGCCGTACGCGGCGCGCCGCCGCTTCGCGAAGAGGTCGTCCGCCCATCGCGGGCGAGAGAGGGAAGGGGAGCACCCACTCCTCCCACTCGAAATGTATAGGGCACTGGGGGGCTTGCGGCAAGGGCCGGAGCGTGCCGCAGAGACGCCGACCTTGACCAGCATCTACGGAAATGGGGGGCCAGAAATGCGTGTGTTGTTGTCGACGCATGGGTCGCGCGGAGACATGGAACCGGTGATGGGGCTCGCGGCGCAGCCCCGTGTTGGCGTGATGCCGACGGGAGTGTGGCGATGACCGAGCATGCGGTCGTGATTGCCGGAGGCGGCCCGACAGGGCTGATGTTGGCGGGAGAGCTCGCGTTGGCAGGCGTGGACGCTGCCATTGTCGAGCGGCGCGCGAGCCAGAAGCTGGACGGCCAGCGCTCAGGCGGTCTGCACGCACGCACCATCGAGGTCCTCGACCAGCGCGGAATCGCCGATCGGTTCCTCTCGGAGGGACAGGTGGCTCAGGTCGCGGGGTTCGCCCGCGCACGTTTGGACATCAGCGACTTTCCCACCCGGCACCCGTACGGGCTCGGGCTGTGGCAGAAGCACATCGAGCGGATCCTGGCCGGCTGGGTCGGCGAGCTGGCAGTGCCGATCTATCGCGGACGTGAAGTGACGGGTTTCGCGCAGGA
>NZ_DASPHO010000597.1:0-15556 GCF_035629615.1 Hyalangium sp. | reverse complement strand
GTACGCCATGAGTGACATCCAACGGCTGGAGAAGAACCTGCTCGGTCACATGGGGAGGGCCATCGCGGACTATGGCCTCATCCAGGAGGGCGACCGCATCATGGTGGGGGTGTCGGGTGGCAAGGACTCCTACACCATGCTGTACCTGCTGCGGGAGCTGCAGCGGCGTGCCCCGGTGCGATTCGAGTTGCTGGCGGTGAACTTGGACCAGGGCCACCCCGGCTTCCCGGCGGACAAGCTGGAGGGCTACTTCCAGCAGGAGGGCTACCCCTATAAGCTGCTGAAGGAGGACACCTACAGCATCGTCCTCGAGAAGACGCCGCCCGGGAAGACGCAGTGCGCGGTCTGCTCGCGGATGCGCCGGGGCATCCTCTATACGGCGGCGGTGGAGCTGGGCTGCACCAAGATCGCCCTGGGGCACCACCGGGACGATCTCATCCACACGCTGCTGCTCAACCTCTTCTTCGCGGGCTCCATCAAGGCCATGCCCCCGCTGCTGAAGAGCGATGACGGGCGCAACACCGTCATCCGCCCGCTGTGCTACGCGCCGGAGAAGGAGATCGCCCGGTTCGCCGAGCTCAAGCAGTTCCCCATCATCCCCTGTGACTTGTGCGGCACGCAGGAGAACCTGCAGCGCAAGCGCATGCAGCGGCTGGTGGAGGAGCTGGGCAAGGAGATCCCCAACGTCCGCCAGAGCCTGCTGGCCGCCATGGGCAACGTGCGGCCCAGCCACCTGCTGGACCGAAATCTCTTCGATTTCCTGTCTCCTGATGCGAAAGAGGAGGCCTCTACCCCTCACACCTCTGAAGGGAGCGCCAGCGCATGGCTCGAGAGCAGGCCCTGAACGCGCGCAAGCAGCGCAACGCCGCACTGGTGGAGGCAATGCTCCTGGCCGCCATGGCCGACGGTGCCGTCTCCCAGCTCGAGATCCGCACGCTGCTACGGCGGGTCATCGAGCGCCCCGAGTTCGAGGGGACCCGGCCCGAGGAGCTCAACGCGCTGGTGGAGTCCTGCGCCCAGCGGCTGTCCCAGGCCAAGGATCTGCAGGAGATCCTCGCCTCGCTGCGCACGCGGCTGCCGGACCACAAGAACCGCATGCTGGCCTTTGGCCTGGCCGCGGCGGTGGCCCTGGCGGACCAGCGCGCCACGCGCCTGGAGCTGGGGCTGCTGAAGACGATCCAGGCCGCGCTCGGAATCTCCGAGGACGAGGTGGCGCAGATCATCGACATCATCGAGCAGGG
Organism: Hyalangium sp.; assembly: GCF_035629615.1. Lineage (GTDB taxonomy): Bacteria > Myxococcota > Myxococcia > Myxococcales > Myxococcaceae > Hyalangium. The sequence goes on along the minus strand of NZ_DASPHO010000597.1, from coordinate 14,315 downwards.
GGGGAGCCTGTCCGAGGCGCTGGGTGAGCCGCTGGAGCGGCTGTACGCCGAGGTGATGGTGCTGGTGACCGCGGCGGACGGCCAGCTCAAGGAGGCCGAGGCGCGGGCGCTGGTGGAGAGCTTCGCGGCCGATCCGCTCTTCCAGAACGTGAGCCCCGAGCGGGCGCAGGGCTTCGTGAGCGAGGCGGTGTCCGCGCTCGCCACCGAGGGCCTGCCGCAGCGGCTCCACATCCTGGCCCACGGGCTCAACACGCACGCGCAGCGGCTGAAGGCGTACCGGCTGGCCACGAAGATCGCCCATGCCTCCGGGACGGCCAGCCCCGCCGAGCAGCGCATCCTGGAGCTGCTGCAGGCGACGTTCGGGCTGGCGGATGACGAGGTGTCCCGCCTCGATCGAGGAGCGGGGGCTTAGGCGGGCGTATGTCCGTGAACTCTCCCAGCTCCCGCACCGCGTTCCGCTTCGTGCTGCCGCCCTCGCTGGGCAGCGAGTACGCGCGGGACCGTGGGGACAAGCTCGTCTCCTTCCTCCAGGAGGCCCTGGGCAAGCCCGTGGAGGTGAGCGTGGCGGCCAACTACGAGGCGCTCGCCAAGGATCTGCTCTCCGGGCGTGCGGACGCGGCCTGGGCGCCGCCCTTCGTGTGTGCGCGCACCGAGGCCATGGGCATCCGAGTGTTGGTGCGCGGCGTGCGCCTGGGCATGTCCTCCTACCGGTCCGCGCTCGTGTGCCGGGCCGGCGCGCAGCTGTCGGTGGAGCGGCTGAAGGGCACCACCGCGGCGTGGGTGGATCGAGACGCCGTGGCGGGCTACCTGCTGCCGGTGGCGTACCTGAAGGCGCAGGGTGTGGAGCCAGTGCGCACCTTCACCGCGCAGCACTTCACGGGCTCCTATCGCGGGGCGCTGGAGGAGGTGCTGTCCGGGGCGGCGGACGTGGCGGGCGTCTTCTGTCCGCCGGCCTCTACGGGCCTCAGCTACACCGCGGGCGTGGAGAAGGTGCTGGGGGGGCGCACGGGAGAGAAGTTCGATCTCATCGCCTACACCGAGGAGGCGCCCAACGACGGCGTGCCGGTGGCGATGAACGTGCCGGCCCCACTGGTGAGCACGCTGGAGTCCACGCTGCTGGGGCTGGGAGACTCGCCCGAGGGCCAGGAGCTGCTGAAGAAGGTCTTCAGCGCCGATCGCTTCGAGCCTGCGCCGCGCATGGGCTACCGCGCCCTCTACCGAGTGGCCCTGGCCAGCCTCTGAGCGGCCCTACTTGTCGCCCTTGCCGTTCCGGGAGCTCTTCCGGGCCGCGGCCTCCTTCGCGGCGGCCTCCGAGGCGGCCTTCGGCGGTGGGGTGACCTTGGGGGCCTTCGGGATCGGGCTGGCCGCCGTGTGCTTGGAGGGAGCAGCGAGCACCTCGGGAGGGGGCGACTTGTGGACGGGCACCAGCGCCGTCGGCGCGGACTCGTCCACGATGGGCGCGGGGGGCTTGCGGCTCGGGAGCCGCGGATCGTAGGCGATGATCGTCGGCTCGCTGGAGAACTCCTCCTCCAGCTCCTCGGCGTAGATCTCCCGCATGAAGCCGGCCAGGTGCGCCGTGGTGCTGGGCTGCTGCTGCCTGAAGAGGAAGTCCTCGATGGCCAGCTGCATGTCTCCCGCGGTGGCGAACCGCTCGTCCCGGTTGCGCGCCAGCGCCTTGAGCACCACCGCGTCCAGCGCCTTGGGGATGCCCGGCACTACCTCCGAGGGAGGGGGAATCTTCGTGCCCACCACCGCCTTGAGGGTCGCCATCTCCGACTCACGCTTGAAGAGGCGCGTGTTGGTGAGCAGCTCGTAGAAGACCGTGCCCAGGCCGAACACGTCCGAGCGGTGGTCCAGCGGCTCGCCCTTGGCCTGCTCCGGGGACATGTAGGCGTGCTTGCCCTTGATCTGGCCCGCCGTCGTCTGGGAGAGCTTCCCGGCGGCCTTGGCCACGCCAAAGTCGATGATCTTCACGTTGCCGTTGAAGCCGACGAGCACGTTCTGCGGCGACACATCCCGGTGGATCAGGGCCAGCTTGCGCCCGGAGGGGCTGCGCGCATGGTGCGCAGCGTCAAGGCCGGCGGCGGCGTCCGAGATGACGCGGCACTTGAGCGCCACTGGCATGGCGCCCCGGCGCTGGATGGCGCGCTTGTTCACCTCGGCAATGGCCTCGCCATGCACGTACTCCATGGCGATGTAGTAGATGCCGTCCACCTCTCCCAGGTCATAGATCTGGGCGATGTTCGGGTGGTTGAGGAGCGCGGCGATGCGCGCCTCGTCCAGGAACATCTGGATGAACTCATCGTCCTCGGAGAGGTGGGGCAGCAGCCGCTTCACCACCAGCAGCTTCTGGAAGCCCACGGGCCCCTTCTGGCGGGCGAGGTAGACCTGCCCCATCCCGCCAGCAGCGAGCTTCTTCATGAGCTCATAGCGCCCGAAGGTCTCCACGTCTTCGGAACGATAGCCGCGCGAGGCCCGTGGGCGGAAGCCCGTCTCGCGGGATTTCCCGCCTTGGGAGCAGGCGGGGGGGCGGATTCCGGCCGGGATCCACGGTCCGTCCCTGGCCTGGAGGCCATTCTCCTGGGCACAGGGGGAGCGGAAGATTCGATGAATGATTTTCCCGGTCCCTGTCTCTTTGCAGTTGAGGGCCGGCGGTTCGGCCCATTCCTTCAACTTCAGTCGAGAGAACGCCATGACCTTGCTTGAGAAGTGCCTGCTTGCCGGACTGTGTCTTCAGCTCACTGCGGTGGCGCATGCCGCCCCGCCTCCGACCGCTCCCAAGGCCGAGCGTCCCAAAGTCGGGAGCGCGGCGGCCCCGGCATCCCAGGACGACCGCTACGCGCGGCGGTGCCAGTCCGAGGCGCCCCAGCGCTCCTTCAAGCCTCAGGGGACGATGCTGTGGGGCACCAAGCGGTCCTGGGACACCGAGAAAGTAGCCGAGCAGCGCAGCAGCGTGCTCATCTCGGCCGGCCTCGAGCCCAAGCGGCTGGCGGATGCCGAGGTGAAGACCCTGCGGCTCGCGGGCGGGCACCTCGAGGCCCCGGCTGCAGGCCAGAGCCTCGTCGGCACGGTGCTCCAGGGGACGGCAAGCGACGGCAAGCCCGTGGAGGTGGCCATCTGCGGCGCCGAGCCTTCTTCCGAGGATCCCGAGATGGTCTGGTACCGCATCGAGGCCTGGAACTCCGTGGCCCAGGAGTGGGAGAACCCGTGCGTGGCGGTGGACCGTGTGCCCGATCCTCGGGCGCTTGCGGTGGGCGGCGTCTGGGATGCGACTGGCGCACGCAAGGACGTCCCGGGCCGGTTCACCTTCGCCTGCGAGAATGGCGCCATCACCAAGTGCGCCCTCTGGGGCTACAAGCCCTGGGGGAGCCGCGGCGGGCAGTCGCTGACCGAGCTCCACCAGGCCTGCACCCGCATGGCGCGTGCGGACTACTGCGGCAACGGGAAGAGTCACACGTACCAGGACAACCCCATCGACATGTACGATCAGCTCGGCCTGCTCGCGCGGACCAAGGAGGTCTCGGCGGCGTGGGATCCCGCGAAGGCCTCGTTCGAGGCAGCGTGGGGACCGGATGGGGCCACCTGCCTGTCTCGCACCCGTGATGGCCGCGCGCTGGAGACGGTCCTCCAGGAGTGCCCCAACCGTTTCCGCAAGGGCGCGGTGGCCGAGCTGGGAGAGGGAGACCGGTGCGCGGTTCAGCAGGCGGGCGCGAGCCCCAAGGCGGCGCTGCTGAGGAATCACTCGTACGGCACCCGGCCGGCTGTCACCGCTCCAGCCCCTGGTAACTAGCACGGCGTGGGGGCAGGGCCGCGGCGGCTCGGGGCTGGCTACCGAGGCACCGGGCCCTCCTCTCCGAGGAGCTGGCTGATGCGCAGCTCGAACTGGCTGTCGAGCAGGTTGATGAAGCTCTGGAAGTCATTTTGGGAGAGGCCCAAGCGCTCCTGCAGCTTGCGCCGGGTCTCCTGGTAGACCAACTCTCGTGCATTCTTCAGCCGGCGGGAGATCGTCGGCTGACTGACGCCGAAGAGCGTGGCCAGCTCATACATCGAGAGCTGATCGACGAAATAGAGGCGGAGCAGGTGACGATCATCGGCCGACAGCGAGGAGAAGGCATCGCGCATGGCCTGGCGCAGGTCGGGGTGGTGGCGCTGCTTGATGATGTCCAGCTCCGGAGCGACCCCTGGCGGTGGCAGCGCCGAGTCGGCGACATCAAGATCTTCTTCGGAGGCGCTCTTGTCGGAGGCCTGCAGCTTGATGGCGATGCGCACGGCGGTGACGCGCACCCAGCCCAGCAGTGCGCCCTTGCCGGTGTACTCGGCGATCTTCGGGGGGCCCTCGGGCGTGGCGACCAGGATCTTCACGCGAGCCAGCTGGCAGATCTCGTCGAGGGTGGTAGGGGACTGGCGACGATGCCCCAGCAGCTTTCGCAGCTTCGTGAGGTAGTGCTCCTCGAAGAGCTTGATGGCGGGGGCAGCGCCTTGGAGACACGCACACGCGAGATAGAGCTCCGCCAGGGACAGCTGAGCAAGGAGCTGATCGATGGGGCTGTTGGGGCTCGCGGCGGGGAGCCGCTCGGCGAGGTGCTTGACGAAAGCTTCGGCAGGGACTGTCACGGTCGGCCACTGTGCGCGGGCGTCCTTCCACACACGGACGAGCAGCTCCTCGAGCGCGGAGGCATCCGCGGGTGGCACGAGGCGCACCCTCGCGTGTGCGAGAAATGTCGCGGCCAGACCGGGTATTCCTGTCATTGGTATTGCCTGTACCACGCCGTCCGCCGAGCCAGCAATGGAGCCATTGATGGGAGCCATTGATGGGCCCTCGGACTCTGGGTACCCTCGGTCCACCATTCCCACTCCTTCGCCGAGCTCCAGCGGTCATGATTCAGGCGCATCCGCTTGCCTGACGGACGACGTCCTGATGGCGCTGGGTGAAGGCCTGCTGGGGGCTGAGGAGCTGGCCAGCGCCCATCGTCACGCCGCCGGGTGCAATGAATGCAGGCGCCTGCTCGCCGAGATCGCGCTGGAGGGGCCTATGGAAGGGAAGGCCCCCCAGGAGCGCCCCGCTCCCCCTGACCTGTCCAGGGACAGGGCCAATGAGCCGTGGACGCCGCCTGATGTGTTCGACGAGTTCCGCCTGGAGCGACTGCTCGGCCGCGGCGGCATGGGCCTTGTCTACCTGGCGCATGACACCTCGCTGGACCGGCCCGTGGCGGTGAAGTTCATCGCGGACAGCAACCCCAAGCCCTGGGTCCGTTCATACTTCGAGGGCGAGGCCCGCATCATCTCTCGCCTGCAGCACCCCAACGTCGTCCGCGTGTTCCGCACCGGTCAGGCCGACGGGCATCCGTACATCGTCTCCGAGTACATCACCGGCCGCAGCCTCGCGCAGCTGCCCCTGCCAGTACCGTGGCGGCAGGCCCTCGGCCTGGGGCTCGGGCTGGCCCGGGGGCTCGCGGCGGCGCATCGCCAGGGAGTGCTCCACCGCGATCTCAAGCCTGCGAATGCCCTCGTCACCGACGCCGGAGAGGTGAAGCTGCTCGACTTCGGTCTGGCCAAGCGCATTGAGCAGGTGCCAGACGCGTCCTCGTCCGGCAAGGTTCTCCTGGCAGGCACGCTGCCCTACATGGCGCCAGAGCTCCGTGCGGGTGCTCCGGCGACCCCGCAGAGCGACATCTACGCGCTGGGGCTCGTCCTCCACGAGCTGAGCACTGGAGCGCTGCCACTGGCTGGCAAGCCCCCTCAGCGGATCGCTCCGCCGTCCGGCTCCACTCCGATCATCGATCCGGACTTCGCTGCCATCATCCAGCGGTGCCTCGCAGTCGAGCCGCGCGACCGCTTCGCGTCGGCCAACGCGCTCTGCGAAGCCCTCGAGCGCCTCGAGCGGGTCAGCTCGCCCACGCCGCTGGCCGCGAGCAACCCCTACCGTGGGCTGGCTCCCTTCGAGGCCGAGCACCGGGCGCTCTTCTTTGGGCGAGACGCCGACATCCGCGCCGTGCTCGAGCGCCTCCGTCACCAGCCTCTGGTCCTCGTCGCCGGCGACTCCGGAGCTGGCAAGTCCTCGCTGTGCCGTGCCGGGGTGCTGCCGCGGGTGGCCGCCGGTGCCCTGGATGAAGACCGAGAGATGTCCACGGTCACGCTCTGGCCCGGCCACCGCCCGCTCGAGGCCCTGGCCGCCGCGCTCGCGCCCTTTCTGGGCCGGACGGAGACGGAGCTCGTCACGACACTCTCGGACACGCCGGCCTGGCTCGGGCGGGCGCTGCGCGAGGCGCACCAGGTCGGGCGCGGCCTGCTCCTCTTCATCGATCAGCTCGAAGAGCTCATCACCATCTCTGAGCCAGCTCAGGCGGCTCACTTTGCCCGCATCCTCGGAGAGCTGGCCTTGCCGGCCGCGGGTGTGCGCGTGCTCCTGGCGGTGCGGGGCGATTTCCTGACGCGGGTGTGCGCGCTGCCTGGCCTGGGCGACGAGGCGGAGCGGGCGCTCTACATCCTCCGTCCCTTGTCCCCCGAAGGTGTGCGCGAGGCCACCGCGGGTCCCGCGCGCAGCCGCGGCGTGGTCTTCGAATCCGAGGAGCTTGTCCAGACGCTTGTGGCCTCCACGGCGCGAGGTGTGGGCAGCCTGCCCCTGCTCCAGTTCGCGCTCGCCGAGCTGTGGGAGCGGCGCGACGCGGCGCTGGGCTGCATTACCCAGGCGGCGCTCGACGAGATGGGAGGGGTGGCCGGTGCGCTGTCACGGCACGCCGATGGGGTGCTCGCGCGCCTGAATCCGGCCGGGCGCGAGTCGGCGCGGCGCCTCTTGCTGCGGCTCGTGACGGCCGAGGGCACACGCGTCGAGCGCAGTGAAGAGGAGCTCGTCGAGGGCTCGGAGGGGGCCGCCCGCGCTGCCCTGGATGCGCTCGTTGACGGCCGCCTCCTGCACACGCGCACCGTGGGGGGCCTGGCCCACTGGGAGATCGCTCACGACTCGCTGATCGAGAGCTGGGGCACCCTGCGCGACTGGCTCGACGACGACATCGGCCACCGGGTGGTGCGCAAGCGGGTCGAGGTGGCGAGCGCCGAGTGGGCGCGCTTGCTGCGAGCCCGGGAGGCGCTCTGGGGGCAGCGCCAGCTCAATGAGGCGAGCGCTCTGGCTCCTTCCACCCTGGGGCCCCGGGAGCGCGCGTTCCTGCTCGCCTCCCGTCGCGCGCTGGCACGCCAGCGGTGGCGCCGCTGGCTCGCCGCGCTGGCCGTGGCGCTGGCCATTGCCGCCTCCTATGGAGGACTCCGCCTGCAGACGTACCTCGAGGACTCGCGCTTCGTCACCGAGCAGCAGGGCCTCGCGCGGGATGACCTCGCCATGGGGCGCTCGCTCTCCCAACAGGCCGTCACGCGCCGCGAGGAAGCGCTCTCGCTGTTCGATGGCCGGGCCCCTTCGTCTGAGACCACCGAGACCGCGTCGGGCCCCCACAGCCTCCGGGATGCCGCCGAGCGGCGATGGGCCGAAGCGCTCGCTCTGCGAGAGCAGGCTGATGCGGCGTACGCCCGCGCCGGCCGGGTCCTCGAGAGAGCTCTCGATCGCAACCGCAGCTATGCGGGCACGCGCCAGCTCATCGCGGAGGTCTCCTACGAGCGCATCCTGCTGGCCGAGCACTTCCACCAGCGGCGCGAGCGGGAAGAGCGGATGCAGCGCCTGGAGCAGGTGACGGACGCGTCGAGCGAGGGCGTGAAGTGGCGGCAGCGGCTCCTGGCTCCGGCCGAGCTCGAGCTCGTGACCGAGCCCCCCGGCGCGAGCGTCACGATCGAGCGCTACACCGACCTCAAAGGAGTGCGGCGCAGGGTGCCCGTTCAGCAGGCCGGTGCCCGGAGCCCCACGCCTGGCTCCCTCGTCATGGAGCTCCCCGAGGGCTCCTACCACCTCCACCTCTCGCACCCGGACCGCGCGGCGGTGGACATCCCGCTGCTGCTCACTCACGGCGGCCGCGAGCAGATCCACGTCGTGCTCCCCACCGCGGTGCCAGTTGGCTATCGCTACATCCCTCCCGGCTGCTTCCTCCTGGGAAGTGACGAGCCCGAGGATGTACGGATCTACATGCTCACCTCGCCGCTGCACCGGTTTTGCCTCACCGAGGGCTACCTGATCGGGGAGACGGAGGTGACGTTCGGCGACTGGATGGCCTATCTGGACTCACTGCCGCCTGGAGCTCCCGCGAGACGCATCCTCGAGCAGCCGCGCTTTGGCGCCACGGGGAGGGCGGTGACACTGCGGCAGTCCTCCGAGGATGGCTGGACCTTCTCCCTCTACCAGTCGCGGGATGTTGTCTCCACGGCACGGGAGGGGGACCCCTTCCGCTACCCGTGGTGGACGCAGCGCAACGCCGCCGACTGGCGCCGGTTTCCCTTGTCAGGCGTCTCGGCCGAGGATCTGGCAGGCTACTTCTACTGGCTTGACCGCTCGGGGCGCCTGCCGGGAGCGCGCCTGTGCAGCCAGCATGAGTGGGAGTACGCCGCCCGCGGTGCGGATGGCCGGCGCTACCCTCATGGGGACCACCTGCTGCCCGCCGATGCCAACATCGACAGGACCTACGATCGGGAGCTCAATGTCTTCGGGCCGGACATGGTGGGCGACCACCCGGCCTCGGTGAGCCCATTCGGCCTGGTCGACATGTCAGGCAATGTCTACGAGCTCACGCGCTCGGTGACGCGGGATCTGGGGCGCATCGCCCTAAGAGGAGGGGCGTGGTACTACGACTCGTTCGCTGCGCACCTGGCGAACCTGTCCGCGGGCGATCCAACGCAACGCGACGCGGCAATCGGCGTGCGCGTCTGTGCCTCGTTCTCTCCCCGGTAAGGGCGACCCCCCCCACGAATTCTTTGCATCATTTTCAACCACACTGGCTCCTCCAGTTGCGGGCAAACAACCCGGAGCAGCTGAAGGGCTGGGGGGGAGCTGCGAGGGGCCCTAGGGCCGCCGACGCGTCGCCGACACACGGACGACACGTCGGCGGCTCCGGGGTTTCGTGAGCGGCGGCTGTCCCAGCCATGCGCGCCGATACCCTCGGGGCGGCACAGGGATTGCTCAGGCCCGCCGGAGAATGGAAATGCAGCAGGCGCGCGCGAAGATGAAGGGGGACAGTTCTCTCCGTTGGGCCAGAGCCCTGGTGAGGGAGGCGCAGCCAGCGGTGAGGCTGCAGGAGGCGCGGACCGCCTATGAAGAGGCCAGGCGGCTGCTCGAGGCAGGTCGGTACGCCGACGCCCTCCCCCTGAGCGAGCGTGCACTTGCGCTGCGAGAAGGGGTTCAGGGGGACTCACCTCCCAAGCTCGCAAGCTGTCTCAACCTGCTCGGGAATCTCCACCACCGTCAGGGTGACCATGCCCGGGCGGAGCCGCTGTTTCAGCGTGCGCTCGATCTTCGGGAAGCGGTCCTGGACAACAGCGGTCATGCCGACATTGCTGAGTCACTCCACACCCTGGCCAACCTCTACGCGGACCAGGGGCTGTACGATCGGGCCCGGCTCTTCTACCAGCGGGGGCTCGACATCCGGGAGACGGTCCTGGGCCCCGGCCATGCCGCCGTCGCCGAGTCGCTCAACGGCCTCGCCCGGCTCTCCGCGAGGCAGGGGATGTACGGGTGCGCAGAGCCCCACTACCAGCGCGCGCTCGCCCTTCGCGAGGCGGCCCTGGGCCCCCGCCATCCCGCTGTCGCTCAGACGCTCAACAACCTGGCCAACCTCTATCGGGAGCAGGGCGTGCCGTGCCGCGCCGGGCCGCTCTATGAGCGCGCTCTCGAGATCCGGGAAGAGGCGCTGGGTGAGAACCACCCGCTCGTCGCCACCTCGCTCAACAACCTCGCCACGCTCTTCCTCGAGCAGGCGAGGTACGACCGAGCCGAGCCCCTCTACCAGCGCGCGCTCGCCATCTACGAGGTCGCCCTTGGCCCAGGCCACCCCGATGTGGCCCGGACGCTCAACAACCTTGCAGAGCTCTATGCGGTTCAAGGGGTGTACGACCAGGTGGAAGCCCTCACCGAGCGTGCGCTCGCCATTCGAGAAGCGGCCTTGGGTCCCCACCATCCCGACGTGGCCTATTCGCTCACCAACCTCGCTTGCTTCCACCGGGCTCGGGGAGCGTACAGCCGCGCCGAGCCGCTCTACGAGCGCGCGTTGGCCATTCGAGAAGAGGCCCTGGGCGCCCATCACCCCCTGGTCGCGAAGGAGCTCTACAACCTCGCGGAGCTTCGGCTGGCCCAGGATCGTCTGGCCGACGCCTTATCCCTGTTCTGGCGCGCTTTCGTCATGTCCGAGCAGCGCCTGCGCCAGGAGGCGCTCGACTTCTCCAACTCCCGGCTGGCCAGCTTCCTCCAGTTCCTGCGGACCAGCGAGGAGCGTCTGTACACGCTGCTGCGGAAGCACCCAGGCGACGCCAGCGCGCAAAGGCTGGCGCTGACCGCTGTGCTGCTGCTCAAGGGCCGCTCCGTCGACGAGGCCGGCGACACTTCCCGGACGATCTACCAGAGCCTGAGCGCGCAGGATCGCAAGGCCTTCGAGAGGCTGCGGGAGCTGCGCACACAGCTCTCCGCGCTGGCGCTCCAGAGGCCAGGCTCGATGTCCTCCATGGACTACCAGCGGCGCATCAAGGAACTGGCCGACCAGGGCGATGCTCTCGAAGCCGATCTGGCCAAGCGCTCGGCTCCGCTGCGCGCGCTGGCCGCGCTGCCATCTCCCGATGACATCGTGGATGCGGTCGCCGCATCGCTCCCGCAGGATGGCGCCCTCATCGAGCTGATCGCCTACCAGGACCATCCGCTCTGGCCCCAGCCCGGAACCGTTGGGGTGCAGCGCGCCGCCCAGCTCCGCTACCTGGCGCTCGTGCTCTTCCCGAATACCTCCATCCGCGTCCTGGATCTGGGGTCGGCCGAGCCTATCGACCAGGCCGCCTCGCACCTGCGCAACGCTCTGGCCAACCGGGATGCTTCCTTCCAAGCCACCGCTGAGGCGCTCTACGAGCTTACCTTCAAGCCCCTGCGGCCACTGCTGGGCGAAGCGCGTCGCCTCTTCCTGTCGACGGATGGCCAGCTCTCCCTCGTGCCCTTCGCCGCCGTGCACGATGGCGACCAGTTCCTCGTCGACTCCTTCGACTTCATCTATCTCAACTCCGGCAAGGAGCTGCTGCCACGGACGGGGGACATGCCTCCTTCCCACTCGGTGGTTGTGCTGGCCGACCCGGACTTCGGAGCTTCGATGCCAGAGGTGGCCGAGCACTCCACGCTGCACGGGGATATGGCGGAGCGGCCGTGGGTGCCGCTGCCGGGGACACGCCAGGAGGCCGAGGCCATCCAGCGCCTGGTGCCGCAGGCTCAGCTCTTCCTGGGGGCGGAGGCCACCAAGGAGCGGCTGCTGAACCAGCCCACGCCCGGAGTGCTGCATCTGGCCACTCACGGCTTTTTCATGGAGGACGCCCCCATGCCTGCGCCCAGGGGCTCGCGCGCGGTGGGCCACTTCGGCGCGCTGGGTGCGGATACCTCCGCACCGCGCCCGTCCGATCCGCTGCTGCGCTCGGGACTGGTGCTGGCCAGTGCACGTGGCTCAGCGCCTGACGCCGCCGGTGTGCCCCCGCTTCGCTCAGACAGCGCGTTGGTGACGGCGCTGGAGCTGGCCGGACTGAATCTGTGGGGGACCCAGCTGGTGGTGCTCTCGGCGTGCGACACAGGGCGGGGTGAAGTGAAGCTGGGGCAGGGTGTGTACGGGCTGCGCCGGGCCCTCGTCGTGGCGGGAGCGGAGACAGTGGTGACGAGCCTGTGGAAGGTGAACGACGAGACGACCCGCGTGCTGATGGAGGAGTACTACCGCCACCTGCTGGAGGGACAGGGCCGCTGCAGCGCGCTGCACGAGGCGATGCGCTCGGTGCGCCAGAACCACCCTCACCCACACTACTGGGCACCCTTCATCGCGCTGGGCCAGGACGCGCCGCTGCGTGCGCTGGAGGTCGGTCCCCAGCTTGCTTGAAGCGGCCCTGCGGCATGACTGCTGCCGCAGGAGACTCCTGCTCAACCCCCGCTCTCGCGTCCATCACGGCCATCAGGTCCGGGGCGAACATGGGCTCGTCTGGGTAGTAGACGGGCAGCTCGCAAGCCCCACCTTACGCCTACCCTTCAAAAAGTGCCGAACACGTAATCCGCAGATTCTCTGAATGGCTCTCCGAGTCACCGGCTCTCCCAGATGCGGGCCCTTCGGCCAGCCCATTCCAGCAAGGGGATCCTCGTGCACTCAGCTCATTCGTCTGAATCCCCTAGAGTTCCTGTCGCTCGAGCCCCGGCACTGGAGGGCGACCTCGAGCAGGTCGCGGGCGGCCAGGAGCTGATCATCATCGCCATCCTGGTCTATTTCACGATGACGGTGATGATGAAGTCGATGGGCTCCGGCGCGGGACTCCTCGGCCTGGTCGCGCTCGTGCTCGGACTCTGCGGGGTCTCCCGTATGGCCAAGGGCATGGGGATGTCACCCACTCGGAAGATCCTGCTGGTCCTTCTCATGTTCGTTCCGCTCGTGAGCTTGATAGTCCTGCTCATTCTCAACTCACGTGCCTCCTCCGTGCTTCGTGCAGCCGGCTACCGCGCAGGGTTCTTCGGCGCATCCAAGTGACTCCCGAGCCACGCTCCTCCCGCAGGCCCTCACGGAGGGGGTGGAGGGGCCTGGCAGACGCTCCGGTAGCGGATCTGGATGTTCTCCCCCGTCCTGGGCACCGCCGCAGGCTCAACTGTGCAGCACCTGGAGCGCCGTCTGCCTGTTGGGTAGCCAGCGCAAGCCACCCGAGTTCCAGCGCCGGAGGTGGCACCAGGGAGAAACGTGCAAGGTAGGGTGGTAGCCTGAGGACCCATGAGGAGGGGTGCCGCCATGGGCCCGCTGCGGAGTCTATTGCCGGGAGGGGACCGTCCCACGGGGCCGATTCTTCCCGGTGCGCTGCCGGAAGGAATGAAGGTGGGGGCCTGGCGGGTGGTGCGCCAGCTGGGATCGGGGGGAAGTGGAGTGGTGTACCTGGTGAGGCGCTGGGGCCGGCTCCACGCGTTGAAGCTGGCGGTGCGCCCCGGGGACAAGCGCCTGGAGCGCGAGGGGCGGGTGCTGCGGCGGGTGAAGCACCCGGGAGTGGTGAAGCTGCGAGCCTGGGGGTGGTGGCTGGGGCGCAAGAAGGGCTTTCCCTATCTGGTGATGGAGTACGTGGAGGGGCTGCCGCTGTACGCCTGGGCGCGCAGCACCAACCCCACCCCGAGGCAGTTGGCCAGGCTATTGGCGCAAGCCGCCGAGGCGCTGGAGGCGCTGCACCGCGAGCGCTCGGTGCACCGGGACGTCAAGGGCGCCAATACCTTGGTGCGGCCGGGAGGAAGGGAACTGGTGCTGGTGGATCTGGGAGCGAGTGGCTACGAGGGGGCCACCCCGCTCACCAGCCACGTGCTGCCGCCGGTGACTGAGGTGTACCTGAGCCCGGAGGCCATGGCCTTCGCGCAAGCGCATGCCTCGGATGCTCAGGCCCGCTACCAGGCCCGGCCCACGGATGATCTCTACGCGCTCGGAGTCATGGCGCACCGGGTGCTGACGGACGAGTACCCGTTTCCGGTGCACCTGCCGCGAGATCTCTACTGGGTGGCGGTGCAGTCGGGGCCGGCGCCTGACGCGCGCGAGCGGAACCCGCGAGTCCCGGAGGCGCTCGCGGCCATCGTCCAGAGCCTGCTGGCCCGGCGGCCGGAGGACCGGTACGCCCGAGCACAGGAGGCGGCCGAGGTGCTGCTCCAGGCGGCGGGAGAGGGGGGCCGGAGTGGGACGAGCCGGCATTCGAGTGGTACACAGGGCCAGGGCCCGCCTCGCGGACCACGCAGGGCGTGAGGCCCTCCGGACCGGTGGCGCCAGGGCAGGAAGCGGCGCTGCGCCTGGCGCGCTCGGAGCATCGCGAGTGGCAGGAGTGGATGCGGCACCAGCGTCAGATGCGCCGTCGTCCGCCCGAGGAAATGGCAGGGAAGGAGCCTCGCCCGGAGCCACCTCCCTCCACTCCTCTGGCGCCCACGCGTTGGCCTGTAGCGGTGGGCGCTCTGACGCTGGGGCTCCTGCTGACCGGGGGGGTGGTGGCGCTTGCCTGGCGAGGTGACTCCAGCGAGCTTGCGCGCGCTGCGACGCTGGAGCCGACTCTGGACGGCTCTCAACAGCCTCCTACCCTGTGGGTAGGAACTCCCGGTCAGGAAGTAGCGCGAACCCTGGCGTCACCGGATGCTGGCCCCGGCGCGGCGCCCTTTGAGGCTGTCACCCCCGCGCTCTCCGCTCCAGCGGTGCAGCCCCAGGAAGACACGCGCGTGA
>NZ_DASPHO010000596.1:0-2446 GCF_035629615.1 Hyalangium sp. | reverse complement strand
CCGCCGAGCAGATGGAGGCGCGGCCCTCGGGTGGGGCCGCCGGGCGCGAGGGCGGTGGCAGCGGCAGCAGGCCCAGCATCTCCGGAGCGCGCAGGGCTGGGAGCGCCAACAGTGCGCGGCCCTCGAAGGCTTCTTCCTCCGCTCCGGCCCGGGGCTCCCTGCCTTCCAACGTCGTTGTCGCCAAGAGCGCCGCCGGCAGCGCGCCGTCCGCCAGCCGGTCTCGTCCCGGTGGCGGGACGTCCCAGCGGGCTCCTGCCGCGGCACCGCCCCCTCCCGCTCCACCTCCTCCCGAGGGCATGTCCGCGGGCAAGAAGGCGGCGCTCATCGGCCTCCCCGTGCTCCTGCTCGCAGCGGGCGCCGCGGTGTGGGTCCTGAAGCCGGGAGGAAGCCCTCCCCCGCAACCGCCGCACGTGGTCGAGGTGCATCGCACGGAGACGCCCCAGCCTCCGCAGAACCAGGCTCCCCCGGAGGAGACGAAGCCCCCACCGCCCACGGTCAATCCGATGGTCCTGGTGAAGTGCAGCTCCTCGCCCACGGGCGCCGCCATCTTGAACGACGAGGGCGTGCAGATCGGCACCGCGCCCTTGGACCTGAAGCTCTCCCGAGAGAAGAAGCACAAGCTCACCTTCCGGCTCTCGGGCTTCCAGGATGTCGATCGCTCCCTGGACTTCAGCGCCTCGGACAGCGACTCCATGCAGGTGGACGTGACGCTGCCGGCTGTCGCGAAGCCATCCTCGGGAACCAGCAAGAAGCCCCCGAAACAGGGCTCCAGCGGCTCTGACATCTCTGTCTTCGAGTAGGCCCCGCCAGGCAGCAGGGCCCTCTCCAGGCAGGTATACCTACATCCAGACAGGGTCGTTGGGTCCCATAATATCCAGTCTTTCCGGTAGGTTGCATGTACCTGGAAGGGGGCCAATTTACCGCGAAGGGCTCGCCATTAGACTTCGAGGCCCCCCTAGGGACCCGATGCTATCGACCTCCCAGATCACCTTCCGCGAGAAGACCCTCGCCGACCCCCACGAAGCGGCGGAGTCACCTCGCCGCCCAGAGCGCGAGGCGCTGCTCCAGGCCCGCATCAAGGATCTCAAGCTCCACCTGAAGGGCACGGCCCTGGAGCGCTACATCCACCAGCTCTACAGCGAGCTGGAGGCCAAGGGCCTCTCGTTCCGGCCGGAGTGCTACCTGTCGGATCAGTGGGGCTGCCCGTCCGGTGTGCCGGTGATCGGGCTGCCGTTCTACCTGGCGGATCCCCGGCTGCACTCCATCGAGGCGGAGCTGGGTGGAGAGGCGGAGACGGAGCGCGAGATCCTCATGTACCTGCGCCATGAGGCCGGGCACGCCTTCAACTACGCCTATCGCCTCTACGACACGGACGAGTGGCGGAAGATCTTCGGGGACTACTCCAAGCCCTACGATGAGACGTACAAGCCGCGCCCGTTCAGCCGCAAGTACGTGGTGCACATCTCCGGCTGGTACGCGCAGAAGCACCCGGACGAGGACTTCGCGGAGACGTTCGCGGTGTGGCTCACGCCGGGCCTGGACTGGCACAAGCGCTACGCAGGCTGGGGCGCGCTCAAGAAGCTCCAGTACGTGGACGAGGTCATCAAGCGCGTGGGCCGCGCGTCGCCGCTGGTGCAGCTGGCCGAGAAGGATCTGGACGTGGAGGACATGGAGGAGACGGTGCTCGATCACTACCGCCAGCGGCAGCTCGAGGAGCGGGTGGAGCTGTCGCTGCGCGAGCACCTGGATCAGGATCTGCTGGGACTGTTCGAGCCCCCGGACACCGCGCCGGCCAGCGCGGAGACGCTCGTACGCGCCGAGCGCCAGTCGCTCATCCAGTCCGTCACCCAGTACAGCGGCGTAGGCCGCCCGGTGGTGGTGGCGCTGGTGGATCACCTGATCGAGCGCGCCGCCGCGCTGCGCCTCAGCATCCACCTGGACAAGACGCGCGAGTACCTCACCAAGCTCACCTCGCTGGTCACGGCGCTGGCGATGAACTACCTCTACACCGACCGCTTCTTCGAAGTGGACTGATCACGGCGAACGAAAAGTGCGGGGGCGATCGCGTGCCTGGGTGCATGACGCGCGATGACGTCTTACACTTGCGGGGTCATGCCCGTTCCGCCCTTGAAGATCGCCGTCTTGCACTACCAGCCGGACGGAGAGCCCGTAGACGCCGTCGTGACCCAGGTGGGGGAGACCCTGCGGCAGCTGGGGCATGACGTCTGCACCGTCGCCGTGAGCGACCGCGTCTTCAACATCCTCCAGGAGATCGAGCGCTCGAAGTGTGACCTGGTGTTCAACCTCTGCGAGACCTTCGCGGAGGACTACCGGATGGAGGTGAACGTCGCGGCGCTGATGGAGATGGCGCGGGTGAAGTTCACCGGCTCTGGGACGGCGGGGCTGCTGCTGGCGCAGGACAAGATCCTCACCAAGCAGCTGCTCG
>NZ_DASPHO010000595.1:0-5699 GCF_035629615.1 Hyalangium sp. | reverse complement strand
GGGCAGGGGCAGTGGGTGGCGGGGTGGGTTCCGGGGGCTTTGCAGCGGAGGCCTCGGGAGGCTTGGCCGGGGTGGCCTCCTTCTCCTTGTCCTTGGTGCAGGCGGTGAGGGCGAGCAGCAACAGTCCAGTGGTCAGGATTCGAGTGCGCATGGCGCGCGCATCCTACCGCCAACCCGGGCTGGGGCTCTAGTTTCTTCAGCGTTTCCAGCCGGTTACACCTCGCGTGCGCTACCGCAGCTCGCGAACGGCCTCAGGACTCCAGCGCCAGCGCCACCAGGGCCTCGGTCATCTTCCCCGGGCGGTGGTTGGCGAAGCCCGGCAGCCCCACGAGCGCCGCCTCGGCGTGATCCATGTCGTCCAGGCGCACCACCCGCGAGCCCGGGATCTCCGCGTCCACCTGCGCCACCAGCCCGTCATTGGGCAGCCCGTAGCGCTCGAACATGTAGTGGGCCACCGGCCACAGCAGCGATCGCCGCGAGTAGCGCGAGCTGGCCAGCGCCACCGTGGGCACCTCCCCCGCATAGGGGTGGCGGCGCACGAACTCCATGCGGGCCGGGTAGCTCAGGTCCTGCACCGAGCGGGACACCCCGTAGAAGAGCAGCGGGAAGGCGATGTCCAGCATGCGCCGCAGCTCCGGCGAGTCCGTCATGTCGTGGGCGATGGGCGAGCCGCCGTAGGGCGCCTGGATGGCCACTACCGCGCGCACGTGCTGGCGCAGCTCCGGGTAGATCGCCAGCGTCGCCAGGCTCTCCACCGCGCCCTTGCTGTGGCCCACCAGCACCACCGAGCGCTTGAAGAAGGCCGCATCCTCCAGGGCCCGGCGCACCACCTCCACGTTCTCCGTGAGCGAGGACTCCGTGTCCACCTGCACCTCGCGAGTCTCCAGCCCCCGGTGCTCCAGCCGAGCCCGGTTGTCCTCCAGGTAGCCGTACAACTCGTCCCCCAGCAGCCCCTTCACCATCAGGTACAGGTGTCGCCGCGCCTCGCTTGGGAGCACGGGCTCGTCCCGGCGGACCCGCGCGTAGATCTGCCGGAAGCGGTCCGTGGCCTCCGTGGTGGGCGCCGACTCCGCCCGGAACCACCCCGCCAGCCCGGCGCAGCCAGCGCCCCACCACTTCTGGGCCGGGGGCAGGCCGCGGAGGGAGCGCACCAGCCGGGCCAAGGCTCCGGTGCTCGGGGCCGGGGCAGCCGCGGGCTCGGGAGCGGGAGGGGATGAGGCAGGGAGATCGGGGGGACGCACCGGCTGCGACATGGCCCCCGCAGCGTACCGGGGAGGGGCCCACATCCGCCAACCCCCACCCCCCCCAGAAGCCCTCGCCCCAGAGGTCCAGGCTCGTGCTAGAAAGTCCCCAGTCTGGGGAGGATTCCACGCTGACCACGGGACAGGAATGGCTGGTGGACGCCAGCGGCTGCACGCCAGAGCGCCTCAAGGACCGGGCCGCCCTGGCCGCGCTCTTCGAGGAGCTCGTCGTCCTGTTGGAGCTGCGGGTGGTGGGCCAGCCGCAGTGGCACGTGTTCCCAGAGCCCGGTGGAATTACAGGCCTGGCGCTGCTGGCCGAGAGCCACCTGGCCATCCACACCTTCCCCGAGCACGGGTTCGCCGCGCTCAACGTCTACTGCTGCCGCACCCGCCCGCGCCCGGACTTCGAGGCGCTGGTGGCCCGCTTCCTGGGAGCCCGAGGCTGCAGTGTCCGTGAGCTGGCGAGGGGGGTGACGGCGTGACCCAAGGGCAATGCCCCTCGTGTGGCGCCCCGGTCGAGTTCACCGCGGGCTCGGCGCAGGTGGTCGTCTGCAGCTACTGCCAGACGGTGGTGGCCAGGAAGGGAGCCAACCTCGAGGCGCGCGGGAGGATCGGCGCCGTCGTCGACACCGACTCGCCGCTGCGGCTGGGGCTCGAGGGCCGCTACGGCAAGACGGGCTACCGGCTGGTGGGCCACATCCAGAAGGATCACGGCGCGGGCCCGTGGGACGAGTGGTACGTGCAGTTCGACGACGAGCGCACCGGCTGGATCAGCGAGTCCGAGGGCGCCTTCCACGTCCTGTTCGATGCGGGGATGGAGGAGGGGCTCAAGCTGGACGATGTGTACCCGGGTCAGCGCCTGCACCTGCGCAACCGCGCCTTCGTGGTGGAGGAGCGTGGGCATGGGCGTGTGGTGGCCGCCGCGGGTCAGCTCCCCAGCGACGTGGATCCCACGCAGGACAGCTACTACGTGGACGCCACGGGCCCCAAGGGCGTGTTCGCCACGCTGGACTTCGGCACGCGCACGCAGGACCCGGAGGTCTTCCTGGGCCAGCGGCTCAAGCTGGAGCAGCTCGGCATCCCGGTGGATCAGCTGCGCCCCCGGACGAAGAAAGTCTCTCTGCAGCAGGCGCGGTGCACCCAGTGCAACGGCGCGCTGCAGCTGCGCGCCCCGGATCAGACGAAGCGCGTGGCGTGCCCGTTCTGCGGCGCGCTGCTGGATGCCAGCCAGGGCAAGCTCGCGTTCCTCCAGCTGCTCGAGAAGCCGGACCACGAGCCCCTCATCCCCCTGGGCGCCAAGGGCCAGCTGGATGGGACGGAGTGGATCTGCATCGGCTTCATGGTGCGCTCGTGCACGGTGGAGGGCACGCGCTACCCGTGGGAGGAGTACCTGCTCTTCCACAAGGCGCGAGGCTTCACCTGGCTGATGCAGTCCAACGGGCACTGGGTGTACCTCAAGCCCATTGACGCGGGGGACGTGTCCCTGGTGCCGGGCGTGGCCGCGCACTACGAGGGCCGGCGCTACAAGGCCTTCCAGTCGGTGTCCACCGTCACCGAGACGGTGCTGGGCGAGTTCTACTGGGAGGTGCGCGCGGGGGAGATGGCGCAGGCCATCGAGTACGTGGCGCCGCCCTACTCGGTGAACGAGGACTCCACGAGCAACGAGATCTCCTTCACCCACGGCGAGTACCTGGCACCCGCTGTCATCCAGGAAGCCTTCAAGCTGAAGGAGCCGCTGCCTCCGCCCCAGGGGGTTGCACCCAGCCAGCCGAACCCGAACACCTCCGTGTCCGCGTGGAAGTGGGCGGGCATCTGGGCCCTGGCGCTGGTGGCCCTCTACATGCTCATCAACATCTCCTCCGCCAATGTGGGGGTGCTGGACATGACGGTGACGCTGCCACCGGACGCGGTGTCCGGCCAGCCGAGCGCCATCCACTTCAGCGAGCCCTTCCAGATCCCCAAGCGCGGCAACGTCCGCGCGGAAGTGTCCGCTCCCGTGAGCAACGATTGGGTCGGCGTGCAGGGGGACCTGGTGAACCAGGACACGGGCGAGGTGACGAGCTTCTACCAGGAGGTCAGCTACTACAGTGGCTCGGACTCGGAGGGCTCCTGGTCGGAGGGTGGCCAGAGCGGGACGGAGTACCTGTCCGCGGTGGAGCCAGGCAACTACGTGCTGCGGACCACGGCGGCCTTCACGGGCGGCGTGCAGAGGGGCGCGGGCCGCTCCTTCCGGGTGCAGCTCACCAGCGACACGCCACGGGGCACCTGGTTCCTCTGCGCGTTCGTCATGCTGCTGGTGGGGCCGGCGTTCGCGTTCATTCGCTCTTCGAGCTTCGAGTCCACGCGGTGGGCGGAGAGCAACCTGTCGGATTCATGAGGAGGGGAGAAGGAGATGAAATACTTCGGTGGGCTGGTGGTGCTGCTCTACGGAGCCATGGCCTTCTCGGGCTGGGAGCCCTTCACGACCCAAGAGCGGGGCCGCGTGCCTGAAGAGGCGCGTCGCGGACCCAACGGCGTGTTCCTCTGGACCGGTGGATTCCACGGAGGCAAGTGATGGTGCTATTTGGTGCGGTGGTGAGCTGGCAGGGCCTTCTGGCGAGCGTCATCTACTCGCTCATCGGGTTGGCGGTGTTCGTCGCGGGCTTCTACGTCATCCGGTTCA
The DNA here is from genome assembly GCF_035629615.1 of Hyalangium sp. Lineage (GTDB taxonomy): Bacteria > Myxococcota > Myxococcia > Myxococcales > Myxococcaceae > Hyalangium. The sequence goes on along the minus strand of NZ_DASPHO010000595.1, from coordinate 1,796 downwards.
TTCTTCCCTATGACGTGCACAAGGAGATCGAGGCGGACCAGAACACGGCGCTGGGCATCGTCATCGGCTCCTTCATCCTCGGGCTGGCCATCATCATCGCGGCGTCCATCTCCGGATGACCTTCAGATGTCCTCAGCCCGTGAAGTGAAGTGAAGACTTGAACAAGACGCTGCTGTTCGTCACCGTCCTCGTCATCGCCACGTGTGGGCTCATCTACGAGCTCATCGTGGGGGCGCTCGCCAGCTACCTGCTGGGGGACTCCATCACCCAGTTCTCCACCGTCATTGGCGGCTACCTCTTCGCGATGGGGATTGGGAGCTACCTGTCCCGCTTCCTCGAGAAGGGGCTGGCCCAGCGCTTCGTGGAGGTGGAGCTGGGTGTGGCGCTGGTGGGGGGCTTCTGCGCCCCGGTGCTGTTCCTCACCTTCGCGATGACGGATGTGTTCCGGGTGGCGGTGTACGGGAGCGTGCTCGTCATCGGCACGCTGGTGGGGCTGGAGATCCCCCTGCTGCTGCGCATCCTGAAGGACCAGGTGAAGTTCAAGGATCTGGTCAGCCAGGTGCTGACGTTCGACTACCTGGGCGCGCTGTTTGCGAGCGTGTGCTTCCCGCTGTTCTTCGTGCCGAAGCTGGGGCTGGTGCGCACCTCGCTGCTGTTCGGGCTGCTCAATGCGCTGGTGGGGCTGTGGAGCACGTGGCTGCTGGGGCCGGTGCTCGCGCACCCGACGCGGCTGCGGGTGAAGGCGGTGGCCCTCTCCCTGCTCCTGCTGGTGGCGCTTGCGCTGGGGGACCGGCTGACGGCGTTCTCCGAGGAGAACCTCTATGCGGACGAGGTGGTGCATACCTCCACCTCGCCGTACCAGCGGATTGTCCTGACGCGGGGCAAGCGGGGCTTCTCGCTCTTCCTGAACGGGAACCTGCAGTTCGCCAGCGTGGATGAGTACCGCTACCACGAGTCGCTGGTGCACCCGGCCATGGTGCGGGGCGGCTCGGTGGAGCGGGTGCTCATTCTGGGAGGCGGGGATGGGCTGGCGGCGCGCGAGGCGCTGCGCTACCCAGAAGTCCAGTCGGTGACGCTGGTGGATCTGGATCCGGCCATTACCGGGCTGGCCACGCGGTACGAGGAGCTGGCCCGGCTCAACCACCACGCGCTGAGCCACCCGAAGGTGCGGGTGATCAACACGGACGCGATGAAGTTCCTGGCGGAGGGGGAGGCGCTCTTCGACGTGGTGATTGTCGACTTCCCGGATCCGAACAACTTCTCGCTGGGGAAGCTGTACACCACGGGCTTCTACAAGCTGCTCAAGCGGCGGCTGGCGAAGGACGGGGTGGCGGTGGTTCAGAGCACGAGCCCGCTGTACGCGCGGCGCTCGTTCTGGTGCGTGAACACCACGCTGAAGGCGGCGGGGTTCTGGACGGAGCCCTACCACGCGCTGGTGCCCTCCTTCGGCGAGTGGGGGTACGTGATGGTGGCCCATGAGGCCCCGCCGCGTCGCCGGCCCTTGCCCGAGGGGCTGTTGTTCCTCGACGACGGCACCTTGGAGGGGCTCACCCGGTTCCCGCCGGACATGGGGCCGCTGCCGGCGGAGGTGAACCGGCTGAACAACCAGGTGCTGGTGCACTACTACGAAGAGGAATGGCGTCGGTGGAACTGACGCGGCGCGAGCTGGTGGCCGCCTTCCTGGGCGCCTCCGTCGCGAGCGCCTGTCAGCGGCAGCAGGCGCCCCGCGCGCCGGTGCCGGGCGCCATCGTGGACCGGGCGGTGGACACCGGCCACAAGCTGCGAGGCGGTCCGCT
>NZ_DASPHO010000594.1:0-8949 GCF_035629615.1 Hyalangium sp. | reverse complement strand
CTTGGCTCCGCCCGGACGGCAAGAGCCAGGTCACGATCAGCTACGAGAACGAGCGCCCGACCGCCGTGCACACCGTCGTCGTCTCGACGCAGCACGACGAGTCGGTCCTCGACCGCAAGCGCGACGTGATCACCGAGAAGGCCAAGCGCGAGATCATCGAGCAGGTCATCCGCCCGTGCATCCCCAAGAAGCTCTGGAACGACGACATCGTCTTCCACATCAACCCGACCGGCAAGTTCGTCGTCGGCGGCCCGCACGGCGACACCGGCCTGACCGGCCGTAAGATCATCGTCGACAGCTACGGCGGGCGCGGCGAGCACGGTGGTGGGGCGCTCAGCGGCAAGGATCCCGCGAAGGTCGACCGCAGCGCCTGCTACATGGGCCGCTACATCGCCAAGAACGTGGTGGCCGCAGGGCTGGCGCGTCGCTGCGAGGTGCAGGTCTCCTACGCCATCGGCGTCGCGGACCCGGTGAGCGTGATGGTGGAGACGTTTGGCACGGCTACCGCGCCCGAGGCGAAGATCGCCGAGGCGGTGCGCCGGACGTTCGGTCTGCGCCCCCGCGAGATCATCGAGTACCTGGATCTGCTGCGGCCCATCTACCAGAAGACTGCGGCGTACGGGCACTTCGGCCGCTCCGAGAAGGAGTTCACCTGGGAGCGGACCGACAAGAAGGACCTGCTGCGCGAGGCCCTGGGTGGCAGCTCTCGCCTGAAGGCCGTGGGCAGCCCGTAAGCGGCTGGACGATCAAAGTTCCGGTGACTTGAACCCGCGCGCGTGGCCCAATAGGGGTCACGCGCGTTTCTTTTTTCCACCCGAGAGGGATACCGCCATGGCCAGGTCCGCCGGCCTCAAGAGGCCGAAGAACAGCTTTGCCCCTGTGCACTGTGACATCAAGGACCCGTCGCTCGCGGACAAGGGACGCGGCCGCATCGAGTGGGCTGGGCGCACGATGCCAGTGCTGCACCAGATCCAGGAGCGCTTCGAGAAGCAGAAGCCACTCAAGGGGCTGCGGGTGACGGCGTGTCTGCACGTCACGGCGGAGACGGCCAACCTGATGGTGGCGCTGAAGGCGGGCGGGGCGGAGGTGTCGCTGTGTGCCTCCAACCCACTGTCCACGCAGGACGACGTGGCCGCAGCTCTGGTGGAGGACTACGGGATGCAGGTCTTCGCCATCAAGGGCGAGGACAACGCGACGTACTACCGCCACATCGACATGGCGCTGGAGGGTGGGCCGCACATCACCATGGATGACGGCGCGGATGTGGTGGGAGTGCTGCACACCCGGCGCAAGGACCTGCTGAAGAACGTGCTGGGCGGCACGGAGGAGACGACGACGGGGGTGATTCGCCTGCGCGCGATGGCTCGGGCCAAGGTGCTGGGCTACCCCATCGTCGGGGTGAACGAGGCGAAGACGAAGCACATGTTCGACAACCGGTACGGCACGGGCCAGTCGACGATCGACGGCATCATCCGGGCGACGAACCGGCTGCTGGCGGGCAGCGTGTTCGTGGTGGCGGGCTACGGCTGGTGTGGCCGCGGCCTGGCGATGCGTGCCCGGGGGATGGGGGCCGATGTCGTCGTGACGGAGATCAACCCCACCACGGCGCTCGAGGCGGTGATGGACGGCTTCCGCGTCATGCCAATGAGCGAGGCGGCGAAGATCGGCGACTTCTTCTGCACGGTGACGGGCAACATCGACGTCATCCGCGCCGAGCACTTCCAGGTGATGAAGAACGGGGCCATCGTCTGCAACTCGGGCCACTTCAACGTGGAACTGGATCTGAAGGCGCTCGGGAAGCTGGCGAAGAGCCGCAAGGTCATCCGCGAGTTCGTTGAGGAGTACACGCTCCAGGGCGGCAAGAAGGTGGTGGTGCTGGGCGAGGGCCGGCTCATCAACCTGGCCTCCGCCGAGGGCCACCCCTCGAGCGTGATGGACATGTCCTTCGCCAACCAGGCGCTGTGCAGCGAGTGGATGGTGAAGAACCACGACTCGCTGGAGCGGAAGGTCTACGGGGTGCCGGAGCACATCGATCACGAGATCGCCCGGCTCAAGCTCAGGAGCCTGGGTGTGAAGATCGATGCGCTGACGCGAGCGCAGGGGAAGTACCTGGCCTCCTGGGACGAGGGCACCTGAGTCGCGGAGGGTGTTCCGAAGAGAAAGGTTGCTGCCCGAGTGGAGAAGCCACTGGTTTGGGTGACCTTTTCAAGGTCTGGAGCGGGTTCGAACCGCGTCGCTTATGAGGCGATTACCAGGAGCGTGTAGGGCCTCACCGGCCGGGCAGCTGAGGAGAGGGACGAAATGGCCCGAAAAATCCTGACGCTGCTCCCGTCACTTCGGGAAGGTTGCCAGCGTGAGCGTCTCCGGTGGGGCTGGCAGCTCGCCTGGTAGCTTCAGCGCCCCGGAGACGTAGCGCCAACCTGTCCCGTCGTGGCGGAAGTCCGAGCACTCCACGAAGGAGCGGTCCTTCCCCTTCTCGAACACCTTGGCGAAGAAGAGCACCTGTGCCACGCCCCGCTCGTCGGGCGGCCGCCGATCCATCACCACCAGGCCCGGGAACTGGTGGCTCTGTGCATAGGCGCGCAGCCCACGCACCACCTCGGCCTCCGGCCGGGCGCGATCCGGGTGATCCGGGTGCAGGGACTTCCAGAGCCAGGCGGCCTCTCGGAGCGCGAAGGCGCTGTAGCGCGAGCGCATGAGGGCCTCCGCGTCAGCAGGCTCGGCCTCGCCGCGGTGGTAGGGCGCGCAGCACAGGCGGTAGCGGAGGCCAGAGGAACAAGGACAGAGCAGGGCAGGGGGCATGACCGGTGGTCCAGGAGCCTACCCGCATGCCGGGCGTGCCCACCTCCCGACGTATCCACGAGTGGACAGCTTGCCGGGTGGCCATGGCCCTTGCGGGCAAGGGGTGGAAGGCTTACATCCGGTCTCCCACCTTATGAGTCTCATCGAAGCCATCGTCCTCGGGCTGGTCCAGGGCCTCACCGAGTTCCTTCCCATCAGCTCCACCGCGCACCTGCGCATTGTCCCGGAGCTGTTCGGCTGGAAGGACCCGGGGGCGGCCTACTCCGCCGTCATCCAGCTCGGCACCGTGGCCGCCGTGCTCATCTACTTCCGCAGCGACCTGGTGAAGCTCACCGCCGCCTTCTTCCAGGGGCTGCTGCGCCGTGAGCCGTTCGCCACGCTCGAGTCGCGTCTGGCGTGGTTCGTGCTCGTGGGCACCCTCCCCATCGGTGTGTGCGGCCTGGCCTTCAAGAAGTACATCGAGAGCTCATTGCGCTCGCTCTACATCATCTCCGCCAGCCTCATCATCCTGGCGATCATCCTCTTCATCGTGGAGCGGATGGCCTCGCACCAGCGGACCCTGGCGGACATGCGCTGGCGGGATGGGCTGATCATCGGCGCGTGGCAGGCGGTGGCGCTCATCCCGGGCTCGTCGCGCTCGGGCACCACGCTCACCGGGGCGCTGTCGCTCGGGCTGCGGCGTGAGGATGCGGCGCGCTACTCCTTCCTGCTCTCCATCCCCGCCACCACGCTGGCCGGTGTCTTCGAGCTCAAGCATCTGCTGGAGGCGGACTCGCGGCCCTCCACCCTGGCCTTGGTGACCGGGACGCTGGTCGCCTTCGGCTCGGGCTGGGCGGCGATCGCGTGGCTGCTGCGCTACCTGCGCACGCGCTCGACCATGGTCTTCGTGGTGTACCGCGTGGTGCTCGGGCTGGGGCTGATCGGCCTGCTGCAGGCGGGCTTGCTCAAGCCGCTGTCGGGCGTGGAGAACCTTGCGGATCAGGAGCACCCGACGAAGCCTCCCGTGGAGAAGCAGGTGACGGACTGACGTGGACTCGCTCTTCGACAAGCTGGAGGCCCGGCTGGCCTCCCACCCGCCCCGGCCCATCAACCTGCCGGGGCTGGTGCTGCGCGAGTCCGCCGTGCTCGTCCCCTTGTTCGAGCGCGAGGGTGTGCCGCACGTCCTCTTCACCCAGCGGCCGGCCCACCTGCGCAACCACGCCAACCAGTTCTCGTTCCCCGGAGGCGGCAGGGACTTGGAGGATCCCACGCCTCTCCACACCGCGCTCCGGGAGACCGAGGAGGAGCTGGGCGTCGAGCGCTCGCGGGTGCGCGTGCTCGGCATGCTGGACGAGATCCCCACCATCACGGCGTTCCGCATCCAGCCCTTCGTGGGAATCATTCCAGGAGATGGGCAGTACCGCCCGAGCGCCGAGGAGGTGGCGTTCATCCTCGAGGTGCCGCTGGCGGGTCTGATGGATCCGTCCATCCGCCGCACCGAGAAGCGCACGGTGCAAGGCGTGGAGTACGACGTCTACTTCTACACCTACAACTCCCACGTCATCTGGGGCGCTACGGCGCGAATCCTCTACGATCTGCTGGAGCACATCGCGCAGCTCTCCTCGGGTGCTCCGTCCGCGCGCGGGACGGGCTGAGGACGCTCTAGCGCCTCAGAACTGGAGGTAGACGTACGGCCGCGCCTCCACGGACGCCAGGTGGCGGATGCCCAGGCCGATCGCCACAAGCACCACCGCGCGCGCTGGCGCGGGCAGGCGCACGAAGAGCTCCCCCACGCTGTCGTAGAGCTTCATGGGCAGCGCGTGGCTCACCACCGCCACCGCCAACATGATCCACACCAGCGTGCTCACGTTGGCCAGCCCTGGCATGAGCAAGAGCATGCGTGCGTAGAACTCGCCCGCGTGAGTCATGTCCGGGGCCCGGAAGACGACGCGCGTGAGCACCACCACCGTGAAGGTGAGCAGCATCCCCACGCCGACCCGCACCCACCCCATCGATTCTGCCTCCGGCCGGCCGCCGCGGATCCACCACCACGAGCGTGTGAGGCACAGCCCCACGCCATGCACGGCGCCCCACACCGCGAAGCGCCAGTCCGCCCCGTGCCACAGGCCGCCCAGCACCATCACCGTCATCAGGTTGAACAGCACCCGCGGCTTCGAGGCCCGGTTGCCGCCCAGCGGGATGTAGAGGTAGTCCCGCAGCCAGCTCGACAGGCTCATGTGCCAGCGGTTCCAGAACTCGAAGAGGTTCTTCGCCAGGTACGGCCGCTGGAAGTTCTCCGGGAACTCGAAGCCGAACAGCGCCGCCGCGCCAATGGCAATGTCCGAGTACCCCGAGAAGTCGAAGTACAGCTCGAAGGTGTAGGCCACCGCCGCCATCAGGCACTCGGCGGACGTGTACGCGGCCGGATCCGCGAAGACCGGGTCCACCAGCCCGCTCCCCAGCACGTCCGCGATGACCATCTTCTTCACCAGGCCCACCGCGATGCGGTACATCGCGCGGCCGCCCGCCTCCGGCGTCAGCGTGGGCACCTCGTGGAAGCGCTCCAGCAGCGCCGAGGCGCGGACGATCGGCCCCGAGATGACTCGCGGGAAGAAGAGCAGGTAGAGCAGGTGCTCGAAGTAGCTGTGCTCCGCGCTCGCCTTCCCGCGGTACACGTCCACCACGTAGCTGATGGCCTGGAAGCAGAGGAACGACAGCCCGATGGGCAACAGCAGCCCGAAGGGCTCCTCGCGCACCACCACCCCCAGCGGCGCCAGCAGCGTCCGCGCCGTCTCGCGGAACAGCTCCGCGTACTTGAAGCTGGCCAGCAGGCCCACGTTCGAGAGCACCGAGGCCGTCACCAGCAGCTTGCGCAACCCCTGGGACTTCGCCCGCGCCAGCCCCTTGACGACCAGGTGGTCCACCGCCGCGCCCCAGAAGAAGACCAGGACCGGCAGCGGCGTCCACACCGCATAGAAGAAGAGGCTCGCGACGAGCAGCACACTCAGCCGCGCGATGCGGTGGCGGTGCACCGCCCAGTACAGCGCGAAGATGAGGGCCAGGAAGACCAGATAGGGGATGCTGGTGGACGGCATGTCAGCCTCCCTCCGCCTTCCGCGCAGCGGGCGCTGGTGTGGTGTTGCGAGCCGGACCCTGGGCCTCGTCGCGGGCAGGCTCCTGCAGTGAGGCCCGGGCCTGGGGCAGCGGCGCCGTCTCGGGCTCGGGCGCCTGGAGCGGGGCCTGCCCCTGCGTCGGACCGGGGGATTGAGTCGCGGGAGGCGCCTCGGGGGCTGCCTGCTTCGGCGTGGGCGCCTGGGTGGGGACCTGGCCCGGATCCGGCGCCTGCACCTGCTCCGGTGGTGCTGCCTTGTAGGCCTCGTAGGCCGCGAGCAGATCCTTCACGAAGGATGCGGCCAGCTTCTCGTAGCCGAGCTGCGTCAGGTGCGTGCCGTCCGCGTGGCTCAGCGCTGGCTCGGCGCGCTGCCAGCGCAGCATGGAGCGCTCACCGCCCATGGCCGCCCGGGCGGACCAGTAGGCACAGCCTGCCTCCCGGGCCACCGCCGGGAGCGTGGTGAGCACCCGCCCCAGCGCGCTCGTCTCCGTCCAGCGGCCGTTCGCGTCCTGCATCAGGCGATCGGTGGGGCCCATGAGCAGGCACTCCGCGCCCGTGGAGGCCCGGAGCCGGGAGACCAGGGCAACGTACTCCTGGCGCAGCGTCTCGGGGTCGAGATCGGGCACGCCCGCCTCGTTGGTGCCGTACCAGAACACGAGCAGCTGCGGCCTGCGCGCCGCGAGCTGTGCGTCCAGTGACGCCGGCTCATAGCGGCTCAGCGTGAAGGCCGTGCTGCCAGGCAGGCCCGCCGAGTCAAAGGTGATGCCCGGCTGCTCGAAGTCCAGCGACGCGCCCAGCACCGTGATGGGACCGTCTCCCGTGTTGGTCACCTCGAGCGAGTGCGCGGGACCCGTGACGGGGAAGGCGCGCATGCGCACCGTGGGCGCGGTGGCTGGCGGTGGCTCCTCGGCGGGCACGGGCACTCCGTCCACCTTCACGTCGAGCTTCCCGGCCCCGGGCGCGTCCAGCCAGTACAGCGTCAACCGAGCCTCGGGCGATCTCGCGGGCGAACAGCCCTCGCAGAACTGGATGCGCAGCGAGGCCCCCGGCGCTCCCACCGCGCGGATGCCCGTGAGACCCCACGCCTCGCCCGCCTGGGACTCTGGCTGCAGCGCGTCCAGCACCTGCCACTCGCCGGTCAGCTCCCGCGACACGCGCGCGGCTGCCAGGCGCTGAGAGGGCTTGCCTGCGGCGATGAAGCCACGCCCGCCGTCTCCGAACTTCTTGGAGAGCACGCCCCGGACCGCGTCCGTGAAGAAGTGGGCCGAGGTGTGAGAGGCGCCCAGCTGAACGAGGCCCAGCCGCTCCGTCCCCTTCTTCTCCTCCAGCGCTCGCAGCCGCGCGAAGGTGCCCTTCAGCGCCGTGCCTCCCTCGACCAACCCCGAGGGATCATCCACCATGAGCAGCGGCTGGTGGGTCTTGGCATAAGCACGCTGGAGCGCGAAGTCGAAGAGGTGGCCCAGCAGGTCCGAGCCCCTGGCCCGTGGATGCACCAGATCCTCGTTGAACAGCTTCGCGGAGAGCCACTCGATCGAAGAGCCCTCGCCTCCCATGGCCGAGAGTGCATCCCAGAAGGCGCAGCCGCCCTCGCTCGCCACCTCGCGGAAGATGTCTCCCACCTCCTTGGAGCCTCGGCGCGGCACCAGCTCTCCACCCATCGTCCGCACCGCTGCGTCGATCGGCGCCATGATGAGGCAGGCCGCGTCCGGCACCGAGTCGCGCACCTGCTTCACCAGCTCCGTCGCCTGGGTGCGGATCTCCTGTGGGGTGATGCGGTTGCGAGAGATGTAGAAAGCCTCGTTACCGCCCACCATCAGCACCACCAGCGCAGGCTTGCGGTGGCGGAGCTGGGAGCGGAAGGCGCCCTTCTGCGCTCGGAGGAAGACCTCCGCCGTCGCGCCTGGCAGCCCGATCGTGTCGTAGACCACGCCCGGCTTCCCGTTCTCCAGCGAGACGCCATGCAGCTCCACCTTCCCGAAGGTCTGCAGCGAGAGCGTCTTCGTGTCCTCGGGGAGCGAGAAGCGTGAGAAGGCCACCCCCGGCAGCTCGAAGCGGGTGAGCAGACGCTGCATCGGCTTGCCGTCCGCGCTGAACTGCACCGTCCCCCCGTCCGGCTTCGTCTGGAAGAACAGCTCCGCGACGCGCGCGCCCTCCGCGGGGAAGCGCACGCTCGGTGAACCCGTGCCGCCGGACGCGAAGGCTACGCCCGTGTAGCCCAGCCGATCCTTGGGGTAGTTGCGATCGATGAGCCGAGTGACTTGCCAGCCCTCGCTCGCCGTTCCCGTCCGCACCGAGCGCCCCGAGCCCGTGGGCCGGTCGATGAAGAGGAAGCCCTTGCCGCCCGAGCCGTGGCGCTCCTGGAGCCGCGCTCGGATCATGTCGGTGATGTGGTCCGAGGCGATCAGCGAGTCTCCCAGGTGCACCACCCGCACCGGGTGTCTCCGCCGGTCCTCGCGCAGCTCGTTCAAGGCCGAGAAGAAGGGAGCCAGCCCGCTCTCCTCGCACCCCGTCGTGCCCAGGCGGCGGCAGCCCAGCTCGATGTCCACGTGCTGCGCGCCCATCTTCTCGCGCAGGGCCTCCAGCGAGAGCGCTCGGGCCCGGGTGAGGGTGTTCAGCCCCTCCAGATCGGACGGGGGCGCCGTGGTGGCGGCGGGCGCCTCCTCCTCTACCGCAGGGGTCTCCTCCTCCGGGGGCAGCTCCTCCTCGGGGGCCTGGGTCGGTATGCCCGCCAGTGCGTCATCCGTGTTGCGCTCGGACGAGCCCTTTCCCGTCAAGGACTTGGGAAGCACCAGCTCCGCCAGCCGGGGCGCCAGCGGTCCTTCCTTGCTCAGGCTCGGGATAGGACGAAATGCCTCCGGCAGCGGCGCAAGGGAGAGTCCGAGCGCGAGCGCCGCCGCGAGGACGATCGTCCATCCGGTGGATTTGGCTTTGGGGTCCAAACTGCGGCCATGAGACTGGCTTTTTGGTGCCGGGTCAAAACTCTGATCACAGGTGTCTCGGCTGGGGGGGAGCCGGGCATACAGGCGGTGGAAGCCGCCTCCCTCCCGGCCGAGAGG
>NZ_DASPHO010000593.1:0-8055 GCF_035629615.1 Hyalangium sp. | reverse complement strand
CAGGCCGTGCAGGCAGCGCAGGCCCTGCCCCTGCTGGAGTACTGCGCGGACACGCAGGCGCTGACGGCGGCAGTGCCCCCACCAGAGGATCCCGGACTGCGGGCACGAGTGGAAGCCCTGCAGGAGCAGGCCGATCGGCTGGAGTCCTTGTACGAGGCAGGCAGGTACCCGGAGGGGCTGGCCACGGGCGAGGCGCTGCTCAAGGAGGTCGAGGCGGTCCCCTACGCGCCGCTGCAGGCGCATGTCCTGTACGTGCTGTCGGAGCTCAAGGAACCTGTCGGCGACTACGAAGGCGCCAAGGCGCTGGCACAGCGGGCCATCGTCGTGGCCGCGCAGGGCAAGGACTTGCAGCTGGTCTCCAAGGCGTGGAGCCAGCTCTTCTTCGTCATGGGCACCAGGCAGGGCCGCTACGAGGAGGTGTTGCACCAGTCGCTGGCCTTGGAGGCAGCCGTGGAGCTGGCCGACGATCCCCTGGCCCGGGCGGACGCGGACAACACGCTGGGCAACGTGCTCCACTCCCTGGACAGGTACGAGGAGGCGCAGCAGCGACACGCACGGGCCCTGGCTCTGCGCGAGAAGATCCTCGGCCCCGAGCATCCCCACACCACCCTCTCCCTCAGCAACCTGGGCCGTGCACTCCAAGGGCTGGGGCGGTACGAGGAGGCTCGGCAGGCGAACGCACGCGCGCTGGCGCTGCGCGAGAAGATCCTCGGGCCCGAGCACCCGGCCAATGCCTTCGCCCTCATGAACCTGGGCCACGCGTACCAGGCGCTGGGCCACTATGAAGAGGCGCGGCAGACCTACGAGCGCGCGCTGGCACTGCGGGAGAAGGCCTTGGGGCCGGATGATCCCCTCAGCGACAGCGCCTTCATCGGCCTGGGCCGGACGCTCTGGGCCCTGGGACGATACAAGGAGGCGCTCGAGGCTCACGAGCGCGCGCTGGCGTTGCGAGAGAAGACCCAGGGGCCTGAAGCCGTTGGGGTAGCCCTCATCCTCACCCACATGGGAGCCGTACTCCGGGAGCTGGGCCGATCTGAGGAGGCGCGGCAGCGGTATGAGCAGGCGCTGGCCCTGCAGGAGAAGGCCCTGGGCCCTCGGCACCCCAAGGTCGCCTCATCGCTGCTGGGACTGGGCGAGCTCCACCTCACCCTTGGCAAGCCTTCCGAAGCCCTCCCCCTCCTCGAGCGGGCCTTGCCTATGGCCTCGGTGGAGGATCGCGCCGACGTGCAGTTTGCGATCGCCCGCGCGCTGGCGGCGAAGAAGCAGGAGCTGCCACGCGCGCGAAGCCTGGCGACTCAGGCACAGGAGTACTGGCGAGGTCTCGGCCATCAGCCGAACCTCTCACGTGTCAGCCAGTGGCTGGCCACCCTCCCTGGCCACTGACCTGGCACGCGGCGCAGGATTTGCGCCACTTTCACGGCGGTGCGCAGCCTTTTCCACGGGGTGCGCATCTCTCATGCACCTCGCCAGGGCGCAGGGGCGATGGATCACGGATTGCACAGTGCATCCTCACGGCACTGCGGCCCCCGTCCGCCCTCCTGCCCTCCCAGACTCCATGCGCTTCTCCCTACCCCTGTCCCCTTCTGCTGCCCATGCCTCGCTCGAGCAGCTGGACGTCCTTCAGCTCCTGCTCGAGAGCCACGATCACATCCGCAGGGTCGCCGCGCTCGCGGCCCAGCTGGGCCAGGCGCAGGATGCCTCGCCGTCGTACCTCTCGGAGACGGCGGGGCGCGTCCTCAGCTACTTCACCCAGGGGCTGCCGCAGCACTTCGAGGACGAGGACTGCGCCCTCCTGCCCCGCCTGTTCACCACGACGATCTCCGTGGAGATGATGCAGCGCTTCCAGGAGCTGGAGCGCCAGCATGAGGGGATCGAGCTGTCCCTGGACCAGCTCGCGCCGCTGTGGCTTGCCGTGCGCAACGTGCCGGCGTGCTACCCCACCCTGGCCGAGCCCCTGGCGAAGCTCGGCCGGCAGCTCATGATCCAGCTGGAGGTGCACCTCATGCAGGAGGAGCAGTACCTCTTCCCCCTCGTCCGCGCGAGCTTCCCCCAGGAGACGCTCCAGGAGCTGGCCGTGGAGATGCTCCGGAGGCGGGATCGGCTGAACTGAGGTGTGCGCCAGGCACCTCAGCCCGCGACGGGGGTGTGGGTGAGGAGGCCCCGCCCAATGGCCATGATGCCGCCGGCGATGAGCGCCAGGGACACGGCGACGGCGATCAGCGGCAGCAGGTAGCCGGGCTGGGGGCGCTTGCGGTTGCGCACCATCAGCACGTGGGTCAGCACCACGGCGAGCAGCATCATCACGATGTGGCCAATGAGCTGCGGGTAGTAGCGCCCCATGGCGACCATGAGGATGCCCAGGAGGAACTGCAGGTCGAGCAGTCCGGCGAAGGCGGAGCCGAGGATGCGCACGCCCTTGTCCACGGGGCGCTTCGTCGCGAGCCCGGACACGAAGTAGGCCAGGGCGACAACCCCCACGAGCAGCACCAGGTAGCGGAGCCCGGAGTGGGCCTGGAACAGGATGTTCATGCCCCGCTCTTACTACCAGCGGGCGTGCCGCGCACGACCCTTCACGTGGGATCGGGCCGAGGCGTCTCTCGCGTGCTCTTCGGGAGCTCGGGCGGGGTGGTGTAGCGCGCGGGCAGCTCGCCGGTGAGGCTGCGGAGGAAGGCCACCAGTTCCTCCACCTGCGCCTCCGTCAGCGTCTGGCCAAGCTGGTACCTCGCCATCATCCGGACCATCTCGGCCAGGTCCGCGATGGAGCCGTCGTGGAGATAGGGCGCCGTCTTCTCCACGTTGCGCAGCGTGGGGACGCGGAACTTCATCCGGTCCTGCTCCTCCCGCGTCACCTCGTAGCGGCCCGGATCCGCTGCCCCCGGGTAGGGCTCGACGAGCCCCAGCTTCGCGAAGGAGGTGCCGCCCAACGCCGGCCCGCCGTGACAGGTGATGCAGCCGGTGGTGATGAAGTGCTCCAGCCCGCGGCGCTCCTGAGCGCTGAGCGCATCCTGCTGGCCCGCGAGGAACGGGTCGAAGCGCGACGGAGTGCTGAGCTGGCGCTCGAAGGCGGCGAGGGCCCGCGTCACGTTGGGCAGCGTCACCGGCTTCTTCTCCTCGGGGAAGGCCTCCTTGAAGCGCCTCAGGTACTCCGGCATGGAGGTGAGCGTGGCCAGGACGCGCTTGTCGTCCGGCATGGCCATCTCGACGGGGTTGAAGAGGGGCCCCTCCGCCTGGATCTCCAGAGTGGGCGCGCGACCATCCCAGAAGTGGGCGATGTAGCCCGCCACGTTGTAGACGGTGGGCGAGTTGCGCGTGCCCTTCTGCCCCCGATGACCGCTGGAGAGGGGCACGAGGTCCACGCCATAGGTGGCCAGGTTGTGGCAGGTGTTGCAGGAGACGTCGTGGTTCTTGGAGAGCCGCGCGTCGAAGAAGAGCATCCTCCCCAGCGCGATCCGGGCCTCGGTGTCCTGAGTGCCTGGCGCGGCACTCACCGGAGGGGGCCTCTTGAAGAACGCCACCAGCTTCTCGTGAGACAAGGGAGCAGGCTTGAGCTCAGCCTCGGGTGGGGCAGCCACCGCCCGCAACGTCAGCACTCCCAGCGCCACCAACGCGGCACGCCCGAGGATGAGCCTGAGCCGGGTGGGAGCCTTCATCTCTTACAGATTAACAGCGGCACCTCACCTTCGCGCTCCTCGCTCCACTGCGTTGTAGAGCGGGCCCACACTGGCAGTCACTGTGCGCAGGCCGTTCCCTTGTTCGGCTGGCCGGGCTCGGGCGTTTTCGGGACGGGGTTGCACTCCCCTCATATGCTGATCAGCGCTTGCCACTCTCAGGCTCCTTCAGCTTGCGCCCCCCGCCCCACCACCCTGCGCTCGATGCGGCGCGGGGACTGGCCGTCCTGGCGATGGTGCTGGTCCACGCGCTGAACGCCTTGCTGTCCCCCAGCGCCCGCGGCGAGCTGTGGGTCCAGCACGCTGGGGAGCTGCGCGACTTCACCGCGTCCCTCTTCTTGATGGTGAGCGGCTGGTCCTTGGTGGCCGCGCTGGATCAGCAGACGGGAACTGCCCCGGACACCTACGGCCGCACCGTCCGTCGAGCGCTGCTGCTGCTCTTCCTTGGGTACCTGCTGCGCTGGCCCGGCTGGGAGGCCCTCCAGGCGCTGGGCTGGAGCGAGGCACTCGTGGCGCGGCTCTTCGAGTTCGATGCCCTCCAGTGCATCGGCGTCAGCCTGCTGGTAGGAGCCACCGTGCTCGCGCTCGTGCAGCGGAGCGGGCCCCGGACGCTGGCCCTCGGGGCGCTGACGGTGGCCATTCCTCTGGCGAGCCCGGAGGTGTGGCAGCTCGGGGCGCAGCTGCCCGTCGCGCTGCGGCAGGCCACCGGCATGGAAGGCAGCCCGTTCTCGCTCTTCCCGTGGGCGGGGTGCTTCTTCGCCGGCGCGCTGGTGGCCTGGCTGCTGCGCCTCCTGCGGCCGGGAGGGCCCCAGGCGCTGGCGCTCGCAGTGCTGGGGGCGGGGATGCTCGGCATCACGCTCCTGCTCCCACCGGACTGGAGCCCCACGAGCGCGTGGCTCGTGGCCTTGCGGGTGGGCCAGGGGCTGCTCGTGCTGGCCGCGGTGAGCTTTGCTCCGGTGCGGCTCTCCCGGTTCCTGGCGCCCCTGGGCCTGCTCTCACTCTGGGTCTACGTGCTCCACCTGCCCCTGGTGTACGGCTGGGCGGGCACCGCGGGCCTGGCCGGCCTTGTGGGGCCCACCCTCGGGCTCGTCCCAGCGCTCCTCGTCGGGCTGGGAGTGCTCGGGGCCAGCTACGCCCTGGCCCGGCTGCTGAGAGGGCTGCGCAGGCTCACCCTTCCCTGGCGGCCCAACGCGACGACGACCTTCGGCCACTCCCTGGGCAACAGCCAGCGCGTCTGAGCCCACCGCGCAAAAGCCGCGGAGGAGCTCATGCTCACCTCTGCGGTGGGGGAGGATGCGAGGCCAGGCCGCGCCGGATCAGCTCGCGGAGCACGGCCTCCAGCGCCTGGATGCGGCGGCCCGCGCGTCCGGGGGCCCAGGGCCTTGGGAGCTGGGCGCCCAGGAGCGGCACTGCCTGCTCCACGCCTCCGGCCTTTCCCTTCAACGCCCGCGCAGTGGCCAGGCGGATGTTCGCGGCAGCTCGCCGGGTGACGCCGTCACGCCACAACAGGTCCAGGGCATAGGTGGTCCACACCGCGAGCACGTCGTCGGGGCGCAGGAACGCCTCGAAGCGGGACAGCGCCGAGTCTCGATCCTCGCCCGCGCGGAGGGCCTCCTCCGGCAGCTCCGTGTGCAGGGGGGTGCTGCGTGCCAGCGGCTGGCGGGGCGCGAGGAGGGCCTCGAAGTGCTCGTCGGTGGACGGGCGGCATGCCACCAGGTGGACCAGCTCCGGCGGGATGCCCTCCTCGAGGGGATGAGCGTTGGCCTCGGCGTACAGGAGCACGAGCCGGGGAAAGTCCTCCGTCAGTGAGCGGAGCTCCAGCGGTGGGCGCCAGGGAGACTTGAAGATGCGGCGGCGGGGAGGATCGTCCCGGTGGGACTGGCTCTCGAGCTGGGTGTCCACCATGAACTCGAAGGGGTGGAGCATGGCGTCGAAGCGCGCGGGGTCTCCCTCCTCCAGCACGCCGAGCACCTCCACCACGGCCTCGATGGTGGAGACGCAGTGCTCGGCCGGCTCGGCCCGGATGCGGTAGTTGCTGGGGCGGCGCGGGGTGAAGCCGATGCGGGGCAGGCTCGCCAGGAGCGGGTTGGTCTTCACGACCTTCTTCGCGAGCGGCCACGTCCCGTCCACGACGATGAGGGCCTCGGGAGGGTGCGCGCGGGCCTGCTCCAGCGTCATGGCACCCTGGCCCGGGAAGAGCACAGCAACGCTCCCGGGATTGGCCGCGAGCGCCTCCAGCCGGGCATGGCCGGTGAAGTCCACGCCGAGGTGCAGCTCGGAGTTGGGCAGAGACAGGTGGGCCATGCGCGCGGTGCCGATGGCCACGCGCCGCTCCCGAGGGTGCTGGAGGAAGACGACGCGCGTACGGGTCTCCAGGCGCGGCAGGCGCGCGCAGTAACACGTGGCCTCGGGACGGCGGCAGCGCAGGCAGACGGGACGCACACTCCCGCTTTACGGCAGCCTGCCCGGGCCGGCAAGCGAGCATGCGGGAGTGCGCCCGTGCTCCCTCGTCTCTCCCTCCTGCTTCGAGTGGGTGGGAGGCTCAAAAGGGCTGGATGCCGCGCGTTCTGGAGTTGGGGCATGCTGGGGGGTATGAGCGTCATCCCCTCGGTCGCACGGTTGGCCCTCCTCTTGAGCCTCGTCCTACCGGCCGCATGTGCCACTTCCCGGGCAGGTTTCCCTCAGGAGGCAGAGTCCAGAACGGTGAGGGCGAACTCACTGCCAGGAGGCCGGGTGCGCCTCTCCTTCGAGCCGGTGGAGCCCGACCCTGCCCTTGCGGAGATGAGCGTGGAGGAGGCCCAGGCGGTGCTCACCGTCTTCCACGCGGCCGTGCTGTCCGAGCGGCCGGAGATCCGAATCATCCCACCTTCGAGGTTGCGGCTCTTGGACGAGGTGGACGGTAAGGGATGGGAGCGGCACCTGCGAGAGCGGTTCCTGTCCCGTTTCGGTGGAGCACTGCTATCTCTGCCGGAGACGTGGGAGCACAGCCGCCTCTACCAGGCCTTGAAGCTGTCGCCGCGCTACATGGGCGCCGGGGTGCGCGAGGCAGCCGCCGAGTTGTTCAGCTCACCGGTCTTCCTGGCCAGCGTGTGCTTGTCGGTGGTGGTGTACTTCGGAGCATGGCTGAACCCCGAGCCGCTCTTCTCCAAGGCCTTCGCAGTGACGCTGACGGCGGCGCTGGCCCTCACGGTGGGGATGCTGGAGGTGGCCAACCTGGCGCTGGCGTGCTTGCGGCTCTACCGAGAGTCCGAAGCGGCCAGGACACAGAAGGAACTGGATGCGGCCTCGGAGCACTTCGGCAAGTCGGTAGGGGGGACGATGCTGCGGGTGATGGTGATGGTGGCGAGCATGGGGGTGGCCAAGACGGCGCCCACAGTGCCTCATGGCGGGCTGGGTGCGCTGCTGGGCAGCCCCATGCACGCGGTGGAAGGTGGGTTGGCGGTGGGGGCCGCGGCCACGGCCACGGTGGTAGCGGATGGCAGCCTCATTCTCAGCGGTGTGGCGCTGGGAGAGGTGGCTACGCACGTGTGCGGTGGCATGGCGTTGTGCGCGACGATGAATGGCGGGGCCGGGGGCTCGGGTAGCAGCGCGGGGCTCTCCACCCGCTACGGGCCACCCCACACCCGGGCGAATCCACCTCACAACGAGGCCATCGAAAAGGATTTGGCTTCCCGAGAGGCCACTGAGCACTCCCGCCTTCGGAAGAACAAGGCGCAAGTGGATGCCAAGGACAGCCCCCTTCTGGACCCAAAACCAGTGGGTGGAACCCGTTTCCGTAGGCCAGACGCGTCCTCCGTGAGACCTGATGGCGTGCGGCACAACACCAACTATGTCTCCAACTTGCGCGACCTGAAGCGGGAACTGGAAGCTTTCGAAGCCATGCGACGGGCAGATCCGAAGGCCATCCATGAGCTGTACCTGCTCGACGGGACCTTGGTGAGAAGGTACGTGCCCGCTGGGGTGAAGTTCCCCTAGAAAGGGATGTGACATCGAGATGGCAACCAAGATCGCTTTGGCACACATCCAAGAAGAGCTGGTCCAGGAGTTCAGGTGGGGCAACGAGACCCGCGTGCGCGAACTGGTGGTCCAGTTGGGAGCAGGACCTCGACAGATACGGACCGTTCTAGAAACCATGCTGGGCGACTCGGAGTCGCTCGTACGACAAGCGGCTGCGTTTGGGCTGGGTGAGCTGGGTGGACCCGCCAGTGCCAAACGGTTGGAACAGCAGCTCGCCATTGAAGAAGCGCGAGGGGATTATGGTGGCGGGGCCGTCGTGGAGGACATCGTCCGGGCGCTGGGACGTATCAGAGGCACCAACGCGCGAGCGTCTCTCGTCCGAAAGCTGGAGCGACTGGCGTCCAGTAAGCCCGATATTGCGGACGTGAAC
>NZ_DASPHO010000592.1:0-18859 GCF_035629615.1 Hyalangium sp. | reverse complement strand
CACCGTGAGGCGCGCCACCAGGTCCACATCCAGGCCGTTGTTGCGGTAGTAGCTTACCTGGAGCGCCTCGGCGTTGCGCAGCACCTCCACGCGCGACACCTCCAGCGAGAAAAGCTCGTCCACGCTGCCCGACAGCGAGTTGGGGCCGCCACAGCCCAGCAGCCCCAACCCCGCCAGCAGCCCGGCGCCCCTCCACATCCTCAGCATGAGTCTCTTCTCCTTCATTGCTCCACCGCGAGCTTCACCGAGCCGTTGCTCGGCGACCGGTAGGCAATGACTCGCTGGCCCGTGGAGAGGTAAGCCATCTTCGGCGTCCAGCCACCCTCGATGTCCACCAGCGCCTCCCGCCAGTTGCCCTCGATGCGGGTGGCGACGCGCAGCTCGTCGTCGTTCGCGTTGCAGCCCCCCTCGTTGACGCCCGCGACGTTGGAGCAGATGTAGAAGGCGATGGACGGCTCATGCGTCTTCGGATCGATGGCGAGCGAGGGGAACCAGCCGCCTGAGCCCGACTGGAAGACAGGATCCGGCTGGAGCCAGTCCGCGGCCGCGGAGCACTGGGTCACCGAGGTCCCCTTGCACTCGGTGAAGGTGAGCTTGCTGTCAGAGCGCTCCACCACGGCGATGCCGTAGCCAAGCACCGGATCCCACGCCAGCGACGCGCCCTTCTGGGTGTTGGCCACCGTCTGCACCCTCAAGGCGGGCGTCCATGTGCCGTTCATGTTCCTGCGCTGGAAGAGGACGTTCATGCCGGTGCCGTCCGCGCTGCCGAACACCTGGTCGTGCACCAGCGCCGGCTGCCCGTTGGCCATGACCATGGAGATGTGGCCGCCGTACGCCTGCTTGTTGTCACCGCCCGCCGCCACCATGCGCGGCGTCCAGCTCCCGGCCCCTCCGACGGCGACCTCTAGATCACTGCCGGCCCAGTCCTGCTGCGGGAACTGACCCTGGTGACAATCCCGGTAGGCCACGAAGGCCTGCGTGCCATTGAAGACGATGGCGGGGTTGATCCCCACCAGGAAGCCACTGTCGCTCACCGCATTGCCAGCAATCACCTCATTGCCCCTGCGCACCGCTACGCTCTCCGTCCACTGGCCGGAGCCGCTGCGGAAGGACACCGCCGTGTCGCTCTGGACCCACTCGACAGAGTCGTCGCTGCCGCCGCCGAGATAGGCCACCGCCGGCCGGCCGCTCGAGTCGAATGCAACGGAGAGCCCTTGGACGAGCTGCACCGTGGCGATCGTCTCCGCCGGAGAGACCTGGCCGCCATCGATCTGGATGTAGCGGATCTCATAGTCCTCGGAGGTAGGAGTGACCCGGAAGAAGTACGCCACGCCGATCACGTCCCCTGGCCCCACCGCGAGCGCCAGCGGATGGAGATCATTGGATGTCCCATCGAGCGTGAGCCGCGTGAAGGTCGAGCCCTCGTTCGAGCCCCCATCGGGCTTGGTGCCCCCATCTGGGGTGGGATCCTCCCCTCCCTTGCAAGCCGCCAGAGCGAGCGTGAGGCACAGTGCCAGGCATTGCCGTCTCATGAGATCTCCTTCGTAACCGGCCCTAAGAGGTCCCATCCTATGCCAGCCCGTGGCTTCAGGGGCGGTCGTCCAGCTAGGCTTGCGCCCCTATGGCCCGCAAGCGTTCCTCCTCCGGCCGTCTCTCCCGGCGCTCCTTCATCCAGCGGCTCACCTTCTTCGGCGGCGGCGTGGTGCTGCTCGGCTCGGCGGCCTGCAAGCGCCCCGCGGAGGAGGCACCCAAGCCGGCGGCGCCGCTCCCCTTGGGAAGCTCGGCGCATGGGACGTTCAGCGCCCTGGAGCTCGCCACCGTGGCCGCCGCCTGTGAGCGCATCCTCCCGCGCGATGAGGATCCCGGCGCCAAGGACACGAACGTGCCCGCCTACCTCGACCGGATGCTGCAGACGCCGGAGCTGAAGCAGATGAAGTCGGACTTCCTCCAAGGCCTGTCGGCGCTGGAGCGGCGCTCGCGGAGCATGTTCCAGAAGGGCTTCGTCGAGGCCGCCCCCGAGCAGCAGGACGAGCTGCTCACCCTCTTCAAGGACAGCGGGAGCGGCACGGGCGAGGCGCACTTCTACGAGCTGCTGGTGGTGCTGACGCTGGAGGGCTTCCTGGGAGACCCGTCCTACGGCGGCAACAAGGACCGGGCCGGCTGGCGCCTGGTGGGGTTCGACACGGTGGGCACGGTGGCCATGGCCCCACCCGAGGGCTACGACGGGCCCAAGTGCCTGCGCGAGTGCGGAGACCACCGATGACGAAGGATCCCGTCGACATCTGCATCATCGGCAGCGGAGCGGGCGGTGCGCCCATGGCGCTGGAGCTGGGCCGCGCGGGCTTCAAGGTGGTGGTGCTGGAGAAGGGCGCGCACTACCACCCCAAGGACTTCGTCCACGACGAGATCCTCAACAGCCGCCGCAACTTCTTCATGCCGCTGCCCTGGGAGGAGCCCCACCTGGTGCGCAGGGGCCCCACCGGCCGCTACGAGCGGAGCAACACCGCGTGGACAGCCAACTGCGTGGGCGGCGGCACGGTGCACATGAGCGGCTACTTCTACCGGCTCAAGCCGGTGGACTTCCGCCTGCGCTCCACCCTCGGCAACGTCAAGGGCGCCAACCTGGCGGACTGGCCCATCTCCTATGAGGAGCTCGCCCCCTTCTATGACAAGGCCGAGGCGGAGCTGGGCGTCTCGGGCGAGGCCCTGCCCCACCCCTTCGCCGAGCCCCGCAGCGCTCCCTACCCGCTGCCCCCCCTGGACGTGCACCCGATCGCGAAGGAGATCGATCGGGTGTGCCAGGAGATGAAGTGGCACTCGCTCCCCACCGCGCGCGGCATCATCAGCAAGCCGTACAAGGGGCGCTCGGGGTGCACGTACTGCGCGCTGTGCGGCAGCTACGGCTGCGAGATGGGCGCCAAGAGCGGCACCAACGCCAGCCTCATCCCCGCGGCGCTGGCCACCGGCAACGTGGAGCTGCGCCCCAGGTGCATGGCGCGCTCCATCGAGGTGGACAAGGAGGGGCGCGCCAGGAGCGTCGTCTACCTGGATCCGGACGGCGTGGAGCAGGAGCAGCCGGCCAAGGTCATCGTCGTGTCCTGCACGGCGGTGGAGAGCGCGCGGCTGCTGCTCAACTCGACTTCTTCCCGCTTCTCGAAGGGGCTGGCCAACGGCAGCGGGCTGGTGGGGCGCAACCTCATGTTCAGCTCCTTCGGCGAGGCGCGCGCCACCTTCCGGCTCTCCAAGCAGAAGGCGGCCCGGCCCTGGCTGGCGGCGCCGGACCCGTTCGTCAACCGCAGCCTCCAGGACTTCTACCTGATGCCGGATGAGCGCTTCGGCTTCCGCAAGGGCGGGACGCTGGGCTTCATGTGGACGCACCCCAACCCCATCTTCGCGGCGGTGGGCCTGGCCGGCACGGGCAAGAACGGCGTGTTCGGCAAGGAGCTCAAGGAGCGGATGCGGGCGTACCGGGACTCGCGCATCCTCCAGTTCGAGGTGTACGGCGAGTTCCTCGCCACCCCGGGGACCTACGTGACGGTGGAGCCCAGCGTGAAGGACAAGTACGGCCTGCCCGTGGCCGCCATCACGATGGACCGGCACCCCATGGACTTCGCCGCCACGCGCTTCCTCGTGGAGCGGGGCGAGGAGGTGCTCCTGCGGCTGGATCCGGATGACATGCAGCGGGTGGGCATCGCCGGAGAGACGACCATCCTCCAGCACGGCACCTGCCGCTTCGGAGCGGATCCGGCCACCTCCGTGCTCGACAAGGACTGCCGCGCCCACGAGGTGCCCAACCTCTATGTGGTGGACGGCAGCTTCATGCCCAGCGCCGGCAGCGTCCCCTCCACCCTGACGATCGCCGCCAACAGCTTCCGCGTGGCCCAGAACCTCGTCCGAAAGCTCAAGAAAGGATAGCCGGACTGTGGTTTTTCACTGGAATTGCAGAGAATTTCCGAGGAATTTCCGGTGCTTCGGCGCTGATTCTGATCGCGTGATCACGGCCAAGTCTGGGTGATCACAGCGCTTCTTGGCCTCCTGAAGAAAAAGTGTAGGCCTTGAAGCAACCAGCATCCCCCCATGTACGAGAACAGCTTCGGAGGTTGCATTTCGGCCCCCATCCACTCCCCCCACACTACTTCAGCACAGGAGCTTTCCATGATCGGCGCTACCAAGGGTCCCACTGGCGGTTTTGGCATCACTTCTCTCCCCAGCGCTGGCGTCAAGGCGCCCGCCGAGGTGGGCAAGGCCGTTGAGCAGCTCAAGGGCGCCCTGGATGGCCTGAAGAACAACCCGATCGTTCGTCAGCTCCTCGGTGAGAGCGGCTTTGACAGCGTGCAGGGCAAGGGCAAGTCCGAGAAGGCCGGCAAGGCCGAGGGCGGCGAGGCCACCTCTGAGGACTCCATCAAGAAGCTGGTCGAGGGCCTGAAGAAGTTCGTCGAGGCGCTCGAGGAGCTGCTCGGCAAGAAGGGCGCGAAGGGCGGCGAGAAGGCCGGTGGCGCCGAGGGCGCGGGCGGCGCGGGCGGCGCGAAGGGCGGCGAGGGTGCCGGTGGCGCCGAGGGCGCGAAGGGCGGCGAGGGCGCGGGTGGTGCCGGTGGCGCCGAGGGCGCTCAGTCGGCGGCTCCTGCCGAGGGTGAGGAGGCCAATGATCCCATCAGCCAGCTCCTGAAGGTCCTGAAGGAGTTCGTGGAGCAGCTCCAGCAGCTCCAGACCCAGCTGCAGCAGCAGGGCGGCAACCAGAACCCGGGCATCGTGCCCCCGGCCGGCAACACGGGCATCGTGCCCCCGGCCCCGACGGCGGTCTGAGCCGACGCTTCACGCTGAAATCACACGGCCCACCAGCCTTCCGGTTGGTGGGCCGTCGTGCGTCTGGAGTCCAAGCGCCCCACCGCGAGAGGCGCTCCGCTCCGAGAGACGCTCAGCTCCGGATGTAGCTGCGCTTGATGAGCTCCAGCTCGTCGGAGAGCTTCTTCATCTCCTCGCTCTGCTCGCCCATGCCGCTCTGCTGGAAGATCGCGCCCAGCTGCGTCTTGAAGACCTCCACGAGCATCCCCGACGCCCCGGCGAGCTCGGGCGGGAGACTCTTGCCAAGCTCCAACAGGGCCTCCTTCACGCCCAGGGTGATCTCCTTCACCTGGGCATCGAGCTGCTCGCGCGTCAGCTTTCCCGGCTCCTTTGCAGCGCGGTTCAGCGCTTCGAGCCTCTTGAGCAGGGTGTTCAGATCCTGTGCCATGTCGGTGCCCGTGTGAGTGGGTCCTTCATATCAGAACCTACCGCATTCTGTCCGCTCAGCGGTTGCGCAGCGGCTCCACTTCCACCTTCAGGACATACCGGGCCTGCATGTCCGACTCGAACTCCACCAGGTGATCGCCTACCCCCGTCAGGCTCACCTCGCGGCTGAACTCGCCGAACTTCTCCGCCGAGTCCAGGGCGGTGCGCCCGGTGACGACTTCGCGGTTGCGCGCCCGGCAGCCCTCTTCGTGGAAGGTGACCACCGTCTCCTCCCCCGCCGCGGTCACCTCCTCCAGGAAGAAGCGCACCCGCACCGTGGAGGCCTCCTGGAGCTGGACGATGAACTGCCCCTTCCCCGGCAGGCGGCCCTCCGTGTAGCTCTCCATGCCCAGGATGCAGCCGGCCACCTTGCTGCACACCGGCCACTCCGCGTCGCACACATCCTTGGCTCGGCTGCCGATGAAGTCGGCGCGCCCTCCCCCGCACCCTGTGCCCAGCACCAGCGCCGGCACCAGCGCCAGCAATGTGATCAGGACTGCTTGGGTGCTCCTGGCGAACACTGTTACAAACACAACCATCTTCTGACCCCTCACAGGAGTGAACGACGATGCGACTGAAGACCTTGTGGTTCCCCATCATCCTCCTGGCCCTGGCCAGTTGTGGAGAGGGGGATGAGATCAAACTGGAGAAGGGGCCCTTCCTCTTCAACGATCGGACCGCGCTGCAGTTCGACACCGAGTACGGGAGCGGCACCTACGTGGGTGCCTCCACCTTCAACACCCTGATGATCGAGAACCGGGGAGACGCGCCGCTGGAGATCACCGACGTCGTCAAGACGGGCCCCAGCGAGTTCATCGTCACGCTTCCCGAGGGGCTCGCCCCGGGCTCGCCGGTGCGGCTCGAGAGCCTGAAGCGCGCCTACATCCAGGTCCAGTTCAAGCCCTCCCAAGCCAAGGACTACACCGGCAAGCTCACCATCAAGTCCAACTCCAAGGACGCGGCGGAGAAGGAGATCTCGCTGGTCGCCAAGGGCGTGCCGGCGCCGCCCGCGCCATAGGCCCTGCCGCTCCCGGAGAGAGAGCGAGCCCCTCCCGGCCCGCCCTCTCCCCGGTCACGGCTGAAGAGTGAACCGGCAGCCCGGGCCTCCGTCCGTCGGCGGTGCGGGGCACTGCAGAGTGCCACCGTCCGAGCCGTAGCTCCTCGGGTAGCTCGTGTAGGCGGTGCGCACCGAGTAGTTCACGCGCTCGTAGGAGTCGCGGTCGGTGGCGGAGACGTCCACGCGGACGGTGCCACCGCGGACGAAGCGCGGCTCCAGGCAGGAGCAGGCGTAGGGCAGCACGGTGAAGACGGTGGATCCCCCCGACACCTGCTTGGAGTAGAGCGGCTGCAGCCCGCTGAAGCTGCCGCTGGGCGTGTGCCAGGCGCGCAGCGGATCGCTGCGGTAGGAGAGCGTCAGCGGCGCTCCCCGGCTGCCCGTCTTCACCGGCGTGCACGGCACGCCCGCATCCGCCTGGTTCCCGTCGCAGAACGTCAGATCCAGCGCGAGCCCGTGCGGCATCCCTCCGTCCAGCAGGTTCTGCACCGTCCACTGGAGCTCCCAGGTGCGATCCAGGGGCTCCGTCAGCCCGGCGGGGATGTTCAGGATGTAGCTGTCCACGTCCGAGGGGACGGCGTCATAGTCCCCAGGCCCGCGGACGCCCTTGCCGGTGTCACGGTCGTCGGGCAGCAGGCGGCTGAAGCCATGGGTGAGCTGGCCGTTGAGCGCGGTGGCCCCAGCGGGGGGCGCGGGGAAGGTGCTCCCGGTGGAGTCATTCGCCAGCGCCAGCGCAGTGGCCTGCTCCACCCCCCCGGAGTAGCGGGAGGCGTCATCCGTGTCATCCTGCCAGGACACCTGCAGGCTGTAGTCCTTGTCATCTGCCCAGTTGTTGCCGTCGTCCTGGACGACGAAGAAGTAGCGCAGGTTTCCGGTGTGCGGCGGCACGGAGATGGCGCCCTCGAAGTTGCGCAGGTTGGCGAAGCCCTGCGGCTCCTCCTCGCGCGTGGCGCGGAGGCACAGGGGCGTGCTCGAGTGGTTGCAGTAGGACTCCACCAGCGTCTGTGCCGAGGGCACCTCCGCGTACCCCTTGGGGCAGGCCGCCACGTCCGTGATGCAGGCCAGCCGCCAGTCCGACACCGTCGCGCCCTGCGTCACCAGGGTGAATGCGCGCACCTGGCGATCCACGAAGCCGGGCAGCGGCGGGAACCGGCCACCCCCCGCTCCCGGGTTCACCCGGAAGTGCAGCACCGTGGGCTGAGACGAGGCCGGCACGTCCACTCCGTACCAGTCCGCATCCGGCACGGAACCGATGCGACCATTGAAGGTGGTGGAGCTGCCCGGCGCGGCGCCGATCGTCCGCACCAGCGCGCGGTCGATGATGTCGTTGTCCCCGTTGAGATCCTGCGCGTCCTGCTCGTCCATGACGCGGACCTCGACGGTGTACTGCTGCCGCAGATCTCCCGGCACGGGGTTGGTGTCGCCGGCGGGCTTGTAGCCCTGCACCACCACCGTCCACGTGCCGGCGGTCTTCACCCGGCGCGCGGTGGCCAGATCCGCGGCGATGGTGGCGTTGGCCACACGGCCCTCGGCCTCGGCCGTGCCGTCCGGGCGCACCAGCGTGTAGGAGAGCCGGTAGGCCGGCGCCGGCCGCAGCTCCTGCGCGTACAGCCGCACGTACGCCACCTTGTTGGCGGGCACGTTGAAGCTGAACCGATCCACGTCATCCGTGGTGGCCAGGTGGCCGCTGATGGTGGCCACCTGCACGGGGCCCTGCGCCTGGAGGTTGAGGGCCGTGGCCTGCTGCGGCGAGTCGTTGGGCTCGTTGGCGTCCGGGTTCTCCAGCACCTCCACCTTCAAGAAGTACGGCGCTTTCGCATCGAACTGGGGGCGGCTGGGGATGGTGGGCTCGTCCGCCACCAGCAGCAGCAGCCGCGCATTGGGCTCGGTGAAAGGGAGGATGATCTCGATGGGCCTGGGGGAGCCTTGCCCGTGGTTGTCCACCTTGCGCGCCAGCGACACCTGGCCGTCCTCGCGCAGCAAGCCCACGGCCAGGTTCACCGCGGTGCTCTGCGACAGGTAGCCCGCGTTGATGCGCAGCAGCGTGCGCGCGTTGGCGGTGGCGGGGACGCGCACGCTGAACCAGTCCTGATCCGAGGTGGGGTGCGCCGCATCCGCGGCGAAGGAGATGTAGTCCTCCACCTGCTGGCCCAGCGTCAGCTCGCACTCGGGCTTGGTGAGCGCGTCCTCCCGGCTGTTGCACGGATCCGGACGGTCCACGATCCCCCCATCCGGGTCGTCAGGGGGGCCCTCCCCCGGGCAGGCGGAGAGCAGCAGGAGGGACGCGAGCGGCAGCAGGCGGGCGAGTTTGGACATGGGCGGTGGGCTCAGGGGTTCTGAGGCGCTTCGATTCGGCCAGGGCACGTGGAGACGAAGTCTTCCGGAGTGACGCGGATGACGCCATCCACGGGAGACTTGATGCCACCGATGGGATAGCGCGCGGCGTCGTAGCGGTAGAAGCGGGTGATGGTGCGGGCCGTGGGATCGTCCGCGGGGATCATCGCCACGGAGAGCCAGAGATCGTTGTAGCCCGCGCCGCGCACCACCGGCAGGCCACCGTCCGTGGGGATGCCCACGCCCGCGTCCACGCCCGCGTCGGTCACCTCCAGCAGCGTGGGGGCCAGCAGCACGTTGTCCACGCGGAAGGTGTAGCACTGGCGGCCGAACTCGTCTGTCGGCCCAAAGGCCTCCATGGCGTAGCGGTAGCCCTCCACGGAGAGGTGCGCGGTGTCCACCTCCACCGGGTGCGTGTGCAGGCGCAGCTCGGCGCGGCTGGTGAGCCCGTCATTGTCCGGATCCTCGTCCAGATCGTTGCTCGAGCCCTGGGTGCCGCCGCGCCACTCCACGCCGTCCGGCACGCCGTCCCGATCGCTGTCGACGATCTTCGCGTTGGTGCCGATGAACTGCTCGTCGCAGTCCAGCAGCCCGTCACAGTCGTCGTCGATCGCGCGCAGGTTCGGCGGGCAGCCCGGATCCAGGCCTCCTCCGTCCGGCAGCGCCGTCTGCGTGGGATCGAAGTCCACGCCCTGCCGGGAGAAGCGCACCTCCACGCCGTCGCTGAAGCCGTCCCCGTCCGTGTCCACCTTGTTGGGGTTGGTGCCCTCCTCCGCCTCCTCCTCATCCATGAGGCCGTCCCCGTCCGTGTCCGCCACGTCCACCGGGCTGCCGGGTGGCGCGCTGAAGTTGGAGGCGATCAGCTCCTTGACGATGAAGGCGCGGCGCACCTGGCCGAAGCTGAAGTCCAGGAAGTTGATGGGCTCGTTGTTGCGGAAGTCCCGGAAGTTGCCACCGCCCAGCTGCGACATCTTCTCCAGGCGATCCGCGTCCTGGTTGATGATGAGCAGCGGACAGCCGCCATCCCCTGACAAGTCGCAGATCGAGCTGACCGGCTGCGAGGGGTTGAAGACATGCACCGTGTTGACGCGCACATCCTCCACCAGATCCCTCAGCTGGCGGATGCGCACCACCGCATCACCGCGCAGCAGCTCGTCGTCCTGGTTGTTGGTGGGGTGGCCGTCTGACAGGAAGATGAGGTTGTAGCGCGCCTGGGCCAGCGCCTGGGCTCCTCCCGGTGCGGCCCGGCTCCGGGCGATGTCCGCGTTGATGAGCGAGTAGATGTCCGACAGCGGCTTGACGAAGTCCGTCGAGTCCCGGTTCGGCGCGTTGTCGGGGTTGCGGAAGTTGAGCAGCGTCCGCGTCAGGTTCTGCTTCTGGGCGTCCGTGATGCTGGCCACCTGCGCGAAGCCGTCCTGCCCGTTCGCGTCCTGGGTGAGGAACGCCGTGGTGCTGCCCGCGAAGAGCACGATCGCGATGTAGACCTCCGGATCAGTGGGCAGGTTGTCGAGCAGCTCGATGAGCGCGGTGGCACGCGTGCCATCGGGATCCGTCACGTTCATGGACTGACTGGCGTCCAGGGCGACGACGATCTTGATGGGGCGCACCACCTCGTTGGTGCCCACCGTACAGAAGCTGCCCTCGAAGGCGACCGCGCGGTCCACCGGGACCTGCTCGTCCCGCCGCTCGTCATAGAGGTAGGCGTCCGAGCAGGCGGCGATGATCGCCAGCGTCCCCACCACCAGTGCGACTGCGAGCCCTGCTCTTCCCGTCACGGCGCGGTCCCCGGTGCATCACCTACGCAACGCTGCAGGTATTCGTTCGTTGTATCGAGATTCGGGGGCGTGCGGAAGTCGCCGTTCTCCAGGGTCAGCTCGGGCCCCAGCGGGACGCGCAGGCTGGGCGGCGCGTACTGGGACCACGCACACGCCGTGCGCCACACGCCATAGTCGGTGGACACACCGCTCTCAGGAGCCTCGGCAAACCAGACCTTGAAGAGGTTGTAGCCCTGCTGCACGCCCGAGCGGTTGGGCGGCGTCACCATCTGCAGGTTGGACACGGTGAAGTCGTAGCAGGTGCTGCCGTTGGTCCGCTTCTCGGCGACCGTCACCGAGTACTGGTAGCCATAGCGCTCGTAGAAGGCCTGGTCCCGCCGCGTGGGATCGCTGCCGGCGCGCAGCTCGTCGTCGTCCGGGAGGCTGTCCCCGTCCGTGTCGATGCCCGCCACGTTCGGCGTGCGAGGATCCAGCCCGTAGCGGACCTCCATGGCATCCGGCACGCCATCGCCGTCGCTGTCGACGATGCCGGCGCGTGTCTGCATGTAAGCCTCGGTGAACTGGGACAGGCCGTCGCCGTCCGTGTCGCGGCAGATGCAGCCCTGCGTCAGCGGCGAGCTCGGATCGCACCCGCGCGCGTCCAGATCGTTGCCGGGCTTGAAGCCCTGGTCCCCTCGGCGCGCCTCGAAGCCATCATCCAGGCAGTCTCCATCGCTGTCCGGAATATAGGAGTTGGTCTGCAGGGTGAAGGTGTTGTCCACGGTGTCCGGGAGCCCGTCGCCGTCCGTGTCCACCTCGCGCCCGCGCTCCCCGGGGACGGAGCTGAGCGACTGCACCATCAACGTCTTGATGACGTTGCGCGAGGCGAAGGACGAGTAGTCCAGCGCACCCAGGCCCATGTTGTTGATCTGCCCGGTGTCATTGAACTCCTGGTACACGCCGTTGCCGATCTCCGCGAAGCGCTGCAAGAGCCACGAGGCAATCCGCTTGGCGGCCTGCGGGTACTCGGCCGGCGCCACGCCCGGGTAGGTGCCGTAGAGATCCTGGCAGATGGGGCCACAGCGGCGCACCGCCTCCTGGTTGAAGAGCAGGACGGTGTGCATGCGGATGTCGCCCACGTTGTGCTGATCCTTCAGCTCCATCAGCCGGCGCACGTAGCTGAAGAGCTGGTAGTTCTGGTTGCGGTCCGTGCCGGGATCGAAGCCGTCGATGCTATCGGGCGAGTCCGGATCCAGCAGGTTGCAGAACTCCACCGCGCTGGAGGAGTCCTCCCACGTCAGGTCCGGGTTGTCCGGCGTGGCATAGACGGAGAGGTTGTCGTTGGCCGAGCAGCGCGGGTACGGGGTGCCATCCGTGAGGAAGACCACCACGTAGCGGGTGCGGGGCAGCACCTCTGGGTTGCTCTGAGACAGCGCGGTGATGTCGCTGGCGATGAGGCTGTAGGCGTAGCTGACGGCACCCTGGTAGTCGGTGCCCTTGCCGAGCTGGCTCTGCAGGCCGCCGATGTACGTGTCCAGCGTCGTGTCCGGCCGGGCGAAGCGGTCGCCCGTGGCGGCGGGGGGCCACACGTTCTTCACGTTGGTCTCGAAGGGCACCACGGACATCTGCACGTTGGGCTGCTCGCGGAACTGATCCACCAGCCGCCGCAGGGCTCGCACGCGCGCCGGCTCGGTGACGCCCGGGGGCACCACGACTTCCACCTGCTGGCAGAAGCCGCTGCCCGTCTGCGCGCCGGGAGGATCCGACACGCACATGCTGCCGGACTGGTCGATGACGAGCACCACCTTCACCGGGAAGCCGGAGGGGTTGGCGGGTGCCGTGCAGATGCGGCCCGTGAGGGTGAGCCGATCATCCGCCAGCGTCTGCTCCTGGGTGAGCGGCTCCACCAGGGTGTCGGTACAGGACAGCAGTGACGCGGCCAGGAGGCCCGCAGCCATCAGCATCCGGGGGTTCAGGTGCATGGTAACGGGCCTCCTGTGCAACGTATGAGGGTGAGAGTCTACTCCGTGCGACGGCGGCGCAGCAGCAGGCCGAGCAGCGCGGCGCCCAGCGCCATGCCGCCCACAGGGCCGGGCAGCGCAGCGCAGCTGCTCGCGTTGCCGTTGCCCACATCCAGCTTGAGGCTGGAGACGGAGTCACGCTGCTCCGGGTACGCCCGGTCCGCGAAGGCCAGCCGCGCCTGGACCTGGATGTCGTACTCGCCGTCCGCGTCCGGAGTGAACAGGGGCTTGTTGTCCGCCACATAGGCGTACTGCCAGTGACGGCTCATCGCCACGGCGCCCTGCGGGTTCTCCACCACGGCCTTGGAGCCGGCGGGACGCGCCTTCACCGTCCACGTGTACTCGATGGCGGCGCCGTTGCGGTTGGCGAACAGCGGCAGCTCCACCGGGACACCGGCCTTCAGGCTCATCTTGCCACCGCCAGAGATGGTGAACGGGCCCTTCGGATCCAGGCAGTCATCCGGGTTGCTCGCATCCACGACGACGCAGTACTTGGTGTCGCAGGCGTCGCCCACGGAGTCACCGTCGTCGTCCAGCTGGTCGCGGTTGGCGATGGACGGGCAGTTGTCGAGCGCCTTGCCGTCCGCGCCCTTGTTCAGCACGCCGTCGTCGTCGATGTCCGGATCGCACGCGTCACCCAGGTTGTCCTGGTCCTTGTCCGCCTGGCTCGGGTTGGCGAGGGCCGGGCAGTTGTCGCCGTTGTCGGAGACGTTGTCGCCGTCCGCGTCCACGCGGCACTGGCTGGCGTCCGCGGGCAGCTCCTGGGTCGGGTTGGCGACGCGGGGGCAGGTGTCCTCTCCGTCCGCGTGGCCGTCATTGTCGTCGTCCAGGTCACAGACATTGCCTTGAGCATCACCATCCAGGTTGCTCTGGTCCTGGTTGGGGACGAGCGCGCAGTTGTCCTGGGCGTTGGCGACGGTGTCGTTGTCCGCGTCGGGATCGCAGTCATCGCCCACGCCATCGCCGTCCGCGTCGCGCTGCTGGAAGTTGGAGAGCGCCGAGCAGTTGTCGCAGACGTTGCCCACGCTGTCGCCGTCCGTGTCCGCCTGGTCGCGGTTGGAGGCAAACGCGCAGTTGTCCCGATCGTCCGCCTTGCCGTCGCCGTCCGCGTCGTCCGTGTAGGCCAGCGTCAGGCCGTCATCCGTGTAGGCCACCCACACGGAGCAACCACAGCCGCAGCCACAACCTCCACCCACCTCCTCGGGCCGGCCGCAGCTGCTGCCAAGGCACTCCGGGTTGTCCGTAGAGTTGGTCTGGGCCTGCGCGGGCAGGGAAGTGAGGGCAAAGAGGGCCCCGAGGGCAACGATTTGGGCGAAACGGATACGCGTCATGACGACTCCTTTCGACGGCGCACTCATAGCAAGAGCCGATCCGCTCACCGGTTGACACTGTTCGTCAGAAAATTCAGGGATTTGCACAGAGGGCCCGGGCTGGGGAGTGGAGGGTGTGGGGGGAAGACCCCAGTGCGATCGAGGGGTCTACCCCTCACCTGAGATCCGGATCAGGTTCCGCCTCAGGTGCCGAGGATGAAGCTGTCCGCGGTGAAGCGGACCGTGTCGCTGGGCGTCTTGCCCGTCTCCTCGGAGTAGCGAAGAGACTCGATGTGGAGCGAGCCGACGCCGGCACCGCGGGGATCATTGTCCCGGCCCACCTGCATGTAGAAGTAGATGTCGTTGGTGCCCGCGGGGATCGTCACGCCCGGGAAGAGCGGGTGCGGGTACGCCTGGGTGGGAACCACGGTGATGTTCTCCGCACGCACCTTGTAGCAGGCGCGCCCATCCGGAGTGGGCTCGGTGAGCTCGAGCGAGTAGCCGTAGCCGCGCTCGGCCTGGAAGGCGAGGTCGGCGCTGAGCGGATCGCCGCGGACGAGCGCCTCCTGGATGTTGGGGATGCCGTCCCGGTCGGTGTCCAGCAGGTCCTCGGGGACGAGCGGGTTGGTGCGGCCAAACGCCTCCACCATGTCTGGCAGCCCGTCCGCATCGGAGTCGCCCATGCACGGGTCGGTGCCGAGCACGCGCTCCTCGCAGGTGTTGAGCCGGTCCCCGTCCTCGTCCAGCGAGACGTTGCACCCGTTGATGATGTCCAGGTTGCCCGGCTGGGGCTTGAGGCCCATGCGCAGCTCGATGCCGTCCATGAGGCCATCGCCGTCCGTGTCCGGCTGGGTCGGATCCAGGGCGAGCTCCACCTCGTCCATGTCCGACACGCCGTCGGCGTCGCTGTCGGCGAGGATCTGGCCGTCGCGCACCTGGACGTTGCGGTTGAAGGCCACGAAGCGCTTGAGGACAAGCGACGTCTGGAGCGAGGCGTAGTTGATGTTGGAGAGCGCGTCTCGCAGGCCCTGGGGATCGGTCTCGATGGCCTCGGTGCCGCCGGCGTTGGCGATGGCGGCCACCTGATCGCGCGTGACGGCGTCCGGCACCTCGCGCACGTAGATGGGCTGCACCACCACCTCGCCCGCGCCGAACTGCTGGACCAGGCCCTTGAGCTCGCCGGTGACGGCCGTCAGCTCGCACTGGCTGCACGATGCAGCGCCCGAGACGGGGGTGAGCGCGGAGCAGCGCGCATCGATGCCCACGTTGAAGGCGGGGTTGTCACAGCTGAGGTCCGGGTTGGTGATGACGAGCACGACGAGGTAGCGGCTGCGCCCCACGGCACCGCGGCAGGACGTCTGCATGTCGCCGGAGAGCATGCTCTTGGAGAGGCGCAGCGCGGAGCGGATGCTCATGGGCCCCGTCTCCTGGTAGCTGGCGTACCGCGGCAGCGCGGCCTGGAAGGTGGAGGCGTCCGCGAAGCTGCCCTGGAGGCCGGTGGCCACGGTGTGGAAGGCGATGAGGGAGAACTTGATGAAGGGGCCGGAGAAGCGGCTGCTGAGCGTGCCGAGCGCGTCCGTGGCGTAGCCCACCAGCTCCGAGGGTACGCCCTGCCCGCCCGCGAGGGCGAAGACGACCTTCACGGGGAAGGCGTCCCCGCTGGCCAGGGGGATGCAGACCTCGCCGGAGAAGTCCGCTCGGTCCCTGCCGCTGGGCCCGCGCCCATCGAGCGCGTAGAGGCCCGCGTCGGAGCACGACAAGAGCAGCAGAGGGACCAGGAGCCAGATCAACTTCGTGGGGGAGCTCATCAATCCCCCCATTGTAGACCGCAGGCCCTGGGAGACTTTCAAGGTCCTACGCCTGGATCACGGCGGATCCGCTTCGAGGTTCCTGATGATGGGCGTGTTTTTTGTCCCGCCTACACTGGCTTACAGCCATGCCCCGCAGATCCTTGTCTCCTCTCGCATGACGGGAAGAGGATCGGCCATGGCTCTCAAGCCCTCGTTTGCCCTTCCTCTCGCTGCACAGCAGTGGTGGCGTGCCCTTTCCAGGGGACTGCTCGGCCTGATCGTGCTGGGGCTCACCTCCTGCGCCACATCGCCCGCGAGCACCTCTGTGCTCGAATCCCGGCGCGGAGGCGCTCCCCGGAGACCCTCCGACTCCCGGGACGTGCTGGGTCCCATTCGGTCGTCCGCCATCGATGTGGATTATTTCCAGGGGTTGATGGTGCGCGCCGGAGTCCCTCCTCATGCGCTCCCCAAGGATGGCCGCCGCATCACTCCGGACGAAGCCTTGGAGCTGCTCTCCTGGCTGCTGTCGGCAGACGTGAAGATGCGGGACTTCGGCCCCTGGCGCATGGCCTCTCACCTGCTGTGGGAAGTCGTCAACGGCGAGGAGACCGTCTCGCGCCGGGAGTTGTACGAGCGCATGCACCGGTTTGCCTCTCTGCTGGTGCTGCGCCCGGATGGCTACCTCGTG
Organism: Hyalangium sp.; assembly: GCF_035629615.1. Classification (GTDB taxonomy): domain Bacteria; phylum Myxococcota; class Myxococcia; order Myxococcales; family Myxococcaceae; genus Hyalangium. The sequence goes on along the minus strand of NZ_DASPHO010000592.1, from coordinate 2,640 downwards.
CTCGCCACCACTGGCGAGGCCCTGCAGTACATCGACAAGGTACGCCTGGAGGACGGCGCCCTGCGCGCCGAGGGCTTCGAGGTGGGGCCTTTCTACACGGTGGTGCAGAAGCGCTTCCTCTACCCGGTGGACGGCTCGCTCACTCGGCACCCGGATGCACGTGTCGCCGGGGTCTTCGCTCCGGATGACGGGGTGCTCGGGCCCGCGGTCGAGGGGGCCGGGTGGGCCGTCACCGACACTGTGACTGGCATCGTCTCCCTGGTGATGCACCCTCGCGAGAGCCTGGAGGGCCTGACCCAGCTGCCTTCGGCGGTACGTGCCCTCATCGAGCACTCCCCCGAGTACTGGGAGCACTTCCGCTCCATTCCCAGCGGTGAGCAGGTGCGCGATGTGTCACGCCTGCTCACCAACGTGCTCATCACCTGCGGCACGGCGGGCGCGGGCAGCGCTCGCGCGGTCTCCGCGGCGGGCCGCTGGGGGAGGCTGGGCCTGCCCGTGCTCACCTTGTCCGCCCGGGGGACTCTGGCTGTGAGCCGAGTGGCTGTTCCTTCCCAGGCCCTGGTGACGGCCGTGAGCACGGGCGCAGGGGCCGTCGTCATCCTCCACATGTCCGCTCGGGGCGCGGGCGGAGGCAGCAGTGGCTCGAAGCCCATGCCGTGGACTCCACCCGTGGGTGGGCCCGGCAAGTGGGTGCGCAAGAATGAGGGCATGAAGCCTGGGGCGCGCAAGTACCAGAGCCATGTCTCAGGCGCTCCGGAGGGCTGGGTCTACAGAATCGAGCGCGCCGGAGAGAAGTACGACTACGACGGCTTCAAGGACGGCCACCTCGTGGACGGCAAGGGCCCCAACTACGACAACAAGTTCCTCGACACCCTGGAGCCCAAGGACTGGTTCGAGAATACCGGCGCTCAAGAAATGCTCAAGAACGCCGACCGGCAGCGCCGCGTGGCGCATGGCATCCCTATTCGCTGGCATGTCGCGGAATCCAAGGCGGCCAAGGCCATTCGTAAACTGCTTGCAGAGAACGGCTACGGTGACATTCAGGTCATCCATACTCCAGCGGTGCCGTAGAGGAGATTTTCCGATGATTGAGACCTATTACGCTGCGGCATATTGGGGGCCCCGCCAGGAGTCCGCTGAGGATTGCGCTCGCCGTGCCCAAGTCTTCTTCCAGGCCATGGCGATGTGCGACCCATTCTTTGGCCGCTGGTTCAAACCGCCTCGCTCGCGCAAACAAGCCCCCACGCCTCTCTCGCTGGATGTTCCCTCTCTTCGAGAGCTGTTCGCTCAGGGCAGAACTCGCAACGACGAAGGGGGCATCATCGAGGACCTGGGTTTCCGCATCATCGTGGACAATGGAAAGTGGCCAGGCACGCGTCAGCGCGAGTTCGCCAGCCTCTCCATCCACTGCGGGAGCTATGCGGAGTCTCTATCGCCTATATGGAACTCCTGTGTTCTCAACCTGCCCTCCGCTGGAGATTCGATGGAGCAGGTCGTTCGGGCGCAGATGCTTGCGAACATCCTGCGTGCCATGGTTCTAGCGTGGGAGCCTGGATGGGGCGTCGCCACCTCTTCTACCCACCGGATGATGTCGACAGAGCGAGCCATCGTGGGCACGTTCATCGGTTGGGTGATGTACTTCCCGCGCCAACTCGGCCCGCTGCCGCCCCTGCCGCCCCCGGTACAAGTCGAACCCGTGGAAGACAAGGGCTCGCTCATCATCCTCACCCCTGAGCGCTTCACCGTCAGCAACCCCGAGCATGTCGCGCTGGCGGCTCGCGTCGATGAGACGCTGCGCCAGGCAGGGCTGTTGAAGCCCCTCTCCTGAGACTCTCGGCCCAGTACGGCGATTCACAGGGAGGTGTCCTGGGTATGGCGTGGAGCCTATCCTCCGGGGTAGGGTTGCTCGCGCCCTACCTCCCTGGAGGCCCCCCTGTTCGACGACGCCCCAGCCATCGGCACCACCATCGGCCCCTGGCTCATTCTCGAGCGCTTGGCCTCGGGTACCTTCGGCGTGGTGTTCCGGGCGCAGCGCGCCGGACACCCTGAGGCTCCTCCGGTAGCCCTCAAGCTGGCCAAGGCGCCGCACGACCCACGCTTCCCACGCGAGGCCGAGCTGCTTCAGCGCTGCCTGCACCCCTCCATTCCTGGCTACGAGGACCAGGGCCTGTGGACTTCTCCCTCGGGCCTTCGCTACCCCTACCTCGTCATGGAGTGGGTGGAGGGCCTCACCCTGTACGACTGGTTCCGGGAGCAGCCACGCTCCTCCCGCCAGCTGCTGCAGGTGCTCTCCCAGCTCGCGGGCGCCCTGGCCGCTGCTCATGCCCGGGGGGCCGTGCACCGGGACGTGAAAGGAGACAACATCCGCGTCACCGCAGCGGGCAGGGCCGTGCTGGTGGACTGGGGCTCAGGCTGGTTCGCCGGCGCCCGCCCCCTCACGGACACCCCCGCCCCCCCCGGTACCAGCGCCTACCGGCCCCCGGAGCAGAAGGCTTTCATGTGGCGCTTCCGCAAGGACACCGAGGCTCGCTGGCATGCCCAACCCTCGGATGACCTATATGCGCTGGGGGTGGTGCTCTACCGCTGCGTGACGGGGGTGTACCTGCCCCCGTGCACGGACGGGGGAGAGCCCGTGGAGCG
>NZ_DASPHO010000591.1:0-6381 GCF_035629615.1 Hyalangium sp. | reverse complement strand
CCACCTGAGCCCTGAGGCGGGCATCCTGCGATCGAGGAAGCGCAATCCGGTCGCGCCCTTCAATCGGCACGAAGACGATGAGATCCAGTGTCTCGATCGCAGACCGTACACGTGGCAGCCACGCCTCGAGCTCGAACGCTTCGGCATCACGATGCGTGAGCAGGTAGCCCAGGAGATCTGCTGGGCACCGGTCGAAGATGACGTTTGGCTCGGTCGACGCCAGGCACGTGATGGATCGTTCGAGCTGCAGTTCGAAGTCCTCCACGGAGGGCGGATCGGCAAACGCGTACCCCTCTTCCTCCAGAAGGTAGTAGGGCTCCTCGAAGGTGGAGTACTCCGGAAGAGCGACGGACAACTCCTCGACCAGCGTCGACTTACCCGAGAAATGAGTGCCGGAGACGGCGATCCGCATGGTGACCTCGGAGCATGGTGGGCTCGGGGTTCCGCCTCACATACCGTGAAAGCGTCCGTGCCGGGAGGGCCTCGCAGATGACCTCCAGCGGACAGAACGCCGTCCTCTCACCCCGTCTCCAGGGCCTGGAGGGTGCCCGAGCTTCCACCAGCCAACCAATGGAGGCAGGTGCCAGTCGCGTTCTTCCGGACAAGCCTGTCAGTCTCCGGGGCATGCCGAACGAGAAGCTTGTCTTCGCTCAATCCGTGGAGGCCCTCTTCGTCCGGTCGCTCGGGCCGCATCTGACGTCCGAGGCCCGGCGCCTGCTGCGCGGAGTGGGGCTGGACCTGTCCGAGCCGCTGCGGCCCGCCTACCCGCTGGAGCAGTGGCGGACCTTCCTGCGCGCGGTCGCGCCGGATGTCTTCCCCAAGGCCTCGCCGGATGCGGCCTACTTCGGGCTGGGCGAGCGCTACGTGCAGGGCTACCGGCAGTCGGCCGTGGGCCGCGCCAGCATGGCCCTCGTTGCCCACCTGGGGCCGCGCGGCACGCTGGAGCGCGTCTCCCATGGCGCTCGGGCCGGCAACAACTTCAACGAGGCGCGTGTGAAGGAGCTGGGCAACCGCGAGGCCACGCTCTGGATGAAGGACGTGACGGCGGACAACCCGTTCTTCGCCTGTGGCTTCCTGGCAGAGACGCTGCGGGGCTCTGGCGTGGTGGACATCCACGTGGAGCCCGTCGCCTTCGACGGTACCGCGGCCACCTTCCGGCTCACCTGGGAGCTTGCACCCCGGCGCCCTGTCGTGGCCGCTGCCGTGGGGTGAGCCAGGGAGAGAGGGGACCGCTCGAGGCCCTCGGGCTCGCCCTGCAATCCCTACTTCGGAGTGTCGCTCAGCCGGGCCGCGTGCGTCAGAAGGTAGTTCCGCTCCGACATGCTCGTCGTGCGTTCTGCTGCGCGCCGGTAGTGCGCGATCGCGCCCTCGCGGTCGCCTGCCCGCTCCAGGAGATGTGCACGGACCGCGTCGAGGCGATGATGACCCTCTATGCGCGGGTCCTCGGCGAGCGCGTCGAGGCGCTCGAGCCCCGCAGCCGGGCCGTGAACCATCGCCGTCGCGATCGCGTGGTTGAGCGTCACCATCGGATTGTCGGACATGCGCTGCAAGAGGCCGTACAGCCCCAGGATCTGCGCCCAGTCCGTGTCCTCGGCGCTGGCAGCCTCGTCGTGCACCGCCGCGATCGCCGCTTGCAGTTGATACGGGCCGACCGAGCCCCGCGGCAACGTCGCGGTGAGGAGCGTCACGCCCTCGGCGATCGCGCCCTGGTCCCACAGGGTTCGGTCCTGCTCATCGAGAGGGATGAGCTCGCCTGCCGGCCCGGTTCGCGCGGCGCGCCGCGCATCGGTCAGGAGCATGAGCGCGAGGAGCCCCGCGACCTCACAGTCGTCTGGGACGAGGCGATGAAGCATGCGCGTGAGGCGGAGGGCCTCGCCCGAGAGATCGCTGCGGTGGAGCTCTGGGCCCGAGGTGGCCGTATAACCCTCGCTGAAGATCAGATACAGCACGTGCATCACGGCGTCGAGGCGTGCGGCGCGCTCCTCGGCGGTGGGCATCTGGAAGGGCACCCCTGAGGCCTTGATGCTCTGCTTGGCTCGGCTGATCCGCTGCGCCATGGTCGCTTCCGGCACCAGGAACGCCTTGGCAATCTCGAAGGTCGTCAAGCCACCGACAGCGCGCAGCGTGAGCGCGATCGCGGACGGTGACGAGAGCACGGGGTGGCAACACATGAAGAGGAGATCCAGGGTGTCGTCCCGCCCCGTTGCAGCCTCCTCATCCGCGGCGAGGGCGAGCTGCTCCTCCGGGGGCACCAGGCTGACCACGATCGCCTCGCGGTGGCGGCGAGCGGCCTCGGCGCGGACATGATCGGCGATACGTCTCGAGGCGATCTGGATCAGCCAGGCGCGCGGGCTCTCGGGCAGGCCATCGCGCGGCCACTGCGTCGCCGCCGCGATGAGGGCTTCCTGAACCGCATCCTCCGAAGCGGCGAAGTCGCGGAAGCGCCGAATGACGGCGCCCAGCACCTGCGGCGCGAGGTCGCGCAACAGGTGCTGGGTGCGGGTGTCCAGTGACGGGGCCATCAGGTCAGGTCTTTGGGCGGCCCGCTCATCACTTGCCGCACCTCGATCGCCATGTTGAGGGGCGCGCCGCCGGGACCGGGAGCGGCGGAGGCCTCCGCGGCGATCTCGTAGGCGCGCTCGGGGCTGTCGACGTCCACGATCCAGTACCCAGCGAGGAACTCCTTGGACTCGGGGAACACTCCGTCGGTGATCGGCTTGCCATCCTTTCCGGCGCGCACGCGCTTGGCCTGATCGGGGCCGGAGAGGCCCTCGCCGGCCACGAGCTCGCCCGACTCCCCGAGCTTCTTTGCGAAGCCCTTCATGAAGGCAATGTGCGCCTTGAGGTCCTGCTGCGGCCAACTGGCGACCTGGTACGGGCCTCCGCCCGGCGTGTTCATCATCAGCATGTACTTCATGGTCGACTCCTTTGTACGGGCGCCCCTCCGTGGAGCGCGCGTTCACTGGGGAGTCGGAGCCGAACAGCGGTTCTCGACATCGGCGGCGCACCTCTTTCGACATTTTTTATGGGCGGCGCAAGTGCTGGGAAAGATTGACTTTGGGACGCACGGCAAGGAGGTCCAGCTCCTGCAAGTCTGGAGTGCTGGCAGGAGCTGGCTGAGGCCCTCCACTGCCCGCGTGGGGAGCCTACCAGCCGGGGCGCGGTATGCTCCTCTTGAGAGGAGTGGGCTACTGCGGGGCGGGGATGAACGAGACGGTCACCTGTCCCAGGCTCTGCTGTGCCTCCGTCACACCGCGCTCTCCCAGACAGGCTGCCTCCCCACTGAGATAGCGCAGGCTCCGAGCCTCGAGGGTGACCTCCCCCGCGAAGCAGATCCCTGCATTCAGCGTCACGCTGTAGTGGCCCGTCTCGTCCACCGTGGCCGCGAGCGGTGCAAGCAGGCACCCACCCGTAGCGGCCGGGTCTGTCGGATCACACGCCAGCGCCTGGGAGGGCACAGGCCGTCCACAGGCCAATGGGCCTGCGGCCGCCTCGGCGGTCGCGGTGACGATGATCGAGACAGGTGTGCCAGGCACGGCCCGGGCGCCCGGAGGCAGCACGAGCCGTCCCCGCAGAGTCGCGGCCATGCTCCCCGAAGCATCGACGGGCAGCTGGGCCGCCGGAGCGACGATGCTGCCCGCAAGAGGGTACACGGGCTCCAGTGGCATGGAGAGGACATCGCTGCGCTGCGGCGGGGCCTGGGCCGAGACCTGCAGCGAACGGCTCCCAGTGTGCTCGAAGGGAAGGCTCAGGGGGACGTACGCCCGCCGTTGGGAGTCGAGCGCTACCTCCACCTGCGCCCCTCGCCCGTTGATGTCCCCCAGATTGGACTGGAGCGTGAGCCGCCCCTGGGACACCTCCGGCGCATCCACTGCGAGGAGGAGTTCGCGGCAGGCCGCGTCAGGCTCTCCGGAGGTTCGCTGCGGGACACCCGAGGCGCCAAAGTCAATCGAGTCCCTGGGCGTGTCCTTCGGGACGAGCCGGAGCCGGATGGGACGTGGGGGTACCAGGCGGATGGGGCTGGAGACAGCTTGGGTCCGGCCGATGGACGCCACGAGCCGCCACTCCCGTCCTGGCTGATCCGGTGCGGGCACGGATAGCATGCCGGACCTCACCTCCGCCTGAGGCTGCATGGGGAGGGGCAGTGCAGGGGCCCCGGAGGGTACGTCGTCCAGGGTCCAGGTGAGCGAGGCGCTCGTGACGGCCACCTGAAGCGGCGCGCTCACCGTCACTAATGCGGAGCCCACCCCCGCGCTGATCGTACAGGGGCTGGTGCCGGAGGTGCACTGGGCGGCCTTCACGGAGATCATAGGGGCAGTGATGGCGATCGTGCGCTCCACGGCCGTTGAGCCCACCTGGGCCCGCAGGCGCCACTGCGCGTTCGGAGCGTCGGGCACCGGGAGCCGTGCCACCCCAAGCGCGATCTCGCCTTCTCGTTCGCTCAAGGGGATGCTCCTGGGCTCTCCATCCACGGCATTGTCCGTCAACGTGGTGAGCGAGACGGACTTCTCGGCAAGATCGTTCGGCACCGCGAACCGCACGGTGGCCACCGACTGGGCCATTAGGCTGCAGGAGGTGGCATCGGTACACTCGCTCACCTGGAGCGACAGCGTGGGCTTCGCGATGGTCGCCTGGTACTTCCCGAGGACGGAGCCCACCTGCGCTTCCACGGTCAGCAAGGCCCCAGGCTCGTCCGGGACGGTCACACGCGTCTCCGCGATCAGGCTCGACTCGCGGGGGCCTGTGAACTCCAGTGGCACTGGATTGCCCTGGCTTCCTCGAGGCACCTTCAAGATCAGGGTGCCGGTCTTCGTGTTGAGGCCAGCGGGGATCTTCACGACCACCGGGACGATCGTGCCCGCGATCAAGGGACACGTCTGGCACGCTCCAACGGAGACGTCGGCCGTGGGCTCGGAGATGGTGAACCCATCCACCGAGGCAGCGAACTCAGCCGAGCCCACCGCGAAGCCGAACGACTCGGCGGACTGAGCCGGGGCAGTCAGGGTCGTGGTGAAGAAGAGGTGGCGGCCGCGGGGGTGAGAGGACAGGGCGGGCTGCGAGGTCAGGGGCACATCATTGACCCGGACGCTGAGCGTAGGCGCCGGGACATCCGCTGCCTTCTCGAACTCGACGTCGCCATAGTCCACGGTGAGCCGGATGCGATCCCGCCCGGCCTGGAAACCACAGGCCCGGCTTCCGAGCGCGGCTTCGCATTCGTCGCCTAGGCGGGCCCGTTCCGCCTTGTCGACCGTGCCCTCACAGAGAACGAAGCAGGCGTGCTCGGGATTGAAGACCTCCACGGTGAGCCTGGGCAGCGCCGTAGTGTCGTCATCGCAGGCACAGAGGGCAAGGAGCAGGACGCTCGATCCGACCAATGTCCCAAGGCGGGAGTTCATCATCATGGGAGCACCCTCAGCACTTCCGCCTGGTAGCTCATGGCCAGGTTGAACGTGAGCAGCACCGAGCCGTACGTGCTGCCCTTCCGGTGGACGGTGAGCTGAGCCCGGACCACCATGCCAACGCCCGGAGGGGCCGACACCTTGAGGGGCGTCACGCTGAAGCCAGGGTCGTGGGTGATCTGAATGGACTTTCCGGAGTTGTCCGTGGTGTAGGTGATGATCACCATGACGGATTGGCCAGAGGCGATGCGCTCACTCGAGAGCTGCGTGTCGATGAGGAAGTTGCCCGTAGGAACCGTACCTCCTGGCATGATCACAGCCCCCCTTTCGTCGTGGCGGGTTTGTCCGGGGTCGCAAGGTTACGGATGATGCCCACGAGGTTGATCTCTACGGAGCCGCTGTAATAGCTCTGCACGAGGAACCTCGGCTTCTCGGTATCGAGCGAGGTCTGGCGTGCATGCAGGAATGTCATCCCCGTGGAGATCGTCGTATACGGCAGCACTTGCACCGCGAGCCCCAGCATGAGCGGCGGAGTTCCCGAAGGCGTGAAGCCGGAGTAGCGGTTGAGCGGCCCGAACTGCCCGGTCGACAATCCCATACCGAGTTCGAGCGCGAAGAGGCGCCGCCAGTCGCGCAGCCCATTGGCCCACATAGGCTCCTCCACCGGGTTAGGCCAGAAGTAGAGCTGCAGGCCCGCCTGCCGGAACCAGAAGGGATCCGCCGCTGCGTGAAGCCGTGCGTAGCCTGTATACGGGGTGACGTAGTGATCGAACCAACTGCTCTGGGTGAGGCTGGCCCCGAGCCGATGGGTCGTCTCCGGGCGGTGCACCGCCTGTTCGACGACCTCCAGGGTGACTTTGTCCTGCAACGAGCGCCAGGTCGTGTTCGACTTCAGATAGGAGCGCAGCAGCACCTTGAGCAGGCCGAGCGGTGTAGCATCCGTGCTCTCGAAACCTGGCCAAGCTCCAGTCCCCTTGGGCAA
>NZ_DASPHO010000590.1:0-15632 GCF_035629615.1 Hyalangium sp. | reverse complement strand
GAGGGGCGATCGCTCGGCCAGGTCGCTCCCGAGCTCACCCTGGAGCAGAAGCTCCTGGTGATGCGAGACGTCGCCGAGGGCGTGCACGCCGCCCACCGCGCGGGCCTGATCCACCGCGACCTCAAGCCCTCCAACGTCCTGGTGGAGCGCACCGAGGACGGAGTCCTCAAGCCCTACGTCATGGACTTCGGCCTGGCGCGGGACTGGCAGGGTGAGAACACGGCCACGGGCGCGGTGCTGGGCACGCCCCACTACATGGCTCCCGAGCAGGCCCGGGGCGAGGTGGCCCGGCTGGATCGGCGCGTGGACGTCTACAGCCTGGGCGCCACGCTCTATCAGGTGCTCACGGGGCAACCCCCCTTCGCCGGCGTCAATGCCTTGGAGATCGTCAGCCGCATCCAGTCTGAGGAGCCGCGGCCGCCGCGGGCGCTCGTCCCGGATCTGCCGGTGGACCTGGAGGCCATCGTCCTCAAGTGCCTGGAGAAGGACCGCTCGGCACGGTACGACTCGGCGCGCGCCCTGGCCGACGATCTGGAGCGGTTCCTCGCGGGAGAGCCCGTGCTCGCGCGCCCGGCCGGAGCCTGGTACCGGCTGCGCAAGAAGGTTCGCAAGCACCGGCTCCTGGTGGCCCTGGGCTCCGCGGCGACGCTGGTGGTGGGTGCTTCCGTGGGGCAGGCCGCGCTGGCCAGCCACGAGGTGGTGGTGCGCGAGCGCTTCTCCCGCCGCTTCACCGAGCTCGTGGAGCGCATCGAGGCCATGGCGCGCTACTCCTCCATGGCGCCGCTGCATGACACGCGCGCCGATCGCCAGGCCCTCCGGGCGAGCATGAGCGAGCTGGAGGCCGAGGTGCGCGAGGCTGGCGAGAGCGCCGAGGGCCCCGGCTCCTATGCTCTTGGGCGGGCCCTGCTCGCGCTGGGAGATGCCGAGGGCGCCCGCGCACGGCTCGAGTCTGCCTGGCAGCGCGGCTACCGCGAGCCCCGCGTGGCCTATGCGCTGGCGCTGGCACTCGGACAGCTCTACCGGGAGGAGCTCCTGGAGGTGGGACGCCTCCGCAACGCCGAGCAGCGCGAGGCCCGCCGCCGCGAGCTCGAGCGCCGCTATCGCGAGCCGGCCCTCGGCTACCTCCAGCAGAGCGAAGGCGCTGAAGTGCCCTCCCCGGAGTACGTGGCGGCGCTGCTGGCGTTCTACGAGGGCCGCCATGAGGAGGCGCTGAAGCACCTGGAGACCCTGGGTGCCACGAGCCCCTGGTTCTACGAGGCGCCCATGCTCCGCGGTGACATCCTGCTGGCTCGGGCCAGCCTGCGCCTGAACCAGGGGGACCGTGCCGGGGCCCTGGCGGATCTCGAAGCAGCACGGCAGGCCCAGTCCGTGGCCGCCGACATCGGCGAGAGCGAGCCCGCCATCTACTACGCCATCGCGCGGCTGCAGCTCACCGCGCTGACCTTGGAGCTCTACGGCCAGGGCGAGGTCCAGCCCTATTACGAGAAGGGCCTGGAGGAGGTGTCGCGTGCGCTCGCCGTCGCGCCGGACCACATCAAGTCCAGGGTGCTGGAGTCCCAGCTCCACCGCCGGATGGCGGAGCAGCTGGCGCAGCAAGGCGGAGAGGTGAGGCCGCTGCTGGAGAAGGCCCTGGCCGCCGTGCGGGCCACCGAGGCGCTCGCGCCCGAGCACCCCCTCGTCCTCAAGGAGCTGGCGCAGGTCCTCCTCCGCCAGGCCGTCTCCCACCAGGGGCGTGGCGAGGATCCGAGCGAGCAACTCCGCGAGGCGGTCGCGGCGTTCGAGCGCATCCGCCCCGAGGATCGGGACTACGTGTTCCACAGCGAACTGGGGAGCATCTTCAAGGTGTGGGCGGACTCCGAGGACCAGCGCGGCGCGGACTCGACCGGGCACCGCGGGCAGGCAATCGCCTCCTACCTCGCGGCCACCGACCTCGACGCAAGCCATGCGGACGCCTGGATCAACCTGGGGGCGGCGTACTTCAAGCGGGCGTCGAGCGCCCACCCCCGTGACGCCGACGGCGATCTCGAGCAGGCGAGGCTGACGCTCGAGCGGGCGCGCAGCATCGATCCCGGCAACTACGTCCCCTACTTCTACGGGGGACAAGTGCACGAGTGGCGGGCTCGGCGGCGGTACAACCGCGGAGGCGAGGCCAGCGCGGAGCTGGAACAGGCGATCGAGCTGTATCGCAAGGGGCTGGCCATCAACGGCAAGCTCCCACAGTTCCACAACGTCCTGGGTGGGGCGCTCGTGTGGAGGGCCGAGCTGAAGTGGGAGGAGGGAGGCGCCGCCTTCCCGTTGCTTGACGAGGCCCAGGCAGCCTTCGAGCGAGCTCGGGCCGTGGCGCCGCAGCAGGCCTTCGCCTACAACAACCTCGGCGAGGTGCACTTCTGGCGAGCCTTGTTCCAGCTCCGGCGCGGAGAGGATCCGAGTCCGAGCGCGCTCGCGGCGGCAGAGGCCTATCGCCAGGCCCTCGAGAAGCTGCCCCGCAATGCCCAGGTCTGGGTGAATCTGGCCAAGCTCCACCACACCCAGGCACTGTGGGCGCTGAAGCAGGACAAGGACCCGCGGACGCACACCGAGCGGGCCGCGGAGGCGCTGCGCCGTGCGCTCGAGCTCAACCCCCGTCTGGCCAATGCCTTGCGGTATCTCGGGGAGATACGAGGTGATCAGGCCCGCTGGCTGGCGCGGCAGGGACGGGCGCGAAGCGAGCACTTCGAGGCGGCGGCCCAGGCCTTCCAGCAGGCCATCGAGGCGGATCCCGAGTGGCAGGAGTTCCGCCTCTCCGCAGCGCTCCTGCAGCGTGACCAGGCCGTGTGGCTGGCGGGGATGGGAGGCGATCCCGGCCCGGTGTTGCAGCGAGGGCTGACGCTCATTGACGCGGCGCTGGCCGCTCGGCCCCGATGGGCACACGCCCGAGCCGTGCGCTCGAGCCTGCTCAGGGCGTTGGCGGACAGCCCCTCTCCTCTCGCGCAGGCCCAGGCCTGGCGGAGTGAGGCCCAGGAGGAGCTGAGCCAGGCGCTCACTGACAACCCCAACCTTGTGGCGGAGTGGGGGAGCCCTCTCGCATCACGGCGTGTGACGCTCGATACCCCGTAGCTGCGAGGAGCTACTTGTCCTTGGGCGGCCCATCCGTCGAGACGTCAATGTCTCCCTGGAGCGTGCCAGGCGGTTCGGGATCCTCGGGCTTGGGCAGGCTGGGGGTGGGCGTCACGGTGTAAGAGAAGCTCTGCGTTGAGGTAACGGTGACGGTCTTGCTCTGACTCGCCAACAACTGGTTGCCGCCGTTCAGGGTGAAGGGTGTGTCCTGGGAAGGGAAGGGGGAGCCCGTTGGGAAGGCCACGGTGACGATGTCGGTCCGCCCAACCATCTGGAAGACCACGTTGTCTTCCGGTTTGACGGTGAGGGTTTCGGGCGTCAGCTTGGTGGGTTCGATGTCGACGTACTTCGTGGTCATGGGAGATGACTCCGCTCGTGTCGAGCCGTTGAGAAGAAGGTTCCGCGCAGCAAATGCAGGCGGCATGCCTGCGCGTGCAGTGCCAAATCAGGGCAGCATCATCGTGACAACAAGAGATCGCGGGTGACCGACACGTCAGCCAGTGGTGCTGACGTGTCAATGAACCGCGCTGACCTGTCACAAGGCCGCCCCCACCCGCTCAGGCTTCGGTCAGGCCCAGCTCCCGGACGCGGCGCTGGAGGCCTCGCTTGGAGACCTCGAGGCGCTGCACCATCGCGTCCAGGTCTCCCTTGCACTCGTGGAAGCAGCGGGTGATCTCCTCGGGGCTCAGATCTCCGACGGTGCGCAGGCTGGAGCTCCGGTCGATGAGCATGTAGAGCGAGGGGCGGGTGATGCCCAGGCGCTCGGCGGCGGCCTTGAGATCCCATGAGGTGGCGCGCAGGGCCGCCAGCAGCTCCTCATCGCTCACGTCGGAGGGCTTGCGGCGAGAGGCGAGCGGCTCTGGGGGCGCGGCAGGCTCTGGCTGCTGGGACGTGGCGGGGGACGCGGAGCTCCCGGGGAGGGGCATGGCGGAGGCGTTCAGCTCCTGCTCGATGCGAGGGTTGGCCTGCAGCCCGGGCAGGCCTCGGCTTCCGATGACAATCTGCCGTGTGAGGTTGCGGAGCTGGCGCACGTTGCCGGGCCAGGAGAAGCGCACGAGGCGGACGGCGAGCGCCGCGGGAAGCCACGGCTCGCTCTGCGAGGCAGCGGCGTCCAGGCGGTGGGCCTCGCCCAGCGACTCCAGCTCCTGGCGGGCGAAGTGGTAGAAGAGCACGCCAATGTCCTCGCGGCGCTCCCGGAGCGGAGGCACCTGGATCTCGTAGCCGGCCAGCCGGTGCAGCAGCGGAGCCTTGAAGAGATCATCGCGGATGCGCTGCTGCAGATCCGCATCGGTGGCGGTGATCAGCCGCACATCCACGGCCACGGGCGAGTGCCCGCCGATCGGGTACACCTCCCCCGTCTCCAGCACGCGCAGCAGCAGCACCTGCACCTCGGGCGGCGCCTCGCCCACCTCATCCAGGAAGAGGGTGCCCCCGTGGGCCGCGCGGAAGAAGCCCTCGCGATCCTGGGTGGCCCCCGTGTAGGCGCCCTTGCGCGCACCGAACAGCTCGGCGGCGGCCAGCTCCTTGGGCAGCGCGCCCAGGTTGACGCTGATGAAGGGGCCGGCGTGGCGCGGGCTGCGCGTGTGGATGGCCCGAGCAACCAGCTCCTTGCCCGAGCCCGTCTCTCCGCGGATGAGCACCGGCACCTTCAGGTCCGCCACGCGGATGGTGTCCTCGCGCACGCGGCGGGTGCTTGCGCTGTAGCCCACCATGCCCAGCTCGTCCGGGAGCTGGGTCTCGGCGGAGGGGGCCAGGTGGAGCAGCAGCACGATGCGCTCGGCCAGCTCGAGGGGAACGCCGAGGGCCAGCTCCTCGGGACTGAACTCCCGGGTGCCCATGAGCGGCTCGTCCACCACACGCACCGGGGTGCCTCCCTCGTCCACTTGCAGGCGCACGCCTCCGTTGGCCGCGCGCTCGAACAGGAGGGGCTTGCGGCTGAGGAACGTGTCAGCCAGTGGCATGCCCAAGGGGCCGCCCGGGCGGATGAAGTCCGGGCCTACGCGTGACACGGCCACCGTGCCGTCCGAGTCCAGGGCACCCAGCAGCAGTCGCTCTCCGGCACGCTGGGGCGTGGGGTGGGAGATGATGGTCAGCGCGGGGACGGGACGCGACACTTGCTCCGGGGCACGTCGGGGCGTGGCGGCCGTTGAGATGTCTGCGAACTTCTTTTCCTGCATGAGTGCCTGCTTCGGGGGAGAGACCGCGGGGAGACGGAGAGTGTACCGTCTCTCAGCGGGGGGTGGAGCGGCAAGGCCTCTCGGCGGGATAGGCTGAGGGCCGGGATGAGCGAGACCCGCGCACTGCGTGACAGGCTCGAGGAGACCCAGGCGGAGCTCCGCCGGGCGAAGGAGCACCTGGACAAGCTGCGGGCGCACCAGGCGCGCGAGCGCGAGTCCTTGCAGCAGCAACTGGAGGCAGCGCGGCGCGAGGTGAGCGGGTTGCGCGGCCGTCTGGAGGCAACAGAGTCCGCAGGGAGGGAGCCCTCGCCTACGGGGCAGGTGCTGCCCGGGCCAGTCGTCGGGGAGCGCTCCGAGGCGGCGACCACCGCGCTCGTCGCGCTCGCTCGGAACCCTGCCTCCCTGGAGTCCGCCCTTCCGGCGCTGTCGAGGCTGCTGAAGCTGGCGCCGGTGGACGTGAGGTTCCGCCTGGCACCGCAGCCGCCCAAGGTCTTGGCCCGGTTGCCCATCGCCCAGGCGGCAGAGCTCCGAGCGGCGCTCCGTGAGGAAGGCTTCCTCGCGGTGGCCTACGAGGTGCTACCCCGAGGGGCAGGTGGCTGGGTGACGGTGAAGCGGTTCGAGCTCGACGAGCAGGGCTTGAGCCTGGAGGGAACGCGCGGCGAGAGCCTGCAGGTGCGCTCCGCGGAGCTCCGCCTGCTGATGAGAGGGCGGCGGGCCTCTACCCAGGTGGAGACAAAGCAGGAGGAGGAGACCCACTACCACGGCGGCCGCCGCCACCGGATCCACAAGACGGTCGAGGAGAAGCGCCATGTCGTGGAGAACTTCGTCTGGGTGCTGGGCAAAGGCTGCCGGCTGGCCTTCACGCAGGCGACCCAGTTCACCGGCCTGGGCGACCTGCGCACCTTCACGGTGCACGAGAACCTCCAGCGGCTGATGGGCGAGCTCCAGCGGCGCGCACCCCATGCAGTGGTGGACGAGCGCTTCCTGCAGATGCCTCGCTTCGTCATGCCGCTCGTGGATCCAGAGCGGAGCCAGGAGCTGCTGGCCGAGCTGCTGTTCCAGGCGGTGGATGAAGGGCTCTGGTCATGAGCGAGACCCGTGCGCTGAGCGACAAGCTGAAGCAGGTCCAGGAGGAGCTCCGCCGGACGCGGGAGCAGCTCGACAAGCAGCGGACGCAGCATGTGCGTGAGCAAGAGGCGCTGCAGAAGGCCTTGGAGGAGACGCGGCGGGAGGCCACCCGCCTGCGCGAGCGCGTCCAGAAGGCGGAGGAGCGTCGACGGGAGTAGGTGGGGGCGCGCCGGCCCTGAGTCCCAGGCCACGCTCTCGTGCGCGGCGAGGGCGATTCCCTTAAAGTAGAGCCATGGCGAAGACCGCACCCCGCAGCAAGGCCCCAGCGAAGAAGAAGCCCACCCGCCCCGTGGCCTCGAAGCAGCGCCCACCCCCTGTGGAGGCGAAGCGGCGCGCGGCGCCCGTGGCCCCGGAGGTCACCATCCTGGAGCCCGAGCCCGTCAAGGCCCGCTCTTCCCAGAAGGCGCTGCCTGCGGGCAAGCCTGTAGACAAGGGCCGTGCGCTTCCCTTCGAGATCGACCCCAAGCGCGTCGAAGAGAGCCTCAAGAAGCTCCAGGGTGAGATGGTCCACTGGGCCAACAAGGGCCGCTACACCAAGGTGCGCTTCAAGTTCCGTGGCAAGCAGCTGCTGCCGGACCTGCCGCTGGCCGCCATCGTGGCCGCCGAGGGCCTCACCTTCTACTGGGGCGGCATCCTCCGCGTCCTCATCGCCAACGTGGTGGGCAAGAGCGTGCTCCAGGTCGAGTTCGTCAACGACGCGGACAAGCGCGTCCAGGCGGGCAACGAGGCGCTCCTGTCCGGAGACGTGGACCAGGCGCTCGGCCACTTCCGCGAGGCCCTGTCGATGGACCGTGACAACGCCGCCGCCCACCTCAAGCTCGGCGTCGCCCTGAAGCTCAAGGGAGACCGGGACGGGGCGCTGGCCGCCTTCGAAAAAGCAAAGGAAAAAGACCCGGAGGGACCCACAGGCGCGGAGGCCGAGCGGCTCGCCGCACCCCTCCGTCCCAAGGGCGTGGCCTAGCCCCCTCTCCCTCCGGCCGGGCGGACCTGCCAACACCCCCTCGTTTCCCCTGTTGACGCTGAAAGATCCAGGGGTTACGAACGCTCCTACGCCGGGCGGATGCCCCCTCCGGGCGGGCCCGCCCCCCCACCTTCCAGAGCGCTCAAAGCCCATGGCCGACGACACCACCGACAAGCCGGCAACGCCCCCCGCCCCCCCTCCGAGCGGGGCCGGGGAGCTCATCCCCGTCAACATCGAAGACGAGATGCGCCGGTCGTATCTCGACTACTCCATGTCCGTCATCATCGGGCGCGCCCTGCCCGACGTGCGTGACGGCCTCAAGCCCGTGCACCGCCGCATCCTCTACGCGATGCACGATCTGGGGAACACCCACAACCGCTCGTACAAGAAGAGCGCCCGTGTGGTGGGTGACGTGATTGGTAAGTACCACCCCCACGGTGACGCCTCTGTCTATGACGCCATGGTGCGCCTGGCCCAGGAGTGGAGCCTGCGCTACCTGCTGGTGGACGGGCAGGGCAACTTCGGCAGCGTCGACGGCGACTCGCCCGCCGCCATGCGCTACACCGAAGTCCGCATGGACCGCCTGGCCGAGGAGCTGCTGGCGGACATCGACAAGGAGACGGTCGCGTTCGGGCCCAACTACGACGACTCGCTGACCGAGCCGCTCGTGATGCCCACCAAGTTCCCCAACCTCCTGGTCAATGGGAGCAGCGGCATCGCCGTGGGAATGACGACCAACATCCCGCCCCACAACATGGGCGAGGTGATCGACGGCACGCTGCACCTCATCGACAACCCGGACGCCACCGTCCTGGACCTGATGAAGTTCATCCCCGGTCCGGACTTCCCCACCGCCGGCATCATCACCGGCCGCGAGGGCATCTTCCGCGCCTACACCACCGGCCGCGGGCAGATCTCCCTGCGGGGCAAGGTGGAGATAGAGGAGAGCAAGAAGGGAGACCGTGAGGCCATCATCATCACGGAGATCCCCTACCAGGTGAACAAGGCGCGGCTCATCGAGAAGATCGCCGACCTGGTGCGCGAGAAGAAGCTGGAGGGCGTCAGCGACATCCGCGACGAGAGCGACCGGCAGGGCATGCGCGTCGTCATCGAGCTCAAGCGCGACGCCATCTCCGGGGTGGTGCTCAACAACCTGTATGCCACCACCCCGCTGGAGACGACGTTCGGCGCGGTGATGCTGGCCGTGGACGGCGGGCAGCCGCGCACGCTCACCCTCAAGGATCTGCTGGATCGGTTCATCGCCCACCGCCGCGACGTCGTCACCCGCCGCAGCCGCTTCGAGCTGAAGAAGGCGATGGCCCGCTTGCACATCGTCGAGGGCCTGCTGGTGGCGCAGGACCTCATCGATCTGGTGGTGAGCCTGATTCGCGCCTCGAAGGATCCGGACGAGGCGCGCTGGGGCCTGATGAACATCCTCTCGCCGGCGCTCTACGAGCACGCGAGCTTCCGAAACCTGCAGCGCATCGACTACGCGCAGGCCAAGGCGCAGATGGAGCTGCTGGTCAGCCGCGCGCGCGCCGAGGAGCCCAGCTATGGGGGCCTGGAGCGCAAGTACGAGGGCTCGGGCTTCAGCGAGGAGCAGGCGCAGAACATCCTCGAGATGCGGCTCCAGCGCCTCACCGGCCTGCAGCGCGAGGAGCTCTTCAAGGAGCTGCTCGCCCTGGTGCGGGACATTGTCCGGCTGCGGGACATCCTCTCCAACGAGCGCAGCCTGCTCCAGGTCATCAAGACGGAGCTGCAGGACATCCGCGACCGCTACAGCGACAAGCGCCGCACGGAGCTCTCCGGCGAGGCGTCCGAGTTCACCAGCGAGGACCTCATCGCCGAGGAGGACATGGTCGTCACCCTGTCCCACACGGGCTATGTGAAGCGCTCGCCGCTGAGCGAGTACCGGGCCCAGAAGCGCGGGGGACGAGGCAAGACGGGGGCGACGACGAAGGAAGACGACTTCGTCACGGACCTGTTCGTGGCCAGCACCCACGCGTACCTCATGCCCATCACCACCAAGGGCAAGCTGTACTCGCTCAAGGTGCACCAGATCCCCCAGGCCAGCCGGACTTCAC
Organism: Hyalangium sp.; assembly: GCF_035629615.1. GTDB lineage: Bacteria > Myxococcota > Myxococcia > Myxococcales > Myxococcaceae > Hyalangium. The sequence goes on along the minus strand of NZ_DASPHO010000590.1, from coordinate 6,186 downwards.
GTGGCAAGGCCATCATCAACCTGGTGCAGTTCGGCGAGGGCGAGAAGCTGGCGCAGGTGCTGGTGACGCGGGACTTCCCGGAGAACCGCTACGTCTTCTTCGTCACCAAGCGCGGCGTAGTGAAGCGCACGGACCTGAGCGCGTTCGAGAACGTGCGCTCCAGCGGGCTCATCGCGCTGGGCATCGACGAAGGGGACGAGCTGGTGGCGGTGAAGATCACCGACGGCAGCAAGGACCTCCTCCTGTCCACCGCGCAGGGCATGAGCATCCGCTTCCCGGAGGACGAGGTGCGCTCCATGGGCCGCCAGGCCTACGGCGTGAAGGGCATCACCCTGGAGGACGGGGACGAGGTGGTGGGCGCGGACGTGGTGGAGAAGGGCACCACCATCCTCACGGTGACGGAGAACGGCTACGGCAAGCGCACCGAGGAGACCGAGTACCGGAGCCAGGGCCGCGGCGGCAAGGGCATCATCGACATCAAGACCACCGAGCGCAACGGCAAGGTGGTGGGCCTGGTGCAGGTGAAGGATGGGGACGAGGTGATGCTCGTCACCAATGGCGGCATGCTCATCCGCATGAAGGCCAAGGAGATCTCCGTCATCGGCCGCAACACGCAGGGTGTGCGGCTGATTGCCTTGGAGAACGGAACGGAGAAGGTGACGGGCATCTCCAAGCTGCCGGAGGCCAGCGGTGAGGCCGAGGAGCCGGAGAATGGAAGCTCCGAGGGAAGCCCTGAGGGAAGCCCTGAGGGAAGCTCCGAGGGAAGCTCCGCTGAGGACACAGAGCCGGGCGAAGGCACTCCCTAGCCGTCTCGACGAAGCCGGTGGGGAACGGCACCGGCTGGGGCCGCAGCGAGCCTCAGGAACTCGAGCGCCCCGCCTTGCGCAGCGCGGAGGCTACCTGGGCCAGGGCTTCATCGAGCTCGGTCCTCGCCTCCCCGAGCCAGTCCCGCTCCACCCGGTTGTATAGGGCGGTGAGCCGCCGGCGCGCGCTCGCGGCGAGCGAAGCCAGCTCCGAGCCTTGGCCACGCCTCTTGGGAGGCTGGGCGTTCTCGGGCGCCTCGGTCATCGTCTGCAGCAGCACGTGGAGGTCGTGCATCTGCCCCAGCGTCTCTTGCAGCGCCTTGAGGTGCTGGATGCGCTTGTGCGCGCCGCGCAGCTCTTCGAAGGGCTCCAGCAGGTAGCGCACGCGCTTGGCGGCGATGCGGGCCTCGTGGCAGCCCTCGATGTCGGCCAGGCCGTGGATCCGGCCCAGGCGCTTCCGGAGGCGCCGGCCCCTGCGCAGCACCTGCTTCGCGGTGTAGCTCCCGAAGCGGCGCTGGCCCTTGTCCTTGGCGCGCTCGAGCTGCCGGCGCAGGCGTGCAGCGAGCGGGGGAAAGTCACGGGTGAAGCGCTTGCGGATCTCCAGCAGGAGCTCGGCATGGTGCTCGTGGAGGCGGAAGCGCAGCCGGGCGGTGGACGAGGTGTGGCGGGCGCGGGACTGCTCGGCGAGCCAGGCAGCCTGGACCTCGGCGTCACGGGCGGGGCCGGTGAGGCGGGTGAGGTTGCGCAGGTCTTCCAGGCTCTTGAGAGACACGGCCTTGGCGAAGAGCTTGCGGTAGGCGGTGAGGTACGTGCGCAGGTGGCGCAGGGCGACGCGCAGGTCGTGCAGCGCCTCGGCATCGTCCGGGTGATGGAGGCGCTCGGCGGCGGCCTCTGCTTGCTCCAGTTGGCGGAGCATGAGCCTCCGCGCTCCAAGCACTGCGGACATGCGCGCGAGCTTCATGGAGGTGTTCGCCACCGCTTCTCACCTCCGCCACGCCCTCGGCGCGGCTGTTCTTACCCGAGCGTGAGTCCTGGGGTGGGGAACTTCAAGCGATCGGGAGGGCTGGCCTCTGCTTCTTCCAGGAGACAGTCGGTGGCGCGAGGTGGCGAGCAGGGCCTCGGTGGTGCGAGACTCCGTTGTGGGTCACGGGCTCTCGGCTGCTTGAGGAGGGGCCGGGCGGAAGGGGACTGGGTGCAATGAACCCGGCCTCTCGTGCGTAGGAGGAAGCATGAACGCTACGGGTCTTCGTGGAATGGGGTCCCGGTTCGTCCGGTACCTGAGAGACAGTCGAGTCCCTCGCTGGAAGAAGCTCGCCGGGCTGCTGGCGGTGCTGTACTTCCTGTCCCCGGTGGATGCGATCCCGGACATCGTCCCCATCCTGGGCTGGCTGGACGATCTCGGTGTGTTGTCCGCTACGGCTTTCTGGATGGTGCGGCAGGTGCAGCAGTACCGCCCCGAGCCTACGCCGGACGGGGTGCCCCGGGATCTGGACGGACGCACGCGCTTGCCTCCCGTGCGCGACTCCGTCTGAGCATGCTCCGGGCGAGTCTCTGAGAGAGAGCGGGCCTCTATGGCGCCGCTCAGCCGCCGCGGTTCTCGAAGTGGACGAAGTCGAGGAGGAATGTGGCAGCCACGATCAAGGTGCGCAGCCGCGCGTCCCGGATGTCCCCGAAGGTGACGCCGAAGTTGTCCGCGTCCGAGAACATCTCCTTGCCGAGCCCGCTCCAGCGCTTCTGGATCAGGCCCACCTCCTGGCCGTTCTGCTCGACGTGGAAGGTCCACGGCTTGAAGAAGGGCCCGCGCAGCGTGGCCAGCAGCTCGCCGGACGGGCTGAGCACATCGTAGAGCCGGGCAAAGAAGGCGAAGCGCTGCTGCACGCTGCCCAGGGGGTGGCCCTCTCCATCCAGCACCTCCAGGCGGGAGAGCCAGAAGCGCCAGGGCCGCCGCAGCTGCAGCGCGGTGGCACCGCCGGGCGTCTTCAGCTCCATGGTGAAGGGGCGGCTGGCCTTGAGGAAGAGGCGCAGCAGGAACAGGCCCAGGCCGCTGCCCACCTCTCCCGCGATGAAGAGGGTCTGCCCATCGTCCCCCACCACCTGGTAGCGGTTGCGGCCCTCGAGGCCAATGAGGATCTCTCCCCACTCCTTGGTCTGCCGGACGCGCAGGGCTCTCTGGCGTTGGAGCGGGGCGAGGGCAGTGGAGTCGGCGGGCATGACAGCCTCGGGGCGAAGGGTTGGCACACCCTAGCGCCCCAAGGCCCATCCCGTCAGGACAGAACCCTCACCGCGTGGCGAGAGTGTCCACGTGCTGGCGCAGCTTCGCCTCATCGCCGATACAGGCACTGAGCCCCGACAGCGGCTGGGCCGCCTGGGCGATGAGTCCCCGGGTGCGAGGGCCCGCGGCCACGAGCCACGCCACACCCAGAGCCAGCTCCGCCACCTCGGGCACCCCGGAGAGGCCGGCGGCGAGCGAGAGCAGCGCCTCCACCGCCTTCTTCACCTGGGCGCCATGCAGCGCGTGGTTGCTGGTGATGCCCTGGCGCAGCAGCTCCAGCAGGGCGAGCGCGGTGGCGCGGGCCTGCCGCACCGGCTCCGGGCCCGAGCCCTTGCCTTCCCAGAGGCCGCTGGCGAGCTGGTGGGAGAGCAGCGCGGTGACATCCGTTTCCTCGGTCGGCTTCTGCTCGGCAGGAGCATCCGCCTCGAACGCGGACTCGAGCATGTCCGCCTTCATCCCGCGCATGGGCTCGGGCGCGGCGCTCTTGCCCTTGACCCGCCGTTCCAACGAGGCCGCTGTCTCGAGGACCCGCTCCGAGACCTCGCGACGGACGGAGGAATCATCCAGGGGGCTGTCAAAAGCCTTGCTGGGCATGGACGCGGACGCGGACGCGAAAGCCGCGGGAGCCGGAGCCGGGCGCGCGGGGGAAGCAGGCGGAGGCCCAGCCGGTCCCGCTCCTCCAACAGCAGGCATGGATCCGGTCGTCGCCTGCCGCTTCCTGGGCATGGCCACACCTTGCGCCCGACTCTTGAAGCTGTCGGCCGCCCCCAGCGCCTCCGCGGGCGCCTCCTTCTTGTCCTTGCCGAACATGGCCCAGCCTGCGGGAGCGTTGACCGGGACGACGCGCGTCTCCGGCTGACCGGAGGTCCGGCGGTCACCGGTGCGCTCCTCCACCACGACGAAGGACGTGTACTTCGTGACGATCTGGTGCGCCACGGCGAGCTGGATGATGCGCTCCTTCATGCGCTGGACGCGGCGGGCATCCACCAGATCGGCGGACTCCCACGAGCGGATGAGCTCGGCGGCCCACAGCTTCTCCACGGCGGGCCGGTCCGACGCGGCGGGGAAGTCCACGGGGATGGTGAGGGAGAAGGCCTCCTGGCCCGAGCGGCCCTTGAGCGTCACCTTGCCCTTGCCGGGCGTGGGGTAGCGGCCGAACAGCGTCCAGGGCACCGCGTCCACCAGCGGCGGCAGCTCTGAGGGAGCCTTTTCGGCACCCTCCACACCCTCGAAGCTGGCCGTCAGCTCCGTGACGCGCGGGGCGAGCGCGCGGGAGAACTGGGCCACCACCTTGTCGTCGATGCGCTCGCCCGGGTGGATGAACTCCACCGCGCCGCCCGTCTGCTTCGCCATGTTCCGCAGCAGCGCGTCGCTCACGTTGGTGCCGATGCCGAACGAGTACACGCGCGTCGTCTTCCGGGCCGCGAGCACCGAGCGGAGGATCTCGTCCTCGTTGCCCACCTGTCCGTCGGTGAGGAGCACCACCACGCCCTCCGGCACGCCCTGCACGGCGGCCAACATGGGTTGGAGCAGCTCCGTGCCGCCCGAGGCCCTCAGCCCGGCCACCCACCGGTCCGCCTGCTCCAGCGTCTTCTGCGTGAAGACGGCGGGCTCGGGGGAGAACGTCTGGAAGCTGTTCTCGAAGGCGATGATGTTGAAGCGGTCCCCCTCGCGCAGGTGGCGCAGGCACAGCCGCAGCGCGCCCTGGGCCTGCGGGAGGCTCTCGCCGTCCATGGAGCCGGAGGTGTCCACCACGAAGACCACCTCCTGGCGCTTGGCCCCGCCCGCCATGCCGAGCAGATCCGGCACCACGGTGAGGGCGAAGGTGCCCGGGTTCTCACCCTGGCGGTGGGTGACGACGGTGGTGAGGGAGGTGCTCATGTCCTCGCTGCGCACGGTGAGGACGAAGTCGCGATCCAGCGCCACCTCTCCCTTGGAGAACTTCACGCGGACCTTGTGGCCGTCCTTCTCCAGCGTGAGCGCGTGCGAGGGGCTCTCCACCACCACCGCGAGGCCCAGGTCCACCAGCAGGTCCATCTTCAGGCCGTAGCCCACCTGGCCGATCGGCGGGGTGATGCGATCGGCGTCCGGCACCCGGTGGGTGGGGTCGGCCGAGCCGTGCCCGGTGCGATGTCCCTGGACTGAGCCGGGGATGTAGCGCGGCGCCACCAGCGTGGGCAGCATCCACCGCACACTGCCCTCCTCCACCTGGATGGCCTGGAGAAACTCCACCTCCACCAGCGTCTCCTCGTTGGGCAGCAGGTTGCCCACCTGGGCGGTGAAGACATTGGGGCGCTCCTGGTCCAGCAGCGCGGCGCCGTGGCCCGCGACGATGGCGTCGTCGTACTCCTGGAAGGCCTTCTCGCGCTCCTTCACCACGCCCTGCACCTTGCGGCCGTTGCACTCCATGGAGAAGCCGGTAAGCGTCCCATCCGAGGGCAACGGGAAGATGTAGACGGCCTCCACGGGACGGCTCTCGGTGTTGAGGTAGCGCTGGCGCACGCGCACCCGCGCATGGCCGCCGAGCAGCTCCCCTGTCACTTCCACGCCCTGAAGGGGAACCTGCGTGCCCTCCCGCGTGTACAGCCCGCACTTGAACTCCTGGCCTGCCTGCTCGGTCTTCATCTGGCGTCTACCTTTCTTCTGACTGCTCGATGAGGGCGCGCACGCGATCGGCGAGCGCCCGGGTCTTCTCGTCTGCTGAGTCCGCGAGGTGCAGCTCCAGCCCCGGCGCCAGCTCCCACCGCCGGTAGCCTGCCATTGGTGCCTGCCCGCTTGCTGACACGGGCCCCGGCGTGGACACCTCGGAGGCCTTGGCCGGTTCCGGCAGCGCGGGCGGTGGGGGCGGCAGGATGTCCGTGGGCAGCTGGGCCTCTGCCAGGGTTTTCAGCTCGTCCGGGCTCAGGCGCGCCAGCTCCACCTGGATCGCATCCAGCGGGAGGAAGCGGGCCTGCAGCACGCGAATGGCCTTGAGCCGCAGCAGGTGCTCCTCGCCGTACACCGTGTCCGGCCCCTTGAAGGGCGGGGCGGAGAGCAGCCCTCGCTGGACGTAGTAGCGCACCGTGCGGGGGGACACGCCCGCCGCGGCGGCCAGCTCCGCCAGCTTCCACT